>NZ_JODF01000023.1:0-97116 GCF_000717945.1 Streptomyces sp. NRRL S-920
CAGTGACAGGAGGGCGTCCAGGGCGGCTTGCCATTCCGGGACCGCCTTGTCGACCAGCGGGAGGATGAGGGCGTCGATGATCTCGTCGCTGACCGGCTCCCCCGCCCCCATCACCCTGCGCAGGTCGGCCAGGGCCCGCTCGGCGGCGGGCAGGCGGGGCCGGTCACCGCTTCCGGGCAGCTCGATGGTGGCCGTGGCGAAGCCGTCCGCCGCGGAGTGCCGGGCTCGGGCCACCAGTCGGGGGTACGCCTTGCGCAGCCCGAGAGGAGGGGGGCTGAGCAGGATCAGCGGCGCCGCCGCGGATGCGGAGGCGGGCGTCCACAGGATGCCGGGGAGCGCACCGAGGGTGAATTCGCGCTCCAGGACATCGTCGTCGAGACGCCGTTCAGAAGTGAATCGCATGGTCGAGCCTTTCGGGAGTGCCACTGGACGGCGCTCCCGGACGACCTATCGCCCGACCGTGACCCCGGAGGGGAGCACCCATGTCGATACGTTCACGGGTACCACCTCCTCGCTCTCTCGCACGGCCTCCGGGAAACTAGCAGCGGCCGCCGTGGTTCCGCCACCGGGTTTGCGCGGAGGCTTCCCGAAGGCCGTGGTGGGCGTACAGCAGCGCTGCGGCACCGGCGAAAGCCACTTCTCCGATCTGGGCCACCTCTGGTACCAGGAGTACCTTTGGTACCGCGAGTACCGTACGATTTCTCGTACATGGTACGACTGGAGGCTGCCGGAAAAGTGTGTGTCCGTGACAGTCTCTAGCCAGTCGTCTGTCATCCGCGGGCGGGGCAAGGAGGAACGACTGGATCCGAACGCGGAATGTCCAACGGGGTGTCTAGGAGCGACTGATTCCGTTTTCGGAATGTCCAACGGGGTGTTGTCTCACGATTGATTACGTGACATTGAATGACTCCGAGTGCCGGCCTGACCAGCCCGCCCCCTGGAGTCGGCCGTGCGGGAGGCCATGGGCCCACGCAGCGACTGACCCAGCTCGTCCGATACCGCTCGTCGTGACGCGCCGCCCTCGCGGCGGCGTCCGGAGCGCGGCGCAGGCACCTCTCGGAGCATTGCAGACCTGACTACCCATCCGCTGCACTCACTGTGTGAGGAGTCCCCATGCAAGCGTTAGGTGTACTCGTCGTCGATCGCCACCCCGTGGTCAGGTACGCGCTGTCGTCACTGCTCGACACGAGAGTGGCGTGGACAGCGGAGGCCGCCACCAGTGACGAGGCGTGGAATGCCGTCACAACGTCCTGCCCGGGTGTCGTCGTACTGGAACTGGAACTGGACGGCGCGACCAGCGGTGCCGATCTCTGCCAACGGGTGAAGGCGATGGAGGACGCGCCCCGGGTCGTCGTCTTCACCGCGGACACCTCGCCCGGGGCCGTCGTTACCGCCATATCGGCGGGGGCCGACAGCTTCCTGCACAAGAGCGTGGGCAGTTCGGAACTCGTGGACGCGGTGGTGCGCACGTACAACGGCCAACGCATGTGGATACTCGGCAAGAACGAACGCGAACACGTAGACGTGCGCAGCGTCATGCCCGACGGGCTGCCCGCCATCACCCGCCGGGAGGAGCAGGTCCTGAGCCTCGTACTGCGCCGCTATACCAACGAGGAAATCGCCAGCGAACTCTCCCTCGCGTCGCAGACCATAAAGAATCAAGTCAGTAGCGCCCTGCGGAAATTGGGCGTCAGCGGCCGACGTGAACTGTTCCGTAAGTACTCCTCTCCGGCCGGGGTGACCACCGGAGCCCGGGGTTGACCATCCGGTCCCCGTCCGTGCACGTCATCGCGGCCCGCCCAGACGTTCCCCGACGAACTCCCGCGCACCTGCCCGCGCGCCGGGGGAGTCGAGGATCCCCGACAGCAGCTCGCGGTGCGAGCGGTACTCGTCCGCCAACTCCCCGTCGCGCACCCGAGCGAGGACCCCCTTGCTCGCGAGGACGGCGTGGTCCGCATGCGCGGCGATCTTCTCCGCCAGCTCGCAGGCCGCCGTCAGTGCCGTGCCCGGGGCCACCACACGGTTGACGAGGCCCAGCGCGAAGGCCCGCTGGGCATCGATCGGTTCGCCGGTCAATGCCATCTCCATCGCCACGGCCGGCGCGATCGCGCGCGGCAGCCGCAGCAGTCCGCCGGCCGCGGCCACAAGCCCTCGGCGCAGCTCGGGCAGCCCGAACACCGCATCGTCCGCCGCCACCACCATGTCGCAGGCGAGCACCATTTCGAAACCACCGCCGACCGCCGCACCCTCCACGGCGGCGATCAGCGGCTTGCTCGGCGGCTGCTCCGTCAGACCGCCGAAGCCACGCCCCGGCAGGGACGCGCGCTCCCCGCGGGCGAAGGCCCCGAGGTCCATGCCGGAGCAGAACGCCGGCGGAGCGCCGGTGAGCACGCCGACACGCAGCTCCGCGCGGGCATCCAGCTCCGTGAAGGCCGCGGCCAGCCGTTCGGCCATGGCGCGGGTCAACGCGTTGCGTACGCGCGGCCGGTTCAGCCGGATCACGAGCACGGGGCCGCGGCGCTCGACGAGCACGTCCGTGCCGCTCCCGCTGCCCGCTTCGGCCGGACGATCCTGCCCGAACTCTTCGCTCATTGCTTCTGCCCACCCTGAGTCGGTGCACGTGACGGGGGTCGGAACCATCAGCGTAGTGACCGGCGCACCGGCTACCTACGCCCTGGAAGTACTCGTCCTGCTGCCCGTTCGAGTACCCCCAATGCCTGTACGGGCAGGTTCGGGCACGCTCGGTGCGGCCGAGGCCGGGAGCGGCTGGTCGCCGCCCCCGGCCTCGGTCACGTCCGGCGCCGGACGGTCACTGCTTGCGGTAGACGGACACCGCGTCCCTGCTGTCGTAGTGGAAGGGCTCCTTGCGCCAGCCGCCCCAGCGGTCCTCCAGCGTCAGGCCGCCCAGGCGGGCCATCAGGTCCTGCTCCGAGGGCCACACGAACCGCATGGTCGCCGCGATGATGCGGTTGCCCTTCTCGCTCATGATGACGTCCGTGCGCTTGACCATCTGCGTCGTCGGATCGACGTGGTTCATCTCGAACCAGGCGAGCCGCGGATGCCCGGCCAGCCGGCCGGAGATACGGAACGGCTCGGTCATCCCGTAGTCGTTCTGCCGCCCACGCTGGTAGTACGTCATGTCCGGCACGATGTTCTGGACGACGAGCCGCCCGCCCGGCTTGAGCCGCTTGGCGCTGTTGGCCAGGCAGCGGGCCTGTTCGTCCTGGTCGGGCAGGACGAACAGGGTGGCGAGGGCGATGAAGATGACGTCGTAGTCCTCCTCGACGTCGACATCGGCGAAGTTGCCCTCGAAGACCTCGATCCGGTCCCCGCCCGGCTTCTCCTTGAGCTTCAGCAGCATCTTCGGCGAGGCGTCGATACCGGCCACCCGCACGCCGCGCTGCGCGAGCGGCAGGGCGACCCGGCCCGTCCCGATGCCCAGTTCCAGCGCGGTGCCGCCCTTGGCGAGGCCCGCGAGGAAGTCCGCGGCCTCCTCGGCATCGTCCCGGCTGTCATCGGGGGTCCAGCTGTCCCAGATGTCGGCGTACCGGTCCCACTCCTCCGCCGCCTCCTCCTGCCACTGCTTGCTGGTCTTGCGATCGGTGTGCGCATTGGACATGTCGTCACTCACCTTCCATCACGTGGAGAAAAACGCCTTGCCGTCCTGTGGCCCCGACGAGTCATCCCATGGCCTTGGCGAACCCGGACTCGGGGCGCCGGCCCGACTTCACATCGGTGAGCGCGCCGTCGAGCGCCTCGGCTATCTCCGCCACGTCGTCCTCGGTGATGACCAGCGGCGGCATGAGCATCAGATTCGGTACGACGCGCAGGCTGGAGCTGAGCACGCCTCGGCTCTCCAGGGTCATGCGCAGCTGGTTCACCTTGCCCGGGGACCACGACGGACCGCCGGGCTCACCGAGTTCCAGGCCGCAGAACAGGCCCAGGGCGCGGAAGGCCCTCAGCTCCGGGTGCTGGGCCTGGAGCTTGCCGAGGGCGGAGAGGAGGTCGGCCTCGCGCCGGCGCACGTTCTCCAGCACGCCGTCCTCGGTGAGCGCCCCGATCACCGCGAGCGCCGCCGCCGCGGCCACCGCGTGGCCGTCGTTGGTCGAGCCGACGCTGAGCGCGGTGTCGCCCGTGGTGCGCTCGTGCAGCTGCTCGTAGAGGCGGTCGTGGATGGCGACGGCCGACATCGGCACGTACCCCGATGTGATGCCCTTGCCCAGGGTGATGATGTCGGGGGTGACATCGGGCAGTTGGCCGGCGCGGGTGAAGTCGCCGACCCGGCCCATGCCGGTGACGACCTCGTCGAAGATCAGGTGGATGTCGTGCTGACGGCAGAACCGGCCCAGGGAGCCGAGGTACTCGGGGGACAGGATGTGGCCGCCCTCGCCGACGACGGGCTCCACGATCACCGCGGTCACCCGCTCGGGACCGAACTCGGTGATCAGTCGTTCCATGTCGCTGATGCCCGGCGTCGCACCCGCCGAGAACGGACCGGGAGCGTGGTGCACTTCGGGGAGCATCGGCCCGGTCTGGTGGTGCAGGTAGGGGACACCGGTCACCATGCCGGCGCCAGGGCCCTGCCCGTGGAAGCCGTCCCACATGGCGAACACGGCCATGCGCTCGGGCTGTCCGGCCCGCAGCCGCAGGAAGCGCGACAGCTGGAGGGCCATCTCCACCGCCTGGGCGCCGTTGCTGGCGAACCGCACGTGGTTGATGCCCTCGGGCAGATGACGGACGAGGGCCTCGGCGCAGTCCACGGTGACCTGCGCGGGACGTCCGTAGCCGTAGCTGTTGGCGAACGGCAGCCGGTCCACCTGCTGCTTGATGGCCTCCTTGACGCGGGTGTTGCCATAGCCGAGCGTCACGTTCCACAGTCCGGAGCGGCCGTCCAGATACCAGCGTCCACCGGAGTCGCGGACGCGCACGCCGTCGCCCTCGGTGAGCAGGTCGTCGCGGGACAGCGCCTTGAGGTACGGGCGCGGCACGCCGCTGTTCCACAGGGCGTAGTCGGCGGGGTCAATCACGATAGGTCCCTTTCTCTGCTGGATACGTGCTGGTTCTGTGCTGGGGCGCGCGTACCGGCGTCAGCCGGGGCCGAGCCCGAGCATGCGGGCCGCGTTGCCGTACAGCCAGCGGTCCGTGACCTCGTCGCCGAGATCCAGGGCGGCGACCTGCCGGGCAAGCGCGGCGACCGGATCGGCGTTGACCCAGGTCGCCGAGCCGAACAGGACCCGGTCGCGCAGCACCGTGGTGCCGTACAGGAGCAGGGACTCCCAGCCCGATCCTGGGCGGGCCATCCACTGCGGTCGGTGGGAGGAGATGTCGAGGTAGACGTGGCGGTGCCGCTGGGCGATGGAGATCAGCTCAAGGGTCCAGGGCCAGGCGGCGTGCCCCGCGACGATCGGCAGACCGGGGTGGCGCAGGGCGATCCAGTCGACGTTGCGGGGATGGCACAACTCGGCCGCGTGCCGCGAGAAGTGGTGCCCGGTGTGCAGCCACAACGGCATGCCCAGCTCCCGCGCCCTGCGGTAGACCGGGTCGTACGCGGTGTCGCGCGGGTCGACGCCCTGCCAGAACGGGGTCACCGCGAAGCCGCGCATACCGAGAAGATGGCAGCGTTCCAGTTCGGCGACGGCACGGCCCGGGTCGGTCAGGTCGATGCCCGCCCAGGCCTGGAGCCGGTCGGGTGCTTTGGCGGCGACGGCCGCGACCCGGCTGTTGACGTCGTCGCCGTCGGCGGTGGCGCCGCCGCAGCTCATCAGGATCTGGTGGACGACGCCGTTGTCGTCCATGGTCCTCAACAGCGCGTCGGCGTCGACGCGTTCGGGCCGGTCCGACACGAGCAGGTCGACGGCGCCGTCCTGGTCCCCGGCGTCGAGGCGGGCACGGAAGCGCGGGTAATCGGCGCCGAAGACCGCGGTCGCGTGCCGGCCGAAGGCGCGCAGGTACGCGGGCGCCACCGCGCCGAGCCCGCGGAAGTACGTCCGCCAGCACTCGCGGTCCAGGGACAGCGCGCAGACGTCGACGACACGGTGCGCGGGGGCGCCCGGCTCACCGGATGCGGTCACGGGTGACCTCGATCCCGGCCGCCGCGCGGTCCCAGGTGTCGGGGGTGACGCCCTGGGCGCGCAGCGTCTCCTTGCGGACCTTGCCCGTGTCCGTCACCGGAAGCTCGGACAGGACGCGCAGATAGCGCGGCACCATGAAGTGCGCCATGCGCGGCCGCAAGTACCCGATGAACTCCTCCGGTTCGAAACGGGCCCCGGGCCGCAGCACGAGGGCGGCGAGTATCTCGTCCTCGGCGAAGTCGCTGGGCACCGCCACGGCGGCGGCGAACGCCACGGCGGGATGGCTCAGCAACTCGGCCTCGACCTCCATCGAGGACACGTTCTCGCCGCGGCGCCGGATGGCGTCCTTGATGCGGTCCACGAAGAAGTAGTCGCCGCCGGGCTCACGCACCACGGCGTCCCCGGTGCGGAACCAGCCGTGCCGCCATGCCGCCGCGGTGGCCTCCGGCATGGCGTGGTAGCCGTGGAACAGTGACCACGGCCGGTCGGCGCGCAGCACCAGTTCGCCGACGCTGCCGTCGGGTACGTCGATGCCGTACGCGTCGACCACCCGGCACTGCACCCCCGGCCGCGGCCGTCCGCAGCTGCCCGTGCGTTGCGGATTGAGCGGTGACACCAGCGGCGCCGAGGTCTCGGACATGTTGAACCCGGTGTAGACGTCCACGCCGAAGCGGCGGCCGAAGTCCAGGGCCTGGCGCGTCAGCGGTATCACGCACGCGGCCCGCAGCGGGTGTTCGGTCTCGTCCGGCCGGGGCGCCAGGCCGAGCAGGAAGTCGACCATGGCGCCGAGCAGGGTGCACATGGTCACCCCGTGGCGGCGCACCACGTCCCAGAACTCACCGGTGCGGAAGTTCTCGGTGACGACGATCGAGCCCCCGAACAGGAGCATGCAGTACGCGACTTCGGTACCGCCGCCGTGGCACAGCGGCAGGTTGAGCAGATACCGGTCGTCCTCGCCGATGTCGTCGTCGAGGAGCGCGGTCACCGTCGAGTAGTGGTGGACGTAGGAGACCAGGACGCCCTTGGACGGGCCGGTGGTGCCCGAGGTGTAGATCACCGCCATGGTGTCCCAGGGCGCGACCGGTCGCTCGGGCGGGACGAAGTCCTCCGGCAGGCCCCGCAGCGCCGCGGGGCCGTGCACGCGCGGGGCGCCGGGCAGGGCGTCCGGCCAGGGGGCGTCCGGTCCGCCGCCGAGGACCACGACCTCCTGGAGGCGGCTGTCGCCGATGTGCTGGAGCCGCTCGACGAGCAGCGCGTGCACCACGAGGACCCGGGCCCCGGAGTTGTCCAGTACGTGTTCCAGGAGCGCGCCCCGGTAGGCGGTGTTGACGGGGACGTGGACGGCGCCGAGGAGATTGACGCCGTACCAGACGCGCAGCGCGTCCAGGCCGTTGGGCAGCCAGCACAGCACGGTGTCGCCCTGGCGCACACCCAGCCGGTACAGGGCGGCGGCGGTGGTGCGCGCGTCGTCGTAGGCCTGCCCGTACGTCCAGTGGGTGCCGTCCTCGAAGACGGCGTACACGCGGTCGGGGTGGGCCTCGGCGCGGGCGGCGAGCAGCGCGCCCGTGACGCAGTGCTCGGCGTCCGGCACCCGTGCGTCCCCCGGCCGCAGGATCTCGACGAGGCGGTCGGCCGCCATGTCGGCCGTCACGTCGGCCGTCACGTCGAGATCCCGCGCCGCCGGGGCCTGTGATGTCGTGGGGCCCGTCATTCAGGGGCCCCGGGCACGTCGACCATGTGACCGCCGGAGGCGTCGTAATGGCGCAGCGTCCGCAGGTACTGCTCCCAGTTGACCAAGGTCTGGGCGTTCCTGCTGACGGGGCGAACCGGTATCAGCGGTCCGATGCTGACAGCGGGCGGGCGGGTGATGGCCCACAGCACGACATCGGCGATGTCCGAGGGGTCCAGCAGATCCGTGACGCCCACCCCCAGCGACTCGGGGTCCTGCGCCAGGTCAGTTCGCACCCAGCCGGGCAGCACGGCGATGGCGCGGACACCCAAGTGCCGGTTCTCCAGGTCGATTTGAGCGGTAAGCGCGTTCAGGGCGCGTTTGGTGATGGAGTACGGGGCCGACCAGTCGGCCTGGAGCAGACTGCCCTCCGAGCTGATGTTGACGATCCAGCCGTGGCCGCGCTCGCGCATCCCGGGGAGCACCGTGCGGGCCAGCAGGAAGGGCACGTCCAGGTTGAGGTGGAAGGCCTGCCGCCAGTGGCGGGGGTTGGTGTCGTGGATGGGTCCGGTGCGCGCCAGGGCGGCGTTGTTCACCAGGATGTCGATGGGGCCGAGGGCGCGCTCGGCGGCGGCCACCGTCTCCTTGGGCACGCCGTCGGCCGACAGGTCGGCGATGAGCGTGACGGCGGGCACCTCGTGCCCGGCCACATCGCGCTCGACGCAGGCCAGTTGGTCCTTGCGGCGGGCGACGAGGGCGACAGAGGCGCCGGCCGCCGCCAGCGCGCGGGCGATGCTCGCCCCGATGCCGGACGAGGCGCCGGCGACCAGCGCCACCTTGCCCTTGAGGGGCCTGTCCTCGGTCACCTGTGGTCCCCTTCCGGCACGGCGGGGCGGGGGCGGGGTACGCAGGGCGTCACAGCCGGGTTCCTTCCTCGAAGGGTGTGCTGGGATGGGGCCAGGGCGGGCAGTCCGGCCAGGCAGTGACCGCCGCCGTCGACGCGCAGCCGGGTGCCGGTCAGCCCGGCCGCGGCGTCGCTGATCAGGTAGCAGACGAGCGCCGCGACCTCTGTCGCCTCACTCATCCGGCCGGTCGGCACGAGCCGGTTGGTGGCCTCCAGGAACGCGGGGTTGGTGACGTCCGTCATCGGGGTGCGGACGAAACCCGGAAGCACGCTGTTGGCCCGCACCCTGTGCCGGGCCGCCGAGGTCGCGAAGTGGGTGGTGAACTGCGCGGTCGCCGCCTTGCTGAGCCCGTAGCTCGCCAGGTTCGCCACCGGCGCGCTCACCGCGGCGAGCGAGGAGACGGCGGCCACGGCCCCGCCCCGGCCCGCGGCCACCCAGTGCTCGAGCAGCGCGTCGCACATACCCGCGTACGACAGCGAGTTGAGGGCCAGCAGCTGCTGACGGTTGGCGGAGTTGTCACCGGAGCCGTCGAAGGAGACGGCGCCCGCGCCGTAGGCGAGCGCGTCGACGCCTCCGGTGCGCTCCCACGCCTCGTGCACGAGGTCGGCGGCCCGCGCCGGATCCGCCAGGTCGGCGGTCAACACCCAGGCCGTGCGGCCCAGTTCGCGGGCCTCGGCGGCCAGCTTCTCCAGCTCCGGGCGGCGGCGCGCGGCCAGGACGACATCGGCGCCGCGCACCGCGCACTCCCGAGCGATACTCGCCCCGATCCCGCTGCTGGCGCCGGTGACCAGGACCACACGTCCGGTCAGCCGGAACGGATCGGGCACCGCTGCGCCGTCACCCGCGGCCGCGCTCGTGCGCGGTGGGCGGGCCGAAGGCATGGGCACGATGCTCGCGTCGAGTCCGCTGTCCAGCGGCAGCGTCTCGCCCGCGACATTGCCGAAGCCGCGCGAGGCCAGCAGCCGCAGTGCCGCCGCCAGTTCCTCCGGTGCCACGGGGCGGCGGGTGACCAGATGGCGCAGCAGTTCACCCGCCGCCTCGTCGGTCAGCTCGTGCCCGAGGAACGGGGTGTAGCCGACGCGCACCGTGTTGGCGAGCACGCCCCGGCTCGCGCAGTGCTTGGCCAGGTGCTGCCACCACGCGTGGTCGGCGGCCCGCTGCGCGGCGGCCTCGGGCTCCGCGTCGTCGTGGACGTGCGGGCCCGTGTCGGTGACCAGGACGGCACGGCCCTCGCCCCGTCGCGCCATGGCTTTCAGGACCCCGGCGACGCGGGTGCGGCGCAAGGGTGCCGAGGGCCGGGCACCGAGTGCTTCGTTGCCGATGGCCACGACGCAGTACACGTCCGGGGGCTGGGTGGTGTCCGCGCTCTCCTCGTGCGTGACGTGGAAGCCGTGGCGCTCCCAGATCTCCCGGACCGCCCGCGTGTGGTCGGCGCCGGGTGGGGACTCCAGCAGGACGCGGCGGCCGACGGGCGCCAGGGAGCCCGTTTCGAGCAGGTGCCCGGCGCCGGGCGGCGTGTGCTCAGTCATCGGCACCTCCCAGGAGAATGGCGCTGGCCACGGAGCCGATCGTGTAGTTGAGGCTGAGGGCCAGGTCGATGCGCGCGGGCCGCCCCTGGGTGCCGGGCACCGGGTCGAAGGTGCACACGTCGGCGGGCTTCTCGCAGTTGGCGGTCGGCGCGATGTGGCCGTGGCCCATCATCTGGAGCGTCGCCGCCACACCGATCACTCCGAGCGGGGCCCCGCTGTGGCCGAACACGGCCTCCTGGACGGTGACGGGCAGCCGGGCCGCCCGCTCACCGAAGATCGCGGGCATGATGTTGCCTTCCATGAGGTTGAACGCGCGGTCGCCGGTCGCGGCGCCGTTGACGTAGTCGATCTCGTCCGGCGATGCGATCCCGGCCATGCAGGAGCGCGCGGCGCGCACCGCCCCCGTGCCCTCCACGTCGAGGGCGAGGTTGGGCTGGGCGTTGCGGGTGGTGGTCTGGCGCAGGAGCCGTCCGTGGGCCCGCGCGCCCCTGCGCCGCGCGTGCTCGCGGCTCTCCAGGATCAAGGTGGCCGCGCCGTTGCCGTAGTTGAGGCCGGCGGCCCGCTGGTCGTAGGGGCGCATGGGCTCGTCGATGAGGGTGGCGGTCTGCGGTTCGCTCCCGGTCACCGAGCGCGCCTCAAGCTCCGCGTACTGCCGCAGTCTGCTCTCGCGCCAGTAGTCGGCGCCCGTGACCACCGCGATGTCCGTCTCGCCCGCCGCGATCATGCGGGCCGCGTTGCCGAGCAGCACGGACGACGAGGCGCACCCGCAGGACAGCGTGTAGCTCGGGCCGGTGGCGCCGACGAGGCCCGCCTGGGTCGTCTCGACGTCCGACATCACCGCGTTGAGGACGTTGCGGAACAGTATCGAGCGGGCCTCGCGCGGGCTGATGTTCCGGGTGTCGGCGAGGAGCACCGGCAGATACGTGTCGACGATGGCGTCGGCCGTGGCGTTGCGGCCCGCGAGGACGGCGGCCTCGCTCAGTGCGCCCGACCGCCAGTCGAGCGCGGCGTCCTCGCACGCCTCCAAGAGGGCGAGCAGCCCGTACAGATGGATGTCGGAGTACTTCTCGACGAAGCGCGGCGGGATCTCCGGCAGCCGCGCGGCGACGGAGTCCGGGTCCAGGGGGACGCTGCCGAAGTAGGTGCCGTCGTCCTGCGCGAGGAAGGAGTCGCCGTGCGCGACGGCCGTCCAGAACTGCTCGGGTGTCGCCGTCGGCGCCGTACGCCCCGGCAGACAGAAGCCCATGCCGGTGACGAGTGCGTCCCGGGGGCCCTTGGTCGTGGTCACCGCGTCGGCCCTTCGCTCAGATCCGGTACAGGAGGCTGCCCCAGCACCAGACGCCGCCGCCGATGGAGGGGGAGAGCACCAGGTCGCCGGGTTTGACCACGCCGCGCTCCCGCAGTTCCGAGACGGTGGTGGGGATGGAGGCGCTGGAGACGTTGCCGCGGAAGGCGAGGTTGGTCAGGACGCGCGCCGGGTCCGCTCCCAGGTTGTGCTGGATGCCCTTGGCCAGCGGCTCGGTCCCCGAGTGGGGGATGAGCCAGTCGATGTCGCCGATCGTCAGTTTGTTGCGGCCGAGGATCTCCTCGACGGTGTCGCTGATGTGGGCAAGGGCGACGTCGTTGAGGTCCGGGTGGCTCTTCACCCATCCCTTGTCCCCGCCTGCCGCGGACATGTGGGCGAGGCTGCCGTCGGTGTGGAACACGGAGTCGATGAGCCCGGGGGAGCCGCCGGGATTGGCTTCGAGGACACACGCCCCGGCGCCGTCCGAGACGAGCATCGAGCCCTTGGAGCCGGGCCGCACCCGCCGCGTGACCCGCTCGGTGGTGGCCACCAGCGCCTTGCGGTAGCCGGTCGGGGCGGTCAGGAACGACGCCGCGGTGTGCACCGCCTGGATGAAACCGGCGCAGGAGCCGCACACCTCGAAGGCCATGGAGCCCTTCATGCCCAGCTCCGCCGCGGTGAGCGCGCCCACCTCGTGCACGTAATTGCGGTCCGTCCAGTGGCTGACGACCATCACATCGATGTCGTCGGCGTCGACCCCGGCCTGCTCCAGCGCCTGCCGGGAGGCCTGCGCGGCCATGAACACGGGGGTCTCGTCGTCGTTGGCCCGGTATCGGGTGCGGACGCCGACCCCGCCGATGACGCGGTCCTCCACGTGGCTCGTCGTCGCGTTCTCGACGCCGTGGTTGTGTATTTCCTCGGAGCCGAAATAGTGGCCGAATCCGGTAAAGCGTATTCCGGCATCTTCCCAGATGCCGTGCTGGCCTGTGGTCATGGACGAAAAACTAGTGGCGTCGGCATTAGGCTGCATCTGGCCTCCAGTACTCGATGATTCAAGCCGCGGGTACTCGAAGTACCCCGCGAAAAAGCCGCAGTTCACCCATCGGGTGGCGTCGTTACGGAACCCAGCCGGGCGGCCCGCCGCCATCGACCCGAATGACCGATCCGGTGACATACGGGTTTTCCGCGGCGAAGCACACCGCGTCCGCGATCTCTTCCTCCGTCGCCCAACGGGCCAGCGGCACAAAGCGCTTCAGCCCGTCCATATAACGGGCGTGCCGTGGAAAAGCCGTGCTCTTCTCGCGCAGTGCCTCACCGTCCATCACGCCCGGCGCGACCGCCGCCACCCTGATCCCGTAGCGGCCGAGTTCATAGGACCAGGTACGGGTGAGCGCCTCCACGCCCGCCTTCGCGGCGGTGTACGCGGACTGCCCGTAGGCGCCCGCCGCGAGACCGGAGGAGACGTTGACGATGGCGCCGGGCACCCCGTGCCGCACCATGCCGGCGGCGGCCTCGCGGCCGACGAGGAAGACCCCGGTCAGACACAGCCGCAGCGTCTGCTCCCAGTCGTCGAGCGGATGGGTGAGCAGCTCGGCGTCGCCGCCCTCCCGCGGTTCGCGCAGCAGCAGACGGGAGAGGTTGCGGCCCGCGTTGTTCACGCACAGGTGCAGCGGCTCGCTGCGGGTCAGGTCGGCGAACACCTCCCGCACCGACTCCTCCGAGGTGACATCGGCCCGCACCGCGCGCAGGTCCAGGCCCTCGGCCTCGGCCATGGCCCGCACCTTCTCCAGGCGTCCCCGGTCGAGGCCGAGGACCGTGGTGCGCCATCCCCGCGCCACCAGCAGCCGGGCGACGGCCAGGCCGAGGCCGCGGGTCCCCCCGGTCACCAGCGCGTTCCTGGATTCGGACAAGGCCGTTCACCTCTCGCTCTCGGTTGTCGCGTACGCCGCGGCGGTACGGCGGTTCACTGGTACCGGAAAACCATGGCGCCCCAACTCAGGCCGCGCCCGATGCTGACGCCCAGAAGTAGTTCGCCGGGTTTCACCGTGCCGTCACCGACGTATTCGGAGAGCGCGCTCGGCATTCCCACACTCGATGTGTTTCCGCGGTGCGGCAGATTCAGGAGCATCCGCTCACGCGGAATTCCAAGGCGGTCCGCCATCGGATACAGGAGATTGGTGTTGGCCTGATGCGGAATGCACCAGGAAATCTGTTCCGGGGCCAGGCCGTTGCGCTTGAGGACCGTCTCGCCGGCGTCGACGAGCATGTCGGGCGTGACCTCGGAGAGCACCCCGCCGCGCATCACCATCTTGTCGTTCTCGTCGATGTCGAAGGCGTCGTAGTAGCGGCCGTCGGCGCGCAGGACGACGTCGATCATGCCGCTGCGCGTCGGCAGGCCGTCGGCGCCGCCGCCCGAGGACTCGCCGCGCCGCCACACCGCGGCCGCCGCGCCCGCGCCGAAGAGCGCGGAGTTCTTGAACCCGAAGTTGAGGATGGCGTGCGGGCTCTCCGCGCACACGACGAGGGCGGTCTGGGCCCCCGTCGTCGCCAGCAGTCCGCGGGCCACCACGCTCGCGTACAGGAACCCGGCGCAGGCCACCGCGGTCACGTCGAAGCAGAACGCGTCGCGGGCGCCCAGCTGCCGCTGCACCGGCAGGGAGATGTCCATGTAGTTGTTGCCGAGGGAGGAGGGGTTGGCGCGTGGCCGGGCGGTCGCGCTGGTGCCGACGATCACGTCCACGTCGGAGATGTCGAGGCCCGCGTCGTCGAGAGCGCGCCGGGCCGCCTTGACGCCCATCTCGGCGAACCGCTCCTCGGGGCCGGCCCAGTGCCGGGTCCGCACGCCCGTGTACGTGCGTATCCAGGCGTCGTCCACGTCCAGCTCGGGCAGGCGGGCGAAGTGGTCGTTGGTGACCGGCTCGCCGGGGAAGTAGTGGCCGACACCACTGAGCACGACCGGCAGGCCTCCGCCTTCGCGCGGTGAGTGGGTTTCGGGCATGGGGGAGGTCCTTTCCTCGTCTTCCCGTCGTCGTGTGCTGTCCGTCGGGGCGTCGGTGCGTCGGTGCGTCAGAGTTGGTAGAGCAGGGCGCCCGAGAACCACCCCGCGCCGGCCGCGGGCGACAGGATCACGTTGCCCTTGCGCAGTTCGCCGGACTCGGTGAACTCCGACAGGGCGCTCGGGATCGTGGCGCTGGTGGTCTGGCCGCGTGTCCGCAGGTTCGTCAGGACCCGCTCGGGGGCGACGCCGATACGCCGTACCAGCTCCTCGCTGATCCGGGCCGAGCCCGGATGCGGCACGACCCGGTCCACATCGGCGATGGTCATGCCGTTGCGCCGCAGCACCAGGTCAGTGGCCTCGCCCGCGGTCGCGGCGGCCACCTGGGAGATCGTGGGCAGGCTCACCGTCCAGCCGTCGCTGCCGCGGGCCTTGGAGACGCCCGCGTGCTCGCCGTAGCTGAGTACGACGGAGTCCCGCAGCCGGGAGTCGTCCGGCGCCCCCACCTCCAGGACGGCCGCGCCCGCCCCGTCGCCGCCTACGTACGAACCGCGCCGCCCGGGCTTGAGCCGACGCGAGAACTGGTCGGAGCAGATCACCAGGGCGTGCCGCCACTGGTGGCTGGTCAGCATCGCGGCGGCCGTCTGCACGGAGTGGACGAAGCCCACGCAGGCGGCGCACACATCGAAGGCCAAGGCCCGCCCGGCGCCCAGCCGCATCGCGATCCGGGGCCCGTCCTCAGGCGCGTACCGGCGCTGCGACCAGGAGGAGAAGACCACCAGGTCGAGATCGCCGGCCTCCAGGCCGGCGTTGCGCAACGCGTGCCGGCCGGCCTCCACGGCCATGTACGGCACGCTCTCCGTGTCGTCGGACAGGTGCCGCCGCTCCACGCCGAGGTCCGGGCCGAGGACCGCCGCCTCCATCTCCGGCGCCTCGGGCAGGTCGGCCGGGATCTCCTCGCTGTGCCGCGGGAAGTAGTGGCCGAAGCCCCGGAAGGACAGGCCGCGGCCCACCCAGATTCCACCGCTCACACCGTGCTCCTCACTTGGTGGGATCCCGCGGATCGCGTCACCTGTAGAAACCTTGCGGATCGAGACTGCGCAGCCAGGCGATCTCCGCCTCGGTGACCTGTGGTTCCGCCGTGCAGCCCGCGCTGCTCACCGGCCAGCGGGTCAGCGCCGCCACGGCCTCCTCGGGGGAGGCCGGGCCGTCCGGGCCGTCGTCGAGTGGCAGCCAGGTGGCGAGGCGGAAGGGCCCCCGCGTGTCCTGCTCGCGCCGAAACCGCCCGAAGTGGCTGACCACTTCCCGTACGCGGGCACCGGGACTGGTGACGTAGGCGACCCTTTCGACGAACTTGCGCGGGGAAGCCGTGGACAGCACCAGGCAGTCGGTGCTCGTCGCGATGTCGTTGGCGCCGCCGGACCCGGTCAGCCAGCGTCCGTCGGCCAGCAGGCTGGTGTTGACGTTGCCGTCCGCGTCGACCTCACCGGCGGCCAGGACGCCCAGGCAGCGCGGGTTCGCCGCCACCATGCCGCCGAGGATCTCGGGGATGCCCACGAGCTGCTGGGAACGCGTGGCGTGCAGCTGGCTGAAGAGGAAGACGTCCCCGGGCTCGGGGTCCATGCCGTAGAAGCCCAGCTCGGCGCAGACCGGTACCCGCACGCCCTGTTCGCGCAGGAGCGCGGCGGCGAGCCAGGCGGCCAGGTGGGAGACGCCGATGCCCGCGAGCAGGGTGTCGTAGCCGTCGCGCGTGACCCGGTCGGCGATGGCGCGGGCGCCCAGGACGATGGTCCGCTCCTGGCGCGTCACGGGTTCGGCGGTGATGGCTCCCGCGGGGAGCGGCACCGGGGGAGCGGTGGGCTCGCGCGGGGTGAGCGGCCCCGCGGCGAGGGTCAGTTCGGCGCGGCGCGCCTCGCCCAGCTTGCGTACGTACTGCGCGTGCCCGGCGGGCTCCTCCACCCACTCGCGGTACCACTCCTTGGCGCCGTCCTCGGTGGCCAGCCGGTCGACCAGCTCGGTGAGGAAGGCGTAGTCGTCGCGGTACCCGCTCACGTCGCCGCGCTCGTCGCCGGTGGCAAGACCGCGCAGCGACTGCGGGTGCGCGCCCAGCGGCGCCTCGCACAGGGCGAGCACGCGCCGGCCGGGAATGACGATCCGTTCGGGATGCCCGTCGGTGAAGTCGTCGGGCACGATGCGCTCCACCGAGGCGAGCACGCCCTGTTCGGCGGCGTACGCGGCCCAGGCGCCCTCGCCCGCGGGCGGCACGAGGACGATGTTGCCGCGCCGGTCCGCGCAGGCGCCGTGCACCAGGGTCAGGTCCGGACGCAGCCGCTCCACGAGACCGAACGGGCGCTCCTCGGCCGACCGGCCGGGCACGCGCAGGAACTTCGGTCCGGTGGGCGGCCGTTCGCCCTCCGGCAGTGGGCGTGTCCCGCGGCCGTCGCCGGTGAGACCGCGCTCCAGATCGCTGCCGATGAGCGAGGACGTCACGGCGTACGGCAGCCCCGTGGCCCCGGCCATCAGGCGCTGGGTGAAGCTGAGCAGGGACCACAACTCGCAGGTGAAGGGGGTGTCGCGGGCCAGGTCGCGGTAGAGCGGGTTGGGGCGCGGCGTGGGGTAGGTGTCACCGAGGAAGCAGGTGATCAGATGCTTGACCGCGCCCGACATGGTCAGCGCGTGCATGGCCGTGTGCGTGGCCGACGTGCTGACGGTGAACGCACCGCGGCCCGCGAACCGCCGCGCCAGCGCGTAGACCATGGCGTTGGGCCGCGCCATCGTCATGGCCAGGTGCAGATGCATCCCCGGCGTCACGTACCGGGACACCAGGGTGTCGACGTCGGGGACGGTGTCGGGGCGTGGCGCGGTGCCGCTGTGCGTGCTCATGGTCTCCTTCAGGGGTTCGGTCCGCGCGGGTTCGGCACCGGTCATGCGGCGCCGAGTGCCAGTACCGAGGTCTGGCTGCCGATGGCGAAGGCCAGCGACACCGCGAGTTCGGTGCGGGTCGCGCGGGCGCCCTCGGCGACGTGGTCGTGGTCGCACTCCGGGTCGGGCACGGCGTCCGCGTAGTTGGCGGTCGAGCACAGGCACTGGTGGTGCAGGGCCAGCGCGGTGGCCGCCGCGTTGACCAGGGCGGCGGCGCCCAGGAGGTGGCCGTACACCGGCTTGACGGAGCTGAGGGGCGGCCAGGCGGACCGCGGGCGGCCCTCGTACAGGGCGCCGAGCATCCGGCTCTCGGCCACGTCGTTCTTCGGCGTGGCGGTGCCGTGCGCGCAGAACCAGTCCACGTCCCGCGGGGTGCGGCCCGCGTCCTCGAGCGCCCCGGCGACGGCGGACGCGGTGATCTGCCCGCTCATGTCCATGCCGAAGGGGTGGGTGGCCTCGTTCAGTGCCCGGTGGGACAGGAAGCGGGCGTAGCCGCCCGCGCCGCGTGCCCGGGCATGGCTCTCCCGCTCCAGGCACAGGGCGACGGCGCCCTCGCCGAAGGCGAAGCCCTCGCGGTCGCGGGTGTAGGGGCGGATCGCGCGGCGGGGATCGGCCGACTCGGTCGACAGGACGCGGTCGCCCATCGCCTGGAAGGACTGGAACACCAGGGGCGTCAGGGGGAATTCGTAACCCACTACGACCACGGCGTCGGCGGTGCCCGCGCGAATCAGGTCGGCGGCGAGGCCGATGGCGTGGTGCCCGCCCACGCAGGCGGAGCTGAGCGTGGTGACCAGTCCGCGCACGTCGCCGTAGATGGCGGACAGCGTCGCCGGGGCGCCCGGCATGCCGCGCAGCATGGCGCCGCTGTCACCGAAGTGGCCCGCGCTGCCCGCCTTGTGGTCCTGGCCCTCTCGGCCGTTGAGGCTGTCGTCCTCCCGCAGCGCCTGGCTGACCCACTCCAGGGGGCCGCGTGAGGAAGAGGCGATGAGGGACAGGCGCGGCGGGTCGATCTCGCCGGGCCCGAGCCCCGCGTCACGGCGGGCCTCCTCGACGGCCGACATGGTCACCAGGGCGTCGCGCGTGTACCGGCCCGCGAACTTCTCGCTCAGCTCCGGCAGGAACTTCCGGTGGTCGAAGTCGCGCAGCTCGCCGGCCACGCGTACCCCGGTCCTGCCCGGTACGCAGCGCGTCAGCCGGCCGAGTCGTGAATTGCCGTCGCGCACGTCCTGCCAGAATTCGTTGACATGGGTCGCGCCGGGGAGCATGACGCCGATACCGGTGACGAGTACGGAGTCCCCGCGGTCTTTCCGTGCAGCGGATTCAGCCTGTGCAGCCATACCGGAAAGCTATCCGGCAGGAATTCGCAGGACATCGGCCCGCCGGTACCCGGGAGAATCCCTCCGAGGTACTTGAAGTACCAATTATTGATTTCAGTACCACTGATACCTGGGGCGGTGGAAACCGGGTACCGGACGCCGGTTACGCCAGGACGCGCACCGTTCTAGCGTCGACGGCCTGTCGACAGCGGCACGCAACACAGGGAGTCTCATGGCGCATCAGCAGCAGGATCCCGCTCGCGACGCACTGATCACGGGCATGGGATTCGCCCTGCCCGGCCCCGGAGGACTGTGCGCGACGTCCGCGCAATTCCTGGACATCGTCTCCACCGGCGCCTGCTACGTGGAGAATGACGGCGTCTTCTTCGGTCAAGTGCGCACAGATATCGCGGATGTGAAGGAGCGTTATCCCGAACTTCCCGTAAAGGCACTGAAACTCTATTCCCCGGTGCAGTTGCTCGGCCTGATCTCCATGGCCGAGGCGTGCGGTGACGCCGGACTCGACTGGCGCTCGGGCGCCCTGTCGCAAGCGGCGATCCTCGCGGCCCGGGACGGCGGTGACTGCTGGTCGGCGCAGTACGCAGACATCCTCAACACCGATCGCACCCGAGCCACCAAGGACCAGATCAACGAACTGGGCACCCGCCTCGCCCTCACCGGCATCCCCATGGACGTGGCCAACGTCCAGGTGTCGGTCGTGGCCGGGACCGGCCCCAACTTCACCGTCTCCAACGGCTGTACGTCCTCCGCGGTGCTGCTGGGCATGGCGAGCCGGATGATCGCCGCCGGCGAGGTGGAGGTCGCGGTGGTCACCGGCGCCGACGTGTTCGGCCTCGACTTCCTGCGGCACTACGCCGACCTCCTCGACCGGTACGCCGAGCTGAGCGCCGAAGAGGGCATCACGGTCGACGCCATGGAGGACGCCGCGCTGGCGATGGGCGCGCAGATGCGCCCGTACGACAAGAACTCCCCGGGCTCCAACATGGGCAACGGCTCCATCACGCTCGTCGTCGAGAGCCGCGCCCATGCCGAGCGGCGCGGCGCGACCCCCTACTCCCGGATGCTGGCGCAACGCACCCGGCGCAGCCCGCAGCACAGCGCCTTCGCCATCGACCGCGCGGGGGCCGGCATGGTCCAGGCCTCCCGGGACGCCATGGCGGGCCTCGTCGAGGCCGAACAGATCGACTACGTCAACGGAGGCGCCGAGGGCGACCGCGTCTTTCACGAGACGGAGTCGAACATCATGCGCGGCCTCTTCGGGGACCGCGCGACCACGATGCCCGTCACCGTGCAGGAGGCCTGCTTCGGGCACAACGGCGGCCCGCTCGGCGCTCTGGGAGCGGCGGCCACGTCCCTGATGATCCAGCGCGACCTGGTGTTCCCGACGGCCGGCTGCGTCGACCCGGACGACGCCTGCCTCTTCGACCCCGTGCCGGGCACCACCGCCCGGCCACTGCGCATCGATCACGCGCTCTCTTTCAACTACACCGTAGGCATGGTCAGCAGCGCGATCCTGCTGGGGAAGGCGTGAGGACCGCGGACATGGACCACAACAGGACACACGCGGCCGTACTGGCGGGCGTCGCCGGCTGGGTGCCGCCCGGCACGGTCACCAACGCCGACCTGGAAGCCCGCCTCGACACCACCGACGACTGGATCCGCAGCCGCACCGGCATCGCCGAGCGGCACACCGTCCCACCGGGCATGGCCACGCGGGAACTGGCCGTCGAGGCGGGCCGGCTGGCCCTGAAGTCGGCCGGCCGCGACAGCGTGGACGCGGTCGTCCTCGCCACGGCGACCCCGGACCGCCTCTGCCCGGCCACCGCCCCCGAGGTCGCGGCGGCGCTCGGACTCGGCCCCGTCGCCGCGCACGACGTCGCCGCCGTCTGCGCCGGATTCCTGTACGCGCTGTCGGCAGGCGTCGGCGCGATCGCCGCCGGCTTCGCCGACCACGTCCTGGTCATCGGCGCCGAGACCTTCTCCGCCATCGTCGACCCGCAGGACCGCAACACGGCCGTCATCTTCGGCGACGCCGCCGGTGCCGTCGTACTGCGCGCCGGTGACCCCGACGAGCCGGGAGCCATCGGCCCCATCCGGCTCGGCAGCGACGGCACCCACAGCGACCTCATCCAGATCCCCGCGGGCGGCGCCCGGCAGCGCGCCGCCCGGACCGTGCCCGAGCCGAGCGACCACCACCTCCAGATGCAGGGCCGCAAGGTCTACCGGCACGCGAAGGAGCGCATGGCGCAGTCGGCGCGCGAGGTCATCGAGCGCTCCGGCTGGACGGTCCAGGACGTCGACCGGCTGGCGACCCATCAGGCCAACGCGCGCATCAGCGAAGCCGTCGCCGACGAACTGGGCATCCCGCGCGACCGCGTCCTGTCCAACATCGAGCACGTCGGCAACACCTCGGCCGCGTCCCTTCCCCTGCTGCTCGCCGACTCGGCCGCGGCGGGCGGGCTGCGGACGAACGACCGGGTGCTGCTCGCGGCGTTCGGCGGCGGGCTCGCCTGGGGCGCGGCATCTCTGACATGGCCGGACGTAACAGCCCTGGCCGTGCACACGTACCGCGGCTGATACTCCCGCCCGGCGCGGGTCAAGCCCCGCCCCAATCCACCGACACAGCGCCCCCCGGAGGAAACGGTGTACGAATCGGTCAAGTCCCTGCTCACCAACGAATTCAAGATCTCCGAGGACCGGATCGCCCCGGACTCCACGCTGGAGGACCTCGGCCTGGACTCCCTGGCGTCGGTGGAGTTCGCCCTCGCCCTGGAGAAGGGGTTCGGCGTGGAGATCACCGACGACGAGGTCGTCGAGCTGGAGCGGCTCGACAGGATCGTCGACCTCGTCGAGCGCCGCAAGCAAGCATCCTGAGCCGTGCCCAGGTCCCTGAAGAGCGCGGCGCGCACGGACCTGGGTACGACCACCGGACAGCCGGGGCCCGTTGCGGGCCCCGGCTGCTTTCTGGGGTCAGGGCCGGTCCACGGGGGAGGGGCGGCCGTTGGCGGACTCCCTCGATTCCTGCTTCACCAGGTCCACGCCGTCCTCGGGTGCGGCACCGCCGCCCTTGGCCGCCGGGGTGATCCGCCCCGCCGAGGGCGGGATGAACAGGAAGACGGCGATCGCCATCAGCACGAGGATGATGCCGGTGCACAGCGACGTGACCCCGAACGCGTCCGCGAACGCCTGGTCGGCGCGCCGCTTCAGCTCCTCCCCGGCGGAGCCGGGCAGGGCGCCGGCCACTCCGACGGCGTCGGCGAGGCCTTCGCGCGCGGCGTCCATGGCCTTGGGGTCCACTCCCGCGACGGGGTCGTCCATCTCGCTGCGGAACAGCGCGGAGGCCACGCTGCCCATGATCGCCACGCTGAGGCCGTTGCCCAGTTCGTAGGAGGTCTCCTCGATGCCCGCGGCGCCACCCGCGGTATCCGCGTCGGCCGTCGACATGATGGCGTCCGACGCGGCCGTCATGGCGCAACCCGCGCCGGCGCCGATGCCCGCGAGGGCGATGGCGAAGACCCAGTACTCGGTGTCGGGCTCGACGTTCATCAGGACGAAGAACGCGGCGCCGATCAGGCCCATGCCGATCATCATGGCGTACCGCGTGCCGTACCTCGGGACGATGACGGACATGATCGGGGCCCCGATCATGGTGGCCAGGAGCAGCGGCAGCAGCTGAAGGCCCGACTCCATCGGCGAGGCGCCGCCGATGAACTGCCAGTGCTGCGTGAGAAGCAGCATCAGCCCGCCCATGCCGAACATGGCGAGGACCACGGACGCCACCGCCACGGAGAACGCGCGGTCGCGGAAGAGTGTCGGATCGAAGAGCGGGTCGCGGATGCGCAGCACGCGCACCACCAGCGCCGTGAGCAGCACCAGGCCGAGCACGCCCGTGATGATCGTCTGCGCCTCCAGGCCCTTCGCGCCGCCGTGCTGGATCGCGTAGACGAGGGAGATCAGGCCGGTGACGGACAGCAGGGCTCCGACGGTGTCCCAGCGCGGCGGATTCGGATGCCGGGACTCCGGCACCAGGGTCAGCGCCGCGATCAGGGCGATGACCATGATGGGTACGTTGATCAGGAAGACCGAGCCCCACCAGAAGTGCTCGATCATGACACCGCCGACCACCGGCCCGACCGCGGCACCGGCCGCGGACATGGTGGCCCACACGGCGAGCGCCACCGTTCGCTCTTTGCGGTCGGTGAATACGTTCCGGATGATCGAGAGCGTCGACGGCATGATGATCGCCGCGCCGATTCCGAGCAGCGCGCGGGCCGTGATCAGCATCGCGGGCCCGGTCGCCCAGGCCGCCGCGGCCGACGCGCCGCCGAAGACGAGGAAGCCAAGGCACAGGAAACGTTTGCGGCCCAGGCGGTCACCGAGCGTGCCGCAGCTGATGAGCAGGCCGGCGACGACGAGCGAGTAGACGTCGACGATCCACAGCAACTGCACCGACGAGGGTCGGAGTTCGGTACTGAGCGTGGGCAGGGCCACGTTCAGCACTGTCAGGTCGAGGGCGACGACGAGAAGGCTCAGCGAGAGGACGCCCAGCACCGCCCATCGGTTTTTCGCCCCGGGGATGCCGCCCTCGTCACCGCCCTCACCTCCTCCGCGGCCCGCGCCCTGCTGCTCATGCACCACGCCGTCCATGACTGGCCTCCTTCGGGATTCCGTCAACTGGTCTCGTACGTCATACCAGCCATCGTACGTCGTACGAGACTGCGTTAGCATAGGGCTGTGAATGAAACTTCTGGACGAGAAAACACACCGAAAGGCCAACCCGGCTCGATCTGGCTGCGCGAGGTGAAGCAGCGGCCGGCGAGGCAGCCGCTGAGCCGTGAACAGATCGTGCAGGCGGCGGTGCGTCTCCTGGACGAGGGGGGTGTCCGCAATCTGCGCATGCGTCAGCTCGCGGACTCGCTGAACTCGGCACCGATGTCGTTGTACTGGCACGTGTCGACCAAGGACGACCTGCTGGAACTGGCCATCGACGCGGTCTTCCCCGACCCGCCGTCCCGGTCCGGCACGGGGGACTGGCGCGACGACATCAAGGCGGGCGCGACGGATCTGTTCGAGGTGCTGCTGCGGCACTCCTGGATGATCGAGCTGATGGGCGGCCACCCTCCGGTGGGGCCCCGCGCCCTGGCGCACACCAGCGCCATCATCGAGATCCTGGAGCAGGCCCACTTCACCCCGAGGCAGCTGGACTCGGCGCTCTCGGCGATCTACTACTACACCGTGGGAGCCGCCTTGTCCGAGGCGTCCTGGCAGGCGATGGCCCGCCAGAGCGCCGAGAGCGAGGAGGAGTGGGTGAGCCGCCTCGGCCCCTACCTCGGCATGGCGACCCAGTCCCACCCGGCGTCCCTGGCCGACTACGTCAAGCGCAGCGCTTCGAGCAGCACGGGCCAGCGATTCCACGACGGCCTCGAATGCATGGTGTCCGGCATGGTGCAGATGCGTTCAGAGGACTCCTGAGGCCCTGACACACCCCCTCGGCCGCCGTCGACCGCCCCTCAGGGGGCCGGGGTGGCCCGGGAGTAGTGCACCGGCAGCGCGGTCAGTCCGCGGGCGCGCATCGAGGGACGCCACTGCGGGTCGGCACCGGCGAACTCGAGGTTCTCGAACCGGTCGAGGAGCGCGGTGAGGGCGATCTCGGTCTCCGCGCGCGCCAGCGGGGCGCCCAGGCAGTAGTGGATCCCGTGGCCGAGCGCCAGATGGCCCGTGGCATCGCGGCCGAGGTCGACCCGGTCCGGATCGGGGAACCGGTTCGGGTCGCGGTTGGCGGCGGACAGCGACAGCAGCACCGTATCGCCCGCGGGGATCACCGTTCCCCCGATCTCCAGGTCCTGCGTGGGAAACCGGCGGATGGCGAGCAGGGCCGGCCCTTCGAAGCGCGCGAACTCCTCGACCGCGTCGGCGATCCGCGCGGGGTCCTGCCGGAGAAGGGCCATCTGGTCCGGGTTCTCCAGCAGGGCCAGTACCGCGTTGCCGATCAGCTGGACGGTGTTCTCGTAGCCGGCGAAGAGGATGAGGAAGGCCAGGGACATCAGCTCGTCCTCGGTGAGCCGGTCGTCGTCCGCGTCCCGGACCGCGATCAGGTCGGAGAGCAGGTCGTCCGCGGGGCTGCTCCTCTTGTGAACCAGGAGTTCCGCGAGGAACCCCAGCATGCCCGCGAAGGCCTCCTTGGCGACCTGGGGCCGGCTGGGGTCGGGCGCGACCAGTACGTTCGACCAGGACCGGAAGTCCCGACGGCGGCTCTCCGGGATGCCCAGGAGTTCACAGATGACGGTGATCGGCAGGGGCGCCGCGTAGGCGGTGACCAGGTCCGTCGTGCCGTGTGTGCCCAGTGCGTCCAGGAGCCGGTCCGCGGTGGCCCGGATCGGCGTGCGCAGCTGCTCTACGCGGCGGGGGGTGAAGGCGCGTCCGACCAGGCGGCGCAGGCGTGTGTGGTCGGGAGGGTCCATATTGAGGAGGTTCGCGTCCAGCGCGGGGGGCAGCGCCAGCCCGCGGTAGTTGCCCTCCCGCGCGTGCGCTTTGTCGAGCGAGAGCCGCGGGTCGGCGAGAGCGGCGCGTACATCGTCGTACCGGGTGACGAGCCAGGCGGGTCGACCGTCGGTGCCGGCGACGCGATGCACGGGAGAGGTGGTGCGCAATTCCCGGTACACGTCGTACGGTCGGGTGCTCAGGTCGTCCGCAAGATCCATGGACTCACTCTAGGGGTGGGCGGGTTGGGCCCGCGCCCCTGGGGCCTGCCGTGCGGTGGGTACGCCCGAGACCTCGCGGCACCGCGGGCCCGCGACGACGCCGGCGGACAGCCGACGGCGGCTACCGGCCCACTTCGACCCGGAACGAGAGCCGGTCGCCCTCCGTTTGGAGTGCGGCGCCCTGAACGGTCGGCTCTTTGTACGACCGCGCCCGTTCGACCAGGATGGTGCAGCCGTGCTCGTCGTCGAGACAGGCGCCGCGGTCGGCCTCGAAGGTGTTGACCCGGGCCACGCCCGCCTGCTGCCTCAACCACTCCTCGACCAGGGAGACCTGCTTGGCGCAGTGCTGGACACACGGGTCGGGCCATGTGTACGTCACTTGTGCCAGGTTTCCGGGGACGCGGGAAGTGGTCGGCCGGGAGAAGCCCTTGGGGGCGGTGAGGGCGTCGGCCACACTCCGATTGGCCTCGTACGCGCTGTTGTCGTCCCGCTGGTCGAGGAGGTACCCGGCACTTATGGTCAGCGCGATCACCAGCATCGTCGCGCCCAGCTTGACCCACGGTGAGACCCGTCGGCGCGGTGCGGGCCGCCGCCCGGCGGCGGGCCCCGCCCCGACCTGCCCGACGGCGGGGCTCCTCGCCGGCATCGTGGGCAGTGCGGACGGAGCGGGGGCGGCCACGGCGGGAGTTGGCGCCGCAGCGCCGTTCAGCTGGGCCCGCAGCTGATCCATGGTCAGGCGCGCGGCCGGATCCTTGTGCAGCAGCCCGTCGAGTACGGGGCCGAGCGCTCCCGCCCGCACAGCGGGAATCGGCGGCTCCGTCGCGACGGCGACCAGGACCGCGTGCGGCGCCGTGCCGGCGAACGGAGCGTGGCCCTCCACGGCGGCGTACAGCGTGGCGCCCAGGGACCAGAGGTCGGACTCGGCCGTCGCGGGCAGGCCGCGGACCTGCTCGGGAGCCATGAACGCGGGCGTGCCCATGATCATGCCGGTGGCGGTGAGGGTGGCGTCCCCTTCGAGGGCGGCGATCCCGAAGTCGGTCAGGACGGCACGGTCCTCTTCGAGGAGGATGTTGGCGGGCTTGATGTCCCGGTGAGTGATCCCCATCCGGTGCGCGGCACCGAGCGCGGCCGCCACTTGCCGCCCGACGTCGGCGGCCAGCTGGGGCGCGAGCGCGCCTTGTGCCTCGATGAGGTCGGCGAGGGACCCGCCGTCCACCAACTCCATGACGATCCAGGGCCGTCCGTCGGGGCCGGATATCCGGTCGTGGACGGTGATGATCCCCGGATGCTTCAGCCGTGCGGCGGCGCGGGCCTCGCGGTCGAGCCGGGCGATCCAGTTCTGCCGCTCGGCCTCGCCCAGATGCTCGGGCAGCCGCAACTCCTTGACAGCGACGTCCCGCCCCAACTGTTCATCGTGGGCCTGCCAGACCGCGCCCATGCCCCCTTGGCCGAGCAGTCGGCTCAACCGGTAGCGGCCCGCGAGGAGTTGCCCGTGATCGTCATCCACGTAGGGAATATAGCCGGGGGGCGCGGTGGGCCCGTGCCGCCCGCCGGTGGGCGGGCAGCCGGGGTGGCACCGAGGACTCCGGGATTAAGGGACCGTCGCGGTCGGAGACGATCCGTTGCGGACGGTGCCCCAGTGGATGCCCGTCTCGTTGTGGATGTGCCAGATGTCGTCCTCCGAGAGAAGAACCGATACCACCCCGGGGAAGGCCTCCTCGAAGTAGATATAGGGCTTCCGGTTGTCGATGCGGGGCGAGTGGTAGTCGAGCCGGTCCTGCATGCCGTGCTGGGTGGTGACCGGGGTCGCGGGATGGTAGGTGAGGATGTTGGGGCTGGCGAGGTCGATCAAACCGTCGTCGA
Organism: Streptomyces sp. NRRL S-920; assembly: GCF_000717945.1. Taxonomy (NCBI): domain Bacteria; kingdom Bacillati; phylum Actinomycetota; class Actinomycetes; order Kitasatosporales; family Streptomycetaceae; genus Streptomyces; species Streptomyces sp. NRRL S-920. The sequence goes on from NZ_JODF01000023.1 coordinate 27,278, forward strand.
TCAGCCGCCCCACCTCATGGATGGTCTCGTCGATGCTGGCGCGCGTCTCTCCGTCCAGGCCGAAGAGCACCGAGGTGCCCAGTTCCAGCCCCTGTTCCTTCACCAGCCGGGCCGCTTCCCTGACCTTCGCCTTCCAGGGGCGGGTCTCGTCCCGGCGCAGGTTCTTGTGGATGTGGTCCATGACCTGCGTCGACATGCTCTCGATGCCCATGTAGATATAGGTGCACCCGGCGGCCTTCATCTTCCGCAGGATCTCGGCGGTCTGCTCGGGCGAGTGCAGGGCCACGAGCGTGTCCACGGTGAGCTGGGCGCCCCACTGGAGCCGGCCCAGCCGTTCGAGGTCGTCGGGATCGCAGAGGCGCGCTTGGAAGCGGGCAGGTATTCGCTCGGCGTCCGTCGCGCGCAGCTCGGCCAGTGCGTCGCAGAACTCCGCGATGTCCCGGTAACGTCCGCTCCAGAACACGGAGTCGTCGAAGAAGAGCGACTCGGCGCCGTAGTGGACGTACTCGCAGACCCGCTCGACCGCCGTGCTGATCGGGTCGCGTTTGAAGCGCTTCAGGGTGCCCGCCACCTGCACCGACTCCGAACAGAAGTTGCAGCGGTACGGGCAGGCGTTGGACACCATGAAGTGGGCGGTGCGCAGAATGGCGCCGGTGCCGGGTGCGGTGAAGATCGGGAAGTGCGAGCGGATCGCGAACGCCTCGTAGGGCGAGGGGAGTTCGGCGAGATCGAGCGTGCGACCGCGCAGCGGTACGGCGTCGAAGCCGTCGTCCGAGGCGAGGACGGCCAGGGCCTGCCCCGGGCCGGGACCCTCCTCGGCGAGCAGTCCCTGGAGGAGTCCGAGGACGCGATCGCGGTCCACCCACTGCCGGTCGAGGTCGACGGCGAGGGCCACGGCTCGCATCAGCAGGTCCACCGCGTGATGGGCCTCGCCGGTCACGACGGCGTCGACGACCCTGGGTGCCCTGCCCTCCTGGATGACGGACAGGGGGCTGCTGGGCTTGAGGAGGAGCCTCAGCCCGTCCGGCGTACAGGTGATGGTCTCGTCCGCGTGGCGGCCGCCGAGGATGACGAAGGCCTCCGGAAGCTCGCTCTTGACGAGGGAGGCGATCTCCAGCGCGTACCGGTGTGCGGGGGAGACCGCGCTGATCAGAACTACCCGGGGGCGCGCCTCGCGCAGCAGCCGGATCCAGCGCACTCTGGCCGCGTCGTCCCAGACCCGCGGGTCGAACACCGTCTGGTCGGTGTTGGGCTCGCTCTCGTACGGCCGGTAGCCGTCCGCCCCGGCGGCCAGCCGGTACTCCTTGGACGGTAACCGGGTCCACTCGGGGGCGAAGTCGGTGTAGTGCGTGGCCTCCGCCAGCGGGCCCGCGTCGTCGACGGCTCGGCGTACGGCCACGGAGAGCGCCGTGTAGAGGCACATCGGATCACCGGGGTAGGTGATCTCTCCCTCGGCCTGGGTCATGACGGGTGCCAGGACCGAGAGCACCGGGAAGTAGCGGCGTGCCGTGCGTCCCTGCGCCAGGTCGTCGAGCAGTCTCTCCCGGCGTACGCGGCGCAGTTGCCGGAAAGAGGCGAGGTCCGCCGCGTCCCCCGGCCGATGTACGCGTACATTTCCACTACTGGATTGCACGCTTTCGACAGTGTGAATAGTCATCAGCCCTCCGGATCGTTATACGGCACTGATTGATTTGGCCGTCTGATCCCGGTTGTGCGGGTCCGACACGGAGCGCCTGATAAAGCGGTTCGACTGGCATGGTTTGTCGACCGTGCAGGTAATCAAGAAAGCCCCCGTGATCTTTGTTGTCACTTTACTAGGCGGCGCCCGGTGCGAGTCAACAGGACAAAGAAGACAGTCACTTCGGCAAGCGCCGGACAGCGGTGTCCATACGGTCCAGTGTTTCGTCGAGAACCTTGAGAGAGGTGCCGAAATTGAGGCGCACGAATCCGTTTCCTGCCGCGCCGAAGGACGGGCCGGAGAAGAGCAGTACCTTGGCCTCGTCGCGGAAGAAGGCCATGGGATCGTCGCCCACGTCCAGGCGGCGGCAGTCCAGCCAGGCGCAGAATCCGGCCTCCGGGATCCGGTAGGACAGCTGTGCGGGGAGCCGCTCGGCCACCCGGTGGCGGTTGCGGTCGAGCAGGGCCATGACCTCCTCCAGCCAGGAATCGCCCGAGGTCCAGGCGGCCTTGAGCGCCTCCACCGCGAGTACGCCCACCTGACCGAAGAGCAGACCCCGCCGGTCGTCGACGGCCTCGCGCACGGCCCGCGGGCCCACATGGGCGACCGCGCAGCGGATGCCCGCCAGGTTGAACGCCTTGCTGCCCGAGGTCAGCGTGACGGTGCGGGCCGCCACCTCCGGGCTCAGTGAGGCGAACGGGATGTGCCGGTGCGGGGCGTGGGTCAGATCCGCGTGCACCTCGTCCGAGATGACCAGCAGGTCGTGACGGAGCGCCAGCTCCGCGAGCGCCTCCAGCTCCGCACGCCTGAACACCCTGCCCGTGGGGTTGTGCGGATTCACCAGGAACAGGGCGCGGCACCGCCCGGGTCCCGCATCCGCCACGGCGCGCTCCATCCGGACCGGGTCGAACCCCCAGCCCGTGCCGTCGTCCTCGACCGGCACCGTCAGCGGCCGGCGCCCGATCCGCTCGATGACCTCGACGAACGGGGGGCAGGCCGGGGTGTGCACCAGCACCGCGTCGCCGGGCGCGGTGGCCAGCTGGAGGACGGCCAGCATCGCCTGGTTGATGTCGGTGAACATCCGCACGTGGGTGGGGTCCGGGAGGTGTCCGTACCGGCGCCGGGTCCGCTCGGCGAACACCTCGCCGAGCGGACCGCCCCGCGACTCGTCGAACCACGTCGGATAGCCGAGGTCCCCCGCGGCCCGGCGCGCCACCGCCTCGCGGATCGCGGGTGCCGTCGGAAAGTCCATGTCCGCGACCCAGGAAGCCAGCACGTCCGTCCCGGCGTGCGCCCATTTCTCCCCGTCCCGGCGTGACAATTCGCCGATGTCGAGAGAATCCAGTGCCGACTGCGCGGCCAAAGCGGTGGAGTTCATGGTGCGACCTCCCGGCCGGTCGGGAAAATCCCCTTGCGGAGCTGGTACCCCGAAAGACATTGCATCAGGTTGTGCTCCCACTTCTCCGAGAAATACTGTGACGCTCGTCACCTTGTGATGGCCGGAGGTGATCGATAATCTCGCCAACCAGTCGTTGTCGCCATGTATTTGGCAATGTGTCAGTCAGGGGACGGTCGCGTGCCGAATACGCGCATACGCCGCCCGGAACTTTGAGACGGAAGGCGGGGAATTGACTTCCTATGCCGTTCAGCTCCCAGGCGACCTCGCGACGCTGGCGAAGGCCTGCGGCACCACACGGGAACGGGTGGCCGTCGCCGCGTTCGCCGCTCTGCTGTACCGGTACACCGGACGCAACCACGTCGAACTCGCGCTGAGCCGGGACCGGTCCGACGACACCGCCGTCCATCTGACGGTCACCGGGGAGGCCACCTTCCGCGCGCTGGTGAAGGACGCCGGCGCGGCACAGGAGCACCCGGCGGGGGACCACGTCCGCACAGGCATCAGCTTCGGAGCGCCGGTGCCGGCCGACCTTCCGTACGAGGCACAGCTCGTACTGCCCGCCCTCGACGAGGGGCCGCTGCCGGTCGGACTGCGCTACGACGAGACGGCCTTCGACACCGCCACGGCCGAGCGACTGCTCGACCATTTCCACACCCTGCTGGCCGAGGGGCTCGCCCGCCCGGACCTGCCCCTGGCGGAGCTGGAGTTCCTCGGCGAGAGCGAGCTGCACCGGATACTCGTCGAGTGGAACGCCACCGCGGCGGAACTGCCGCACCCCGGGTCGTGTCTGCACGAGGCGTTCGAGGCTCGGGCCGCGCGCGCCCCGGACGCCGTCGTCGTGGCCCAGGACGACCAGCTGCTGACATTCCGCCAGGTCAACGCGGCCGCCAACCGGCTGGCCCACCATCTGCGCGGACTCGGCGTCGGCCCGGACCGGCGTGTCGGCCTGTACCTCGACCAGTCGCCCGATCTCCTGGTCGCCATCCTCGGCGTGCTCAAGGCGGGCGGCGCCTACGTACCGCTCGACCCCGGCTACCCGAGCGCGCGCGTGGCCACCATGATCACGGGCGTGTCCTGTGTGGCCGTGATCAGCCGAAGCGACCTCGCCGACGGCCTCCCGCGGGCCGAGGGACCCGGCGGACCCCACCTGATCGTCCTCGACCGCGCGGCCGACGAGCTGGCCGCCGAGCCCGACCACGACCCGCGTCCCGTCGCAGGCCCGGACAACCTCTGCTACGTGATGCATACGTCCGGCTCCACCGGCACCCCGAAGCCCATCGCCCTGTGCCACCGCGGCGTGCTGAACAACATCGCGGACCTCAACACCCGCTTCGACGTGGGACCGGGCGACAGCGTGCTGGGCCTGTCGTCGCCGAGCTTCGACATGTCCGTGTACGAATTCCTGGGCGTACCCATCGGCGGAGGCACCCTGGTGCTGCCCTCGCCCGGCCGCACCAGGGACCCCGGACACTGGGCCGAGCTGTCGGCCCGCCACCGGGTCACCCTCTGGAACACCGCGCCCGCGCTGCTGGAACTGGTCCTGGAACACCTCGACCACGCCGAGCGGCCCGCCCCCGACGACCAGCCCGCTCACCCGAGGCCCGCCGACCCGCGGCCGACCGGCCGGGCGCTGCCCCTGCGCGACCTGCGGCTGGTGATGCTCGCCGGTGACTGGATCCCGCTGCGGTTGCCGGACCGGACCCGCTCCCGCGCACCCGAATGCCGTTTCATCTCCCTCGGCGGCGCCACGGAAGCGTCCATCTACTCGACCGTCTTCGAGGTCGAGACGACCGACCCGGCCTGGACGAGCATCCCCTACGGGCGCCCCATGGCCAACCAGCGGGTGTACATCCTCGACGACGCCCTGCGGCCCGTACCGCCCGGTGTCACGGGCGAGTTGTACCTGGCCGGCACCGGACTCGCCCGCGAATACCTGGACCAGCCCGAGCGGACCGCGGAGCGCTTCCTGCCGTGGTCGTACGGACCCGTGAGCGAGCGCCTCTACCGCACAGGAGACCTCGCCCGGTTCGACGCCGACGGACTGATCGAGCTGATCGGCCGGGTCGACCTCCAGGTGAAGATCCACGGCCTGCGCGTCGAACTCACCGAGATCGAGGCGGCGTTGCGCGACCACCCGGCGGTCAAGGAGGCCGTGGTGACCGCTCAGACCGATGCCGCCGGCGCCCCGGCCCTGGTCGGCTACGCCGTGCCGCACGAGAGCGCGGACTTCAGGGCCGACGACGTACGCGAGCACCTCGCGTCGCGGCTCCCGTCGCACATGGTCCCCGGCGTCCTGCTCACGCTGCCCGCCCTGCCCCTCAGCCCCAACGGCAAGATCGACCGCAAGGCCCTTCCCGCCGCGTTCGCGCCCGGACCGGCCGGACCGGACCCCGCGGCGCCCGCCGAGGACCGGCCGCAGGGCGTCTGGGAGGCACGGCTCGGCGCGGCCTGGCAGGAGGTCCTGGGCGTCGCGTCGGTGCGCAGGGACGACGACTTCTTCGGGCTCGGCGGCGACTCGATGAAGGCCATGCGCACCATGGCGCTGATACCGGGCTTCACCCTCGCGGACCTGTACCGGTATCCGACCCTGCGGGAGCTGGCCGGGCATCTGGAGAACACCGCGGGCGACCCTGGCGTCGAGCCGCCCGGCGACCGCGCCTGACCGGACGGCCGCACCGGCGGGCGGCACCGTGGCGTGCCGCCCGCCCCGGCCCGTCACGAACCCGCCGAACATCGCACCGGGAGCCGGCTGACACCCGTCAGAAAGCTGGAGGCCATCCGCTCGACCGGCCCGGCCGGCTCCAGTTCACCGACCTGACGGCGCAACTCCTCCAGCATGACCCGCAGTTCCACCCGGGCCAGCGGTCCCCCCAGGCAGAAGTGCGGGCCGTGGCCGAGGGTCAGGTGCCGGTTCGGGGTGCGGGAGATGTCGAAGCGGTAGGGATCCTCGAAGATCTCCGCGTCCCGGTTCGCCGAGATGTTCCACAGCGTGACGATGTCGCCGGCGCTGATCCGCCGGTCCCTCAGCTCGATGTCCACCGTGGCGGTACGGCCGATGTGCGTCACCGGAGTCGTCCAGCGCAGCACCTCCTCCACCGCGGGATCGAGCAGCCCCTCGTCCTGGCGCAGCCGCTCCCACTGCTCCGGGTGCTCCATCAGTGCCAGCGCCGCGCCCGCGGACGACAGCCGCGTCGTCTCGTCGCCGCCGATGATGATGTTGTAGCAGTTCAGCAGCACCTCGGCGTCGCCGAGCCGGACACCGTCGGCCTCCCCGGTGGCGAGCAGGCTCACGATGTCCTCCCCGGGCGCCTTGCGGCGACCGGGAAGCAGACCGGCGTAGTAGAGCAGGATCTCGTGCTGGGCCCGCGCGGCTTCTTCCCTGGATTCCCGCGAGTCCTCCGCGCCCAGCGCGGCCATGGTCATCTCCAGCATCGCGGCGCGGTCCGCGGGCGGCACGGCGAGTAGCTCGCAGATCGCGATGAGCGGGATCTGCGCCGCGACATCGGCGACGAAGTCACCCCCGCCCGCCTCCACCAGGGCCTCCACCAGGCTGCGGGTGGCGTTCCGCACGCTGTCCACGACCGGGGCCATGGCCCGGGCCGAGAACGCGCCCATCAGCATGCGGCGCACGGCGGTGTGCCGGGGCGGATCGGTGACCACCAGCATCTGGCCGCCCGCGGAGTCCCCGCCGGTGAGCAGGGTGCCGAGCATGTTGCCCTGCTGCGAACCGAGCCGCGCGGTGTCCCGGTAGACCGCGGCGATGTCACGGTAGCGCGTGACCACCCAGAACCCCGGGCCGCCGTCGCCGCTCTCGCACCGAACGACCGGGTGCTTCTCCCGCAGTTCGCGCCAGGTGTCGCAGGCGTCCGGGTCCGGATGCACGGCCGGGTCGATCATGTGGAAGGGAATCGTGGGCCCGCCGAGGGTGCCGGTGAGGTCAGCGGTCATGCGAGGCCCCGATGAGGTCGTCCGTCCAGGATCCTTCGATCAGCTCCAGGCAGTCCGCCCGGGTTGCAGGCCCGTACGCGACCGACCACCCGGCCGGCACGTCCGCCGCGGCGGGCCACAGCGAGTACTCGTGCCGGTCGTTGACCAGTGCGAGGAAGCTGCCCACGGTGTCGGCCGGGGTGTCGAAGGGACTTCTCACAGGTGTCTCCAGACAGGTCGGGCAGATTGTCGGCGGGGCCGCTCACGCGGTGTGGTCCGGGCCGTCCAGGCGCCGGGCGAGCACGGCGGCGATGTCGGCCAGGGGGCCGGGGGCGAGCATGTCGCCGTGCCGGCAGGCGATCGGATGACTCTCGATCCGTCCGCTCGTGTACGGCGCCCAGTCGCCCGGCCCCTCGGGATCCGGCGCCTTGCCCTCCATCGCCTCGAAGAACAGCACGTCCACGTCGACGGGCCGGGAGTCGTGCCGCCGCTGTGCGTTGACGTTGTTGGTGAACACCTCGGCCACCGAGGCCAGCTGATCGCTCGACAGCGTGCCGAGCGGGCTGCCGTGCTCCGTCAGGACGCGCAGGGCCGCCGCCGGGTCGAGCGGCGGCGCGCCGGCCGGGCGCAGGATCCCGAGTGAGTGCAGCACCTCCGCGAGGGCCTCGGGCTGGTCGTAGTCGACCGGACGGGCGTCCGGCCGCCGGGGATAGGAGTCGAGCAGCGCCAGCAGCGCGACCTCCTCGCCCTCGGCGCGCAGCAGCCGGGCCGCCTCGTGGGCGAGGATGCCGCCCATGGACCAGCCCAACAGGTGGTAAGGGCCGTGCGGTTGGACAGTGCGCAGCCGCGCCACATGGTCCCTGGCCATCGCGGCCAGGTCCGGGAGCAGGGCGGCGGGGTCGTCCAGGCCACGGGACTGGAGGCCGTAGACCGGGCGGTCGGCGTCCAGGTGGCGGAGCAGCCCCGAGTACACCCAGCCGAGCCCGACGCCGGGGTGGAAGCAGAACAGCGGCTCCCGGCCGCCGTGCGGCCGCAGCGGGATCAGTACGTCCAGCGCACCGCCCGGGTCGGCCTGCGGCGCCGGACCGTCGAGGAGGGCGGCCAGACCGGCGACGGTCGGGACCCGGAACAGGGTGTCGATGCCGAACCGGGCCCCGAAACGGGAGCGCAGCAGACCCAGCAGCCGGAAGGCGAGGAGCGAGTGACCGCCGAGGTCGAAGAAGCTGTCGTGCGCGCCGAGCCCGCCGGCCGGCCCGTCCGTGCCCAGGACCTCGCCGAAGAGCGAGGCCAGCTCCTTCTCCAGGGCGGTGCCGGGCGGGCGCTCCTCGCGGCCCGCCGCGCGGCCGGGGTCCGGCGCGGGCAGCGCCCGCCGGTCCAGCTTGCCGTTGGGGGTGCGGGGCAGGGCCGGCAGCGTGACGACCATCGGCACCATGTGCCGGGGCAGTGTGGCCTCGACGTGGCGGCGCAGCGCCGTGCCGTCGGTCGCGGCTCCGGGTTCGAGGACGACGTAGCCGACCAGCCTCCGGTCACCGGGACGGTCCTCGCGGACCGCGACGGCCGCCTGGGCGACGTGGGGGTGGCGTACGAGGGCGGCCTCCACCTCGCCCAGCTCGATCCGGAAGCCGTTGATCTTGACCTGGTCGTCCAGCCGTCCGAGGAACTCCAGGTTGCCGTCCGGCAGCCAGCGCACGAGGTCCCCCGTGCGGTACATCCGGGCTCCCGGCTCGCCGTACGGGTCGGCGACGAAGCGCTCCGCGGTGAGCGAGGGGCGGCCGAGGTAGCCGGTGGCGAGGCCGGGGCCGCCCAGGTACAGCTCGCCCGGCACGGCCACGGGGGCCGGGCACAGTCCCTGGTCGAGAACGTAGGCGCGGGTGTTCCAGGACGGGCGGCCCACCGGGGGCGCCTGGTCGAAGGGGCCGTCGCCGAGCCAGCCGGTGGCGTAGACGGGAGCCTCGCTGGGGCCGTAGATGTTGGCGACGCGCGCCCCGGGGAAAGCCGCCGTGATCTCGTTCGCCACCGCGGCGCTCAGCTGCTCGCCGGCCAGCACCACCGTTCCCGCGGTGACCGCCGGGTCCAGGCGCCGGATCAGATCGGCGAAGACCGAGGGCACCCCGCTGACCAGGGCCGGCGCGGTGACCGGGCCGGCCGCCAGGGTCTCCTCCTCCGCCAGCGCGAGCAGGTCCCGGTGGATGCGGACGGTGCCGCCCGTTGCGAGCGGGCCGAAGATCTCGAAGACGGAGACGTCGAAGCTGACCGAGGTGGTCGCCTGGACCTGGGTGAGCCCCTCCGTGCCCAGGAAGCCGCCCAGCCAGGCCAGCAGGTCGGCCATGTTGGCGTGCGAGACGACCACGCCCTTGGGCCGCCCGGTGGAGCCTGACGTGTAGATGATGTAGGCCGGGTCGGCCGGGCGCAGCGGGCGCGGACGCTCGGCGTCGGTGACATCGCCGTCGGGCCGGCCGGCCCAGTCGATCGCGGGGTCGTCCAGGACGAGCCGCGGGACGTCGGCCGCGGGCAGGGCACGGTCCGTCCCGGCATGGGTCACCAGGAGCGTCGGCCGGGCGTCCGTCAGCAGCAGGGCGATCCGCTCCCGCGGGTACCGCGGGTCGACGGGCAGATAGGCGGCGCCGGTCTTCAGTACCGCCACCAGGGCCACGAGCAGCTCGGCGGAGCGGGGCAGGGCGAGCGCGACGATGCGGCCGGGGCCGGCGCCGCGGGCGAGCAGTTCCCGTGCCAGCCGGTTGGCACGGGAGTTCAGCTCCGCGTAGCCGAGCGTGGTGCGGCCGTCGACGACGGCCGGTGCGTGCGGCCGCTCCCGCGCCCGGTCCTCCAACAGCGCCGGGAAGAGCCGGTTGCCGTCCCGGGGGACGAGATCGCCGTGCCACCGGTCGAGGCGGCGCAGCTCCGCCTCGGAGAGCAGCACCGTGTGTTCGTACCGGTCCCCGGAAGCGGTGGCCAGCGCGGTGAGCGTCCGCCGGTAGTAGCCGCCGATCTCGGCCACCTGCTCGTCGGTGAACCGGTCGGCGTCGTAGCGCAGATGCAGTCGTACCGCGGCCGAGGCCAGGTCCTGGGAGAACTCGGCGCCGAACGGGATGCTGGTGTTGGTGACGCGCCGCTCGTCGAGCACCTCCAGCTCGGCCGCCCGGTCCAGGACCGACCGGTAGACGTGGAAGCGGGTGAAGTTGAAGAACGCCTCGAACAGTTCCCGGCCGCCCGCGGCCCGCTTGATCTCCGGCATGGGGAAGCGACGGTGCGGCTGTACGGCGATGTCGGTGCGGTGGACGGTGGTCACCAGGTCGTCCCAGCTGCCTCCGGTCAACCGGGTACGGAAAGGAAGGGTGTTGAGGAACATGCCCAGCACGCGGTCGCCGTCACGGTCCTCGGTACGGCCGTTGTAGACGACGCCGGTGACGACGTCCGGGCTTCCGGTGAGCAGGGAGACCACGCGCAGGTGGGCGGCGAGCAGAAGGGTACGCATGGGCACCCCGAGCCGTTCGGCGCACGCGGTCAGTGCCGTGGCCTCGTGCCGCGGCAACTCCACGGGGACGATGCGCATGTCGGGCCGCCCCGTCGTGGGCCGCAGCCGGGGCAGCGCCGCGAACTCGCAGTCGGCCAGGTGCTCCGCCCAGAAGGCGCGGTGCTCCTCGTCGGCCACGGCGGCGCGCTCCTCCGCGACGAACGCGCCGAACCGGGCCGCGGGCGGCTCGGGGAACACGACCTCGGAGGTCCCGGGCCCGTCGACGCACCGCAGAGAGTCGACGCACCGCAGATAGCGGTCGAACAGTTCGGTGATCAGCGAGCGCTCGCTCCAGCCGTCGAGGATCGCGTGGTGCTCCGTGACCCACAGCTGGAAGGTGTGGTCGGTCAGCCGCTGCACGTGGAACCGGATCAGCGGGGCCTGCTCCCAGGAGAACGGCGTCCGCTTCTCGGCGGTGAACCGCTCGTCCAGGGCGGCTCGTCGGCCGGCCTCGTCCAGCTGGCGCAGGTCCTCGAAGGAGATGGGGGCCGTGACGCGGCGGTGCACCAGCTGGAGCGGTTCACCGAAACCCTCCAGGTGGAAGGAGACCCGCAGTATCTGGTGGTCGGCCACCATCGAGTCCACGGCGGTGCGCCAGGCGTCCTCCGACCAGGCGGCCCGGATGTGGTACCCGCAGACGTTGTGGTAGATCCGCTCGGCCGCGTCCAGTCCGCTGTGGTAGAGCATGCCGGCCTGCAACTGGGAGAGCGGGAAGGCGTCCTCGACGTCGGCGGGCAGCGCGGCCCGGTCCTCGGCCGTCAGCAGCGACAGCGGCCGGTACCGGGTGCCGCCGCTGCCGGGGGCGACCAGGGAGGTGTGCGGGGCCAGGTCCCGGATCGTCTGATAGCGCAGGAGGTCCTGGAGCCGGAAGTCCAGCCCTCTCTCCCGGGCCCGGCTGAGCAGGCCGATGGTGCGGATCGAGTCGCCGCCCAGCAGGAAGTAGTTCTCGTCGGTGCCCACCCGCTCATGGCCGAGCACCTCGCTCCAGACCTGGACGAGGATTTCCTCCGCCCGGTTGGCCGAGGCGGTCACCGGCGCGTCGGCCGCCCGGGACGGGGCGGGCAGGCGGCGCCTGTCGACCTTGCCGTTGACGGTGAGCGGGAAGCTGTCGAGCACTACGAAGGCAGCCGGAACCATATGGGGAGGCAGCGCGTCGAGGAGGTGGTCCCGCAGCTCTGCCGCGCCCAGGCCCGCCCGCTCGGAGACGACGTGGGCCACGAGCCGCGGGCCGCCGCCCCCACCGTCGTCGACGGCCGACACCAGGGCCTCCCGGACGTCCGGATGCCCGACGAGCGCCGCCTCCACCTCTCCCGGCTCGATCCGGAAGCCCCGGATCTTCATCTGGTCGTCGGCCCGGCCGCAGTACTCCAGCTCCCCGCCGGGCAGCCGCCGAACCAGGTCGCCGGTGCGATAGGCCCGCCCGCCGGGCAGCGTGACGAAGCGGGCCGCGGTCAGCTCCGGGCGGCCGAGGTAGCCACGGGCGAGTCCGGCACCTCGTACGTACAGCTCGCCGGTGACCCCGTCGGGCACGGGGCGGCCCCGGTGGTCGAGGACGTCCAGTACGAGGTCCGGGATGGCGACTCCGATGACGCTGCCGCTGCCGGTGCCCTCCTCGGCGTCCCGCGGCGAGATGGGCCGGTAGGTGACATGGACGGTCGTCTCGGTGATGCCGTACATGTTCACCAGGCGCGGTCCGTCGGGATGCCGTGCGAACCACGGGCCCAGCGTGCGCGGCTCCAGCGCCTCGCCGCCGAACACCACGTACCTGAGGGCGGGTACGGCGACGTCCGCGCGCTCCTCCTCGCGCATCAGCACGGCGAACGCCGACGGGGTCTGGTTGAGGACGGTGACACCTTCGGCGGCCAGGAGCCGCAGGAGCGCACCGGGGTCCCGGCTGATCTCGTACGGGACGACGACGAGCCGGCCGCCGTGGGCCAGCGCACCCCACAGCTCCCACACCGAGAAGTCGAAGGCGTAGGAGTGGAACAGTGTCCAGACGTCATCGGGGCCGAACCCGAACCAGTGCGCGGTCGAGGTGAACAGCCGGGCGACGTTGCGGTGCGGGATGAGAGTGCCCTTGGGCTCTCCCGTGGAACCCGAGGTGTGGATGACGTACGCCAGGTCGTTCGGGTGGACCCGGTGGTCCGGTGCCTCGGCCGGGTGCGCGGCGATGGCGGCCGCGTCGCTCTGGAGCGAGACCACGCTGCCGGTGAAGCCGTCCAGCCAGTCGCCCGGCCGCCCGTCGACCAGTACGTGCGTCAGCGCGGTGTCCCGCACGATGAAGGACAGCCGGGCGTCCGGGTACGCCGGGTCCAGCGGGACGTAGGCGCCGCCGGCCTTCTGGATGCCCAGGATCGCCACGACCAGCTCCGGGGACCGTTCGGCGCTCAGGCCGACCAGGACCTCGGGGCCCACGCCGAGTTGCCGCAGGTGCCGGGCGAGCCGGTTGGAGCGCCGGTCCAACTCGGCGTAGGTCAGCTGTTCCCGGCCGTGGCGGACCGCGACGGCGTCGGGCCGGTCGGCGGCATGACGGGCGAACCGGTCGAGGACGGTCTCCTCGTCCACCTCCGGCGCGGCGGGGGCCGTTTGCCCGGCGGCGGGCACCGCGAGGGTGTGCACCGGGGCGCCCGGGCTCCGTACGACCTCGGTGAGGAGCTGGGCGTAGTGCCGGGCGAACTGCTCGGTCAGCCAGTCGGGCCAGGCGGCGTCGAAGCGTGCCTGCCCGTCCGGCGTGACGGTCAGCCGCAGCGCGTGGGGGTGCGGCGGGGGAGTGTCCTGGCGGGTGACGACGACCCCGTCCGGCAGCTCCCGCACGCCGGTGTGCCGAGCGCGCGACGCGAAGGCGACGGGGAGCGGCGGCTGTTCGTCCGGCCAGTCGGCCCCGGCGCCGCGAGGGGCCAGGTGCCGGAGCCGTCCGAGTACGGTGCGGAAGTCCGGGTCCCCGGTCAGGTCCGCGTGGCTGGTCAGGTCAGTGGTGAACGGGCCGACGGCGGAGGCGTACGCGGTCCCGCGCTCGTCGCGGGCCGTGGCGAGAAGGATGTCGTCGGTGTCCGCGTACCGGGCGACCAGCAGGGCCAGGAGGGCGGTCAGCCCGTCGTCCAGGTCGGCGCCGGCCGCCGCGCACAGGTCGCGCAGACCCGTGAGGGCCTCCGCCGGAAGGCGCAGCCGATGGGTGGCGGCCCGGCCGGGAAGGACACCGGGAAGCCGCGGTGGTGCGAGGTCATCGGCGTCCGGGGCCGCGGCGGGGGAGCCGCTGGCGGCGGTCGCGGCGTACTCGGTGAACTGCGGTGCGGGCGAGGCGGGCAGGTGGGTGGCCTCCGGTCCTTCCTGGGCCTGCCACGCGGCCAGGAGGTCGTCGAGGAGGAGGTCGAGAGAGCGTTCGTCGGCGACCATACGGTGCAGGGACAGCGTCAGCCTGAGACCGGTGCGGCCGTTCGGTTCCACGGCGGCCCGCAGCAGCGGTCCTTGCTCCGGGTCGAAGGCGGCGTCCGGCTGGTCCCACGACGACGGCGGCTCGCTGTGCACCGACTGCACCAGCGTGGTGCCCTCGAAGGTGAAGCGGGTACGCAGCGCGTCGTGGCGCCGGACGCACGCGGCCACGGCGGACCGCAGCCGCGTGGTGTCGGTGGTGCCCTCGAAGGTGACGGCCAACCGCAGCTCGTGAGCTGTGTGATCCGGTGTCAGCTCATGGGCGACGTAGAGCTGCTGCTGGTGCGGTGTGGCCGCGACGGCGGTGCGCGGCAGGGCGGCCGTCGGTGCCTGCGCATGGCCCGCCTGATGGGTGCTCACTGATCATCGACCCTTCGTCGTCACGGGTGTCGCTGCTGGGATCGTTCGGTCCGTCGGCGCCATTGGCCGAGCGCCTTGGCCCGGGAGGCTCCCCGGGCGGGCGCCTGGGCGGGGCGGGTGCCTGGGGTGTCCGCGCCTCTCGGCGGGGCGTCGAGCCACCGGGCCAGGCCGCGGACGGTGGTGCGACGGAAGAGTTCGGCGGCGGTCAGCTCCGGATACCGGTCCGCCAGCAGAACGAGCACCCGCAGGAGTCCGGCGGAGGTGCCGCCGAGGTCGAAGAAGGTGGTGTCCAGGTCGGCGACCGGAGCACCGAGGACGCGTTCCCAGGCCAGGCGGACGGCGTCGAGGGCCCGCCCGGCGGGCTCCGCGTCCGGCGGGCCGGGCCGGGACGACATCACCCGCGCCACCCAGCCGCCCGCGGCGGCCCGGTCCAGCTTGCCGTTGGGCAGCTGGGGCAGTTCCCCGACGAGCAGCCACACGGCGGGCACCATCGCCGGCACCAGGGAGGCGGCCGCGTGCCGCCGTATCTCCTCCGCCTGCTCGGGTGGCACCGGTACGGGCACGCCCGGGTCCGGGCCGCCGCTCGCGGGAACGAGACACGCGGTGACCGTGGCGCCGTCGGAGGCGACGGTGACGAGGGCGTCGCGGACGGCTGGATGGGCCCGCAGTACGCTCTCGATCTCGGCGAGTTCGATCCGCTGCCCGAGGATCTTCACCTGTCCGTCGGCACGGCCGAGGAACCGCAGGCCGTGCTCGGGGTCGAGGACCGCGAGATCGCCGGTGTCGTACCCGGGGCGGCCGTCGTACTCCCGGAACCGTTCGGCGGTGAGGTCGGGCCGCCGCCAGTAGCCGGAGCCGACCCCCGCCCCGAGGATCAGCAGGCGGCCCGGCAGGCCGGGCGGCAGCGGCCGGTCGTGGGGATCGACCACCAGGCACTGCTCGCCCCCCAGCGGGTGGCCGATGTGCACGGGTACGTGCGGCCGTACCCGCCAGACGGTCGACCACACCGTCGTCTCGGTCGGGCCGTAGCAGTTGAGCACCTCGCCCGGGACCAGTGAGTCCAGCCGGTCGGCCAGGTCGCGCGGGAGTTGTTCACCGCCTACCAGCAGGGTGCCGAGCCGGCCCAGCAGGCGGCGCCCGCTCGGGTCGTCGGCGAGGATCCGCGCCACCGTGGGGGTGCACTGGTAGAGGGCACCCGTGGGTATGTCCTGCCCGGTGACCTCGCGGTGCCCGGTCAGCAGGACGGCGCGGCCCGCGGTGAGCGGCCAGTACAGCTCCAGCGCGCTGATGTCGAAGGAGACGCTGGTGGCCGCGACGGTGACCGCGGGCGGGCCGGACAACTCCCGGTCGAAGGCGGCGAAGAGCGCGGACAGGTTCTCGTGGCGGACGATCACGCCCTTGGGCCTGCCGGTCGACCCTGAGGTGTAGATGACGTAGGCGGGGTCCTCGGGACGGATCCGCGGCCATCGCTCGGGCACGGGGGCCGCCGCGTCCGGTGCGAGGACCACCGTCCCCGCCGCCCCGAGGTCGGCGCCGGGCACCGGGGTGCCGATGAGCGCGGACGGCTGGGCGTCCTCGAGCATCAGCCGGAGTCGGCCGGCGGGGTAGTCGGGGTCGAGCGGCACATAGGCGGCGCCCGCCCGCCAGACCGCGAGCAGTGCCACCAGCAGATCGGGGGTGCGCGCCAGCCGCACGGCCACCCGGTCGCCGGGACGTACCCCCGCCTCGATCAGGGCGGCGGCCAGTTTCCCGACCCGGCGGTCCAGTTCGGCGTAGCCGACCTGTGCGCCGCCGTACACCAACGCGGTCGCCCCGGGGGAGCGCCGGGCGTGCTCGGCGACGTGGTCGGGTACGGCCAGGGGCGTCTTCGGGTGCGGTTGCGCGCCGGCCCCCGTCACGGCTGCGGAGTCGCTCGCCCCAGCACCGGTGTTGGCCCCCGGGTGGGCCTCGCCGGTCAGCCGCAGCCGGGTGAGCGGGACGGCCGGTTCGGTGGTGAGGGCACCGAGGGCGCGCAGCAGGTGCTCGGCGAACGATTCGACGGCGCTCGTGGGCAGGTGGGAGCGGTCGTACTCGACGCTCAGACCGGCGCCGCCGTCGGGGGCCCGGTGCAGGGTCACCGCGAGCGGGTACTCGCCCGCCGTCACGGAGGGCGGGGTGAGCCGCCAGACCAGGCCGTTCGCGGCGACCTGGGCGGGCGCGGACGCCTGGGTGCAGATGATGCCGGTCAGCGGCTTGCGGCCCGGGGTGCGCTCGGCCCGGCTCACCCGCAGGATGTCCTCCACCGGCAGCTCGGCGTGGTCCAGGGCGTCGAAGAGGGCGTCGGCGGCGAGGTCGGACACGGACGCGGTGTCGGCCCCGGCCAGCCGGAGGCGGACCGGCAGGGTGTTCTGGAGACAGCCGATGACGTCCTGGTCGGCCTTGGTGCGGGTGGTGGCGACGGTGGCGAGCACGACGTCGTCGCTGCCGCTGTACCATCCGGCCACCACCCCTACGGCGGCCAGGAGTTGGGCGAACACGGTCGCCCCCGTCGCTCGGGCGCGCCCATGCAGGGCCGCGTTCAGCTCCGCGGGGACGGGCAGGCTCACCGTGGCATGGCCGGGCGGTTCGGCGGACGCGATCCGGGGCAGCGCGGTGTGCGCGGGGCAGTTGTCGAGTTCCCGGGACCAGAAGGCCTCCAGCGCCGCCACGCGGTCGGCGGCCGGTGCCGGTCTGCGGTCGTCGGCCGTCCGCGGCGGTGTACCGGCGTAGGCGTCGGCGAGCAGCCGCAGCAGGACGGCGGCCGACTCCTCGTCGAACACCGCGTGATGGACCCCCACCAGGCAGTGGGCGCCATCCCCGGTGACGACGACACGGATGCGGCACAGCGGTCCCTGCCCGTGGGTGAACGGGGCGCCGGTCTCGGCGATGCGCGCCCTGAGCGCCGTGCCGTCCGAGGACCGTTCGGTCGCGATGTCGACCTCCGCGGCGGTGTGCAGGCGCCGCAACAGGCCGTCGGCAGTGGGGTGCAGGGACGTCCGCAGCGCCGGCTGCGCGGCGACGACCGACCGGACGGCCGCCGTCAAGCGGTCGGGGTCGACCGGTCCGTCGACGCGGATGTGGTGCAGAAGGGTCGCCCGGCCGCCCTGTTGGTCGAGCAGGAAGAAACGCGTCTGTTCGGCACTGGCCGGACCGCTCGCATTCAGTAATTCGATGCCGTCAGACATTTTGAGAGCCCCCCGCCTCTAATCCGTGTGACGAATTAATGGAGTCACCCTAGGAAGATCCGTTTTCCAGTGTCAAGGAAGAAGATCGAGGGGGCCGTTCCCGGGGCGCACCGGCGAATTTGCGTGCGTAATGGGACATTGAGAGTGTGACGCGCGTCACGTTGATCATTGATGGGTGGCTCTGTAGCGTGACCCCAGCATTCAACCTGTAGGTCCTTGAGATCATGGGCAGTTGGGACGGCGACCCGGTGACGGGCGCCTGGTCGGCCCGGGAAAACTTTCCGTCACCGCACGCTGTGGCGAAGAATTCGGACCAATGGAATTCGGGGGACTATTCAGTGGAATCGAATTTGCATCCACCTGGTGCCTCCGCCAGTGCGGCCGCGGGCCTGGCGGAGAGTCTTTGGACCGAGATTTTGGGCCCTGACGCCGATACCGGCACCGGATTTCTGGAGAACGGCGGCGATTCATTCCGCGCGGTCCTGCTGACCACCCGTCTGTACGAACTGACGGGGCGTGAGATCGAGTACCTCGACGTGCTCGAGGCGGACGGGGCGAAGGCGATCGCCCGTCTGCTCACCACCGAGACCCCGGGGAGCTGACCCATGGGCTGGGAACTGGCACCCAATCAGATCGACCTCTACACCGCCGACCAGGCCACCGACGACCCCGCCACCTATCTCGTGAACGCGGTCTACCGCCTGACCGGCCCCATCGACCCCGATCGCCTGACCCGACGGCTTGAGCGGCTCTCCGCCGCCCACCCCGTGCTCGCCTCCAGGGTCGTCCAGGACAAAACCTCCTGGTTACTGGAGGAGGCACCCGACCGTCCGCGACTGCTGTGCGTCCCGCTCGACATCGACCCGGACGGCACGGCGGCCCGCCAACGGGTGCACGACGAACTGCGGATCCCGCTGGACCTGGCCGAGGGCCCGCTGCTGCGGGCCGTCCTGCTCCAGTACCGGCCGGACACCGCCGATCTCCTGCTCATAGCGCACCACTTGGTCGTCGACGGGTACTCCCTGGCACTCATCGCCCGGCAGTTGCTGACCGACGAGCCCACCACGTCCGGTCCCGCCTTCGCCGACTGGGCCGTGACCGCCCGCGACCGGCAGAGCGCCCTGACCGCCGACGCGGCCGCGATCCGTGCCGAACTCGCCGCCGCGGACAGCGCGCCCTCCCTCGACTGGGCCACGCCGGACAGCCGCCCGCCCGAGGACGAGCCGACCGGCGGAGTCGCGGAGGCCCTCATCCCCGCCGCGCTGCACGAGGGCATCCGGCGGCTGAGCGCCGACCTCGGCGTCACGGCCCACTCGGTGGTACTGGCCGCCGCGGGGTTCGTCATCGGCCGCAACTCCGGCTGCTCCCGGCCGGTCGTCGGCACCACCGTCTCCCGCCGCCCGGCCGCCCACGCCACCACGGTCGGGTACTTCAACACCACCACACCCGTACCCGTCGGCCTCGACGACGCGACCACCGTGTCGGACTTCCTGCGCGCCACGCACCGGCGCGGAGTACGGGCGTACCGAGAGGCAGATGTGCCTCTGTCCGCCGTCTGGCCCTCCTCGGGCGCCACGCCACAGGTGGTGCTGTCCGCCATCGACGCCCTGCCGCACCTGTCCGACGGCGAGCTGACCGCCGTACCGCAGCAGGACCAGGGACTGGGCACGGCCCACTTCCCGCTCACGGTCGGCCTCTACCAGCAGCCCGACCGGCAGGGCGGGATCCGGATGCTGCTGCGGCACCAGCGCGCCCTGGTCGACGACTCGGCCGCCGCCCTCTTCTTCCGGCAACTCCTCCACGTACTCGGCGAGTTCACGCGGACGCCGGAACGGCTGCTGGGCGATGTGGACACTCTGCCCGGCCCGGAGATCCTCGCCGGGCTCGACACCGGGCGCGGCGCACGGCTCGACGTACCCGCCCGCACCCTCACCGAGCTGTTCGAACAACAGGCCGCCACCGTCGCCGACAGCATCGCCGTCGTCTGCGGCGAGGACCGCCTCACCTACCGCGAACTCGACGCGCGTTCCAGGGCCCTGGCCGTCGTGCTCGGCGAGGCCGGGGTACGGCCCGGCGACCGGGTCGGCGTCTGCCTGGACCGCGGCACCGGCCAAGTCGCGGCCGTCCTCGCCGTACTGCGTGCCGGAGCGGCCTATGTGCCCCTCGACCCGGACTATCCGCCGCAGCGGCTCGCCTTCGTCGTCGAGGACACCGGCCTGCGCACCGTCATCACCAAGGAAGGACTGCTGTCCGCGACGCAGGGGCTGCGCGTGGTCCCGGTGGACGCCGAGCCCGAGGACCCGGACCGGCCGCTGCCCTCCGTGCTCCCCGACGCCACGGCCTACGTGATCCACACCTCGGGGTCCACCGGCCGACCCAAGGGCGTCCTCGTCAGCCACCGCAACGTGGTCGCGCTGCTCGTCGCCACACAGCAGGAGTACGCACCCGGACCTCACGACGTCTGGTCGTACTTCCACTCCCTGGCCTTCGACTTCTCCGTCTGGGAGATCTGGGGCTGCCTGCTGAGCGGCGGTCGGCTCGTCGTCGTCCCCTACGACGTCTCACGCGACGCCGAGGCGTTCCACGCCCTGCTGCGCGCCGAGCGCGTGACCGTCCTCAACCAGACGCCGTCCGCGTTCGCCCAACTCGTGAACACCCGCGCCTTCCAGGACGGCGGCCTCGCGGTACGGCTGCTCATCTTCGGCGGCGAGGCCCTGGACCGCGGCATCCTGCTGCCCTGGATGGACCGCTACCCCGAGGACGTCTGCCGCGCCGTCAACATGTACGGGATCACGGAGACCACCGTCTTCTGCACCTGGCACACCGTCGACCGCGCCGAGGCGCGGCGCGGCAGCCGCTCCATCGGACGGCCCCTCCCCGGCTGGGACATCCACCTCCTGGACGGTCGCGGCCGCCCGGTCCCCCCGGGCGTGCCCGGCGAGATCTACGTCGGCGGGGCCGGCGTCACCCAGGGCTACCTGGACCGGCCGGAGCTGAACGCCGAGCGGTTCCTGGACGGCCTGCCGGTCCTGCCCGGTCGGCGCCTCTACCGCAGCGGCGACCTGGGCCGCTTCCTGCCCGACGGCCGGCTGGAGTACCTGGGCCGGCTCGACGAGCAGGTCAAGATCCGCGGACACCGCATCGAGCCCGGCGAGATCCGGCACTCCCTGCTGGAGGACCCGCGCGTGCGGGCCGCCGCCTGCGTGGTGCGCACCCCCGGTGGACCGGACACCGCACGCGTGGACGCGTATGTCGTCACCGACCATCCGGACGCGCTCGACGACATCCGCCACCAGCTCGCCGACCGGCTGCCCGGCCATGCGATGCCCGCCACCCTCACCCCGGTGCCCGAACTGCCCCTGACCCCGAACGGCAAGCTGGACACCGCCCGGCTGCCCGAACCCGCGCCGCCCGCGCCCCCCGCCGGCCGGGACGCGCGCCCGGCGGAAGCCGACGGCCCCTGGGCGGCCATGGCCGCGACCTGGCAGGAGGTCCTCGGTGTGCCCGTCGGCGCCGACGACAACTTCTTCGACCTCGGCGGCACATCGGTGCAGGCGGTCCTGCTCATCAGCGCCCTGCGCGAGGCCGACTTCCCCGACGTCCGCCTGCGGGACGTCTTCCGCAACTCCACCCCCAGGCGGCTGGCCGCCGCGCTCGACCAGGGCACGGCGCGGTCATGACCCGACGAGTCCGGCCCGGGGGAACAGACCGTTCCCGACCGGTGATTCGTCCCTGCCCTGGTCGACCGCACCTGAAGGAGCATCGGCATGACTGAGTCGGACCGTCCGGACAACGCCGTGGCCGTCGTCGGACTGGCGCTGCGGGTCCCCGGGGCGTCGGACCCCGGCACCTTCTGGGCGAACATCGTCGCGGGCCGGGTCAGCCTGCCCGCCGCCCGCGAGGACCGCGCGGACCCGGTCGACGGGCCGCTGGTCGCGGGCCAGATCGACCGCTACGAGCGCTTCGACGCCGAACTGTTCGGCATGACACACGCCCAGGCGGCGACCACCGACCCCCAGCACCGCGTGCTCACCGAACTGGTGTGGGAGGCCCTGGAGGACGCCGGGCTCGACACCGAGCGGGACGACGGCCGGGTCGGTGTCTTCGTCGGCTGCGGCCCCGACGACTACCTGCACCACCACGTACGGCGCGACGACCGCGTGGTGCGCACCCAGGGCACCGAGCAGATCCTGTTCGGCAACTCCCGCGACTACCTCGCCACGGCCCTGTCGTACCGGCTCGGCCTGACCGGCCCCAGCATGACGGTGCAGACGGCGTGCTCCACCTCCCTGGTCGCCGTCCACCAGGCCGTGCGCAGCCTGCTGACGTACGAGTGCGACATCGCCGTCGCGGGTGGCGTGACCGTCTTCCCCGTCGAGCGGCCCGAGTACCGGTGGTCCGAGGGCGGCATCTACGCACCGGACGGCCGCTGCCGCGCCTTCACCCGGGGCAGCGGCGGAACCGTGCCGTCCGGCGGGGCCGGCGTGGTGGTGCTGCGGCGATCCGCCGATCTGCCGCAGCGGGGCCGGATGGCGCGGGCGCACATCGTGGGCAGTGCCGTCAACAACGACGGCGCCGACCGGATGGCCATGTCCGCGCCGAGCCCGCGCGGGCAGGCCGAGGTGATCCGCGAGGCCCTGGAGGTCGCCGGACTCGCCGCCGAGGACATCGGCTACGTGGAGGCGCACGGCACCGGCACCGTCCTGGGCGACCAGGTCGAACTGGCCGCACTCGCCGAGGTGTACGGCGCCGCGACGCCGGGCTGTGCGATCGGCGCGGTCAAGCCGAACGTCGGCCACACGGACACCGCCGCCGGAGTGGTGGGGCTGATCAAGACGGTGCTGGCCCTCCAGCAGGACACCGTGCCGCCGGTCCCCGCCCAGCCGGGCGACGGCCCCGACGCCGAGTTGGGCGCGGCCAGGTTCTTCATCCCCCGCCAGGCCCGGCCGTGGAGCGCGACGGTGCCGCGCCGCGCCGCGGTCAGCTCCTTCGGGCTCGGCGGCACCAACGCGCACGTGATCCTCGCCCCCGATACCGACGGACCCGTCGCCGAGGACCCCGCCGCCGAGGACTTCGGCGCGGCCGTTGGGCCACAAGCCTCCGACGAGCCGCGGGTGGCAGTGTTGACGGCCGCCACGCCCCAGGCCCTGCGCGACCGCGCCCGGGACCTCGCCACTTGGCTGGACGGCCCCGGAGCGGACACCGGCCTCGGCGACGTCCTCGGCACCCTCTGGCACGGGCGGCGCCACCTGGCACACCGGGCGGCGATCGCCCTGCCCCGGGAGCGTGAACAGGCACACGCGGCACTGCGCAACGGCCTGCGGGAGGTGGCCGAGGGCGCGGACGTGCCGCCCGCCCGGCCCGAGCCCGCCGTCGCCGTCCTGCTCCCCGGGCAGGGCGTGCGGCTGTCGGCGGCCGACGCACCCACCGACCGGGATCCGGCGTTCGCGGCCGACCTGGGCCGCTTGCAGGACGCCGTGCTGCGCGCGGGCGGACCCGACCTGCGGGACTTCCACACCTGGGACGGCGACGACCCCCGGCTGCTGGACACCGCGGTCGTACAGCCGCTGCTGTTCACCCTCGGCCTGGCCCACCTGTGGTGGCTGGAGCGCCGGGGCATACGACCCGACACCCTCCTCGGACACAGCATCGGCGAGCTGACCGCCGCCGCGTACGCCGGGGTGTTCGACATCGAGGACGCCGCGGCGGCCGTGGTCCGGCGCGGGGCGCTGATGGGCGAGGCCCCGTCCGGAGCGATGCTCGCCGTGCCGCTCGACGAGGCGGCCGCACGAGCGATCACCGCCGGGCTCCCCGCCGACCTGTGCGGTGTCAACGGCCCCGACGCCGTCGTCCTCGGCGGCGATCCCGACACGGTCGCCGAAATCGAACGGCGATGCGCCGAGCGCGGGCTCGCCACCACCCGGCTCGCCACCTCCCACGCCTTCCACACGCGCTCGATGGAACAGGCCGCCGCCCGTTTCGAGGAGTTCCTGCGCGCGCTGCCGCTGTCCGCACCGCGCACCAAGGTGATCTCCAACGTCTCCGGTGCGGAACTGACGCCCGACCAGGCCACCGACCCCGGCTACTGGGCGGCCCAGCTCCGCGCGACGGTACGGCTCGCCGACGGGGTCCGCACCCTGCTCACCGGGCCCTGCGACGCCGTCGTCGGGGTGGGCGGCAGCCGCTCGCTGACCAACCCGGTCCGCCGCGCCGCCCGTGACCTGGGCACGGCACGGCCGCCCCGGATCATCGACCTGCTCGGCGGCTCCGGCCAGGACGTGACACTCGCCCGCCACACCGCCCTGGCCCAGCTGTGGGCTGCCGGCTGCGCCGTCGACCTCGCGCCGCCCCGGCCGGACCGGCCCGCCCCCCTGCCGCGGTACCCCTTCGCGGACACCCGCCACTGGATCGACGCGCCCGACACCCCGTCCGACCACGCGGGCGGCACCCCGCCCGGCTCCCAGGAGACCGGCCCTCCCGCCCCCGACGACACGCCGGCCGTCCCCGCCGCGCAGCCGGCCCCCGAGGCGAGCGAGATCGCCACCGTGATCACCGAGATCTGGCAGGACGCCTTCGGCGGCGCGCCCCTCGCCCCCGAGGACAACTTCTTCACCCTCGGCGGCAGCTCGCTTCAGGCCGCCCAGCTCATCAGCGTCATCAACGACACGCTGCTCCTCGCCCTGGTGCTCGGGGACCTGTACGAGCACTCCGACCTGGCCGCGTTCATCCACCGCGCCGAGGAACTCGCCGGCGAACGCGACGACGAGGAACTCCTACGGCTGCTGAACGAGATCGAGGAAGTGCCGTGACCGACCTGTCCCGCCGCCTGGCCGCCCTCACCCCCGAACAGCGCAAGCTCCTCGGGCGCAGGCTCCAGCCCCGCACGGCCCGCGAGCCCGCCGGGGCCGCGGCCGCAGGACCCCCCGAGCGGCAGAGCCTCTACTTCTTCGCGAGCGCCGACGCCGTCCCCGCACCGGAGTACTACCGCTTCGTCCTCGACGCGGCACGCCAGGCCGACGCCGCCGGACTGCACGCCGTCTGGCTGCCCGAGCGCCACTTCGTGGACTTCGGCGGGCACTCGCCCAACCCGGCCGTCCTCGCCGCGGCCGTCGCCGTGCAGACCGAACAGGTGCAGATCCGCGCCGGCAGCGTCGCCGCCCCCCTGCACCACCCGGCGCGCATCGCCGAGGACTGGTCCGTCGTGGACAACCTCAGCGGCGGCCGGGCCGGCATCTCCTTCGCCAGCGGCTGGCATCCCGACGACTTCGTCCTCGCCCGCACCGACTACGCACAGCGGCGCGAGACCACGATGGAGATCATCGACCAGGTGCGTTCCCACTGGCGGGGCGAGAAGGTGAGCCACCCCACCACCGCGGGCGGCACCGCCGCCGTCCGCACCGGCCCCACGCCCGTACGACGCGACATGCCCGTCTGGCTCACCTCGGCGGGCAATTCCGCCACCTTCGCCTCGGCCGCCCGCGCCGGGATCGGCGTGATGACCGCGCTGCTCGGCCAGACGATGCCGCAGCTGCGGGAGAACATCGCCCACTACCGCGAGGAGTGGCGCCGCGCCGGCCACCCGGGGGAGGGCGACGTGGTGGTCATGGTGCACGCCTACGTCAGCGAACGCACCGACCTGGAGGACTTCCTGCGCCCCGCCATGCACGGCTATCTCAGGGCGTACCGGAGCCAGACCACCGCGCCCGGCGAGGACGAGACGCTGCTCCTGGAGAGCGCCTACCTCAACTACCTCGCCGGTCCCTCCCTGCTGGGACCGGCCGCCAAGGCGGCCGCCGTCCTCGGGCAGCTGCGGGAGGCGGGCGCCGACGAGGTCGGCTTCCTCGTCGACTTCGGCCTGCCCACCGCCGACGTGCTGGCCGCGCTGCCCGCCCTGTTCGCCTGTGTCCCCGCGGAGAGTGACCGATGACCGCAGCCGCCGACAAAGCCGCCCTCACGGCCCGGCTCGCGGGCCTCAGCCCGCAGCAACGGGCCGCTCTGGCAGCACGGTTGTCCCGCAAGCGCCAGGGGCCGCCGCCCCTCGTGCCGCGGACCGGACCGCGCGACACCGCACCCCTGGGCATGGACCAGGAACGCCTGTGGATCCTCGACCAGCTCTACCCCGGCACCGTCACCTACACCCTCGGCTTCGGACTGCGCTTCGTCGGGGAGTTCCACCGCGACGCGTTCGACGAGGCCGTGGCCACCGTGGTGCGCCGCCACGAACTGCTGCGCAGCAGCGTCGAGGTGGACGGCGCGCAGCCACGGCTGCGCCTGCACCCGGACCGCGGCGCGGACCTCACCTTCGCCGACCTGTCGCGAGGCCCGGCCGAGGAGAAGGAGCTGCGCCGCAGGGAGTTCGTACGGCAACAGGTACGGCGCCCCTTCGACCTCTCCCGGGACCCGGTGCTGCGCATCGGCGTGGCCGACCTCGGCGGCGGCGACCACCAGGTCGTCCAGACCATGCCGCACTCCTTCACCGACCAGTGGTCGTACGTGCGGCTCAACCGCGAGCTGCTGGAGGCCTACCAGGCCCACCTGGAGGGCCGGGAGCCCGAACTGCCGGACCTTCCCGTGCAGTTCGGCGACTACGCGCACTGGCAGCGCGCCTACTTCGAGACCGAGTACGGCGAACGCCACCGCGCGTTCTGGCGCGACTACCTCGCGGACGCTCCGGACGTGCCCCTGCTGCCGTACGACCACCCGGTCGAGACCGAGGACCGGCTCGGCCGCCAGCACAACTTCGTACTGGACAAGGGCACCGCCGCCGCGTTCATCAGCCGCGCCAAGGCCGCCCGCAGCACCGTCGCCAACGCCATGGCGGCCGCGTACGCCGCCCTGCTGTACGAGGAGAGCGGCGAGCGGGACATCCTGATCGGGGTGCCCAGCGTGACCCGCGGCCAGGCCGCGGTGCAGGATCTGGTCGGCTTCCTGCTCACCAATGTGCCGCTGCGGATCCGGCTGCCGAAGAACCCCACCCCGAACGACTTCCTGGCCGCCACCCAGGCGGCGGGCGCGGCCGTCGCGGCCCACCACGAGACGCCGTTCGGCGAGATCGTCCGAGCCGCCGCCCCCGAGCGGACCGCACACGGCTACCCGCTGCTGCGCACCATGCTGGTCCACCTGGACCTGGCCGAGACGGTCTCCTACGAGGTGCCCGGCGCCACCGTCTACGCCAACGCCGTGCCCGAGGGCATCTCCTCGATGGACGTCACCGTCGCCTGGTGGCACCTCGGCGACCTGGTCTACGGCCGCTTCGAGTACCGCACCGCCCTGTTCGAGGCGGAGACCGTCGACCGGCTGGCCCGGCGGCTGCTGCAACTGGTCGAACTGTTCGCCACCGCCCCGGACACCCCGCTCGAGAGCCCCGCCGCCCGGGCCCGTGACACCGTCGCCGCCGCCTGGCGCGAGGCACTGGACCGGGACAGCGCCGGACCGGACGACGCCTTCGCCGCGAGCGGAGGCACCCCGCTGCTCTGCGCCCGGCTGGCCCGGCTGCTGCGCGCGGCGGGCTTCGACGCCGGCCCCCGGGACATCGCGCCCGGCACCACCCTCGCCGAACTGACCGCACAGCTCCTGACGCGCGGCAACCCGCTGCGGCAGGGCACCCCACCGGACACCGCGGTACCTGGTCTGGTCGGGGTCTCGGAGGCCTACCTGGAGCGCCTCTTCGCCGACGCGAGCGGCGCCCCGGTCCGTGACGTCCCGCCCCCCACCCGCCAGGAGGACACCCCATGACCACTGCCGCGGAACCCGCACGAGCGGTGCCACAGCGTCGGCCGCTGTTCGTACTGCTGCTGGCGCACTACCTCTCGTCGTTCGGCAACGCCATCACGGTCATCACCATCCCGCTGTACGTCCTCCACACCACCGGCAGCTCCGTGTCCACCGGACTGGCCGGCTTCGCCAACACCCTTCCGCTGATCTTCGCGGGAGCCGTCGGCGGGGTCTGGATCGACCGCGTCGGCGGCAAACGAATGAGCGTGCTGAGCGATGTCGTCGCGGGCGTCTCCATCGGACTCGTCCCGCTGCTCGACGACACGGTGGGACTGCCGCTGCCCGTCCTGATGGGACTGCTCTTCGGCCGCAGCCTGGGCTCCACGCCGACGGGCGCCGCACGCCAGAGCCTGATCAAGCCGCTCGCCGAGCGGGGCGGGATCCGGCTGGCGACCGCCAACTCCTGGATGCAGGGCGCTCCCCGGCTCGGCCTGCTGGTCGGCGCCCCGCTGGCCGGTCTGCTGATCGCCGTGTCCGGACCGGTGACCGGCATGTACGTCGACTCCGCGTCCTTCCTTGTCTCTGCTCTCCTGGTCGCGGTCGGCGTGCCCCACAGCGCCGGTCCCGCCTCCGCCGCTCAGCAGCGGGAGGGATTCTTCCGGCAGCTCGCGGAGGGCGCGAAGGTGGTCCGCGGGATACCCGTGGTCGGCGCCATGACGGCGTTCGTCTTCGTCACGAACTTCCTCGACGACGCCTTCACCCCGGTCATCCTGCCGGTCTACTCGGACCAGGTGCTCGGCAGCGGCCAGTACCTGGGCTGGCTGGTGGCCGCCTCCGGCTGCGGCGCCGTCGCCGGCACGTTCGGCTACAGCCCCCTCAGCGCCCGCTGGCTCACCAGCCACCGCTGGACCCTGCTGGGCTGCTTCCTCGTCATCGGCGCCCTGCGCCTGACCCTCACGGGCATGCCGGGCGCGGTGCTGAGCATCGTGATCTCCTTCTTGCTCGGCCTCGCGGCCGGCCCGCTCAACCCGGCGCTGTCCACGGTGATGATGGAGAAGGTCCCAGCGGCGCTCTTCGGCCGCGTCTTCGCCCTCACCTCCGCCGTCGGGATGAGCGCCGCTCCGATCGGCATCCTCGTGGCCGGCTGGTCGATCCACGGCATCGGGCTGCGCGGAACTCTCCTCTGCTTCGGCGCCTCGTACATCGTCCTGGTGCTCGTCTCGCTGCGCAGCCGCGCGCTGCGCGACATGGACACCCCGCAGGCCCCGGCCGAGGAGTCCCCGGCCGCCGACAAGGAGGCAGTCCGTGAGTGACGACGCACCGGTCCGGGTACAGCGGGCATCCGCGCTGGAACGGCAGTTCTGGGTCGGCGAGCAGATCGCACCGGCCACCCGCGCCAACAGGGCACTCGCCCAGATCCGCGCCGACGGCCCGGTCGCATACGGTGCGCTCGGGGCGGCGCTGAGCGCGGTCGCCGCCCGCCACGAGGCGCTGCGCACCGCCTTCGTCGTCGAGCGGGGGGAATTGGTGCGCAAGGTGCTCCCTCCCCGGGACGTCCCGCCCCCGCTGCACCTCCCCGCGGGAACCGACAGCCACGCCGCGACCGCCGCCCTGCTGGCGGACGACTCCCTGGACCTCGGTACGGGACGGTTGTTCCGGGCCGCCGTGGCACCCGACGACACGGGAGCCACGGTCTACCTGGCGGTGCATCACATCGCCTTCGACGGGATGTCCCAGGAGATCTTCGCCGCCGACCTGGCGCGCGCCTACGACCTGGCCGCCACGGGCGAGGACCCCGTGCTGCCCGTCCGCGAACGGGCGGAGCCCGCCACCCTGGCCCCCGCCCAGCGCGCCGAACTCGCCACCCACTGGCGGACGATGCTCGACGGGGCGGTCGACCTGCCCCTCCCGGGATCGGCCGACGGCCCCGGCCCCAGCCAGCGGGAGCTGGCCCAGGCCGAGCTGGCGGAGGACGGCCGCACATTGCCGACCAGCACCCGGCAGGCGGTGCGTACCCGGGCCCGCCTCAGCGGTTGCTCGCCGTACGCGGTGCTGCTGGCGGCCCTCGGCCGGGCCCTGGCCGAACTCACCGGCGGCGCCGACTTCTGCGTCGGTACGCCGGTGGCCGCACGTACGCCCGGCCAGAGCGACGAGATCGGCTATCTGACGAACACACTGCCCGTGCGCATGCCCGAACTGTCCGGGCCCCAGGTCGTCGAACGGGTCTGGGGGGCCCTGCGCGAGAGCGTCATCGGTTCCGCGCTGCCGTGCGACGAGATCATCCGCGCCGCCCGGACGACACCCGGCCGGCGGATGCCCGTCTACCAGGCACTGTTCGCCTTCGAGAACTGGGAGCGGGCGGAACACACCGCGGGCCAGGTGCGGATCCGCGCCCTCCCCGTCCCGCCCGTAGGCGGGCACGCGGAGATCCAGCTCCAGGTGACCGAGCTGCCCGCCGGCACCCTGCACTGCGTCGCCCAGGCCCCGCTCAGCAGCCCCTGGCAGGGCCGGTCGGCCGCCCTGCTGCGTGCCTTCGACGACCAGCTCGGCCTGCTGTGCGCCGACGCCGCAACCCGATCGCCCGGCCGGGAGAACGCCGTATGACCACCTCAGTGATGTGCCTGCCCTACGCGGGGGCGGGCGCGGGCATCTACCGGCCCTGGCAGCTACAGGAGTCCGCTGCGCTGCGCGCCGTACCCATCCAGGTCCCCGGCCGGGAGCGGGAGTTCGGCAAGCCGTTCTACCGGGACTTCTCCGAGGCCGCCGACGGAACCGCACGGCGCATCCGGGACGCCGCTGCGGACGGACAGCCGTACATCGTCTTCGGGCACAGCTTCGGCGCGCTGCTCGCCTACGAGGCCGTCCGGCACCTGGTCGACACCGGTGGCCCGCTGCCCCGGCACCTGGTGGTCAGCGGCTCCGCCAGCCCCTCCTACCGGCAGGCCGAACGGCTCGACGGCGACGACGAGGAGGTCGTCGCGCGGGTCAGGGCCATCGCGGGCAGGGACATGCCGGAGTACGCCGACCCCCGGCTGCGGGACATCCTGCTGCCGATCATGAGGGCGGATGTGAACCTGCTGGCCGACTACACGCCGCCCGCCCGCGATCCGCTGCCCGTCCCGATCACCGCGATCCGCGGCGACCAGGACCACCTGGTGCCCGAGGACGAGTGGCTGGACTGGGCGGCCTTCACCTCCGCCGGGTTCGACACCGTCGAGTTCGCCGGGGACCACATGTACGTGACGGACTGGTGGCCTGAGCTGTGGAAGACGCTGGAGCAACTGGTGTAACCCCCCGGAGAGCGGGGTGAGTACCCCCCAGCTCTGCTGCCACCGCCCTCCGTCCCTCGCCGTACCGCCCGGAAGCCGCGAAGAACAGGACCTCTCCGATGGAACCCGCCACTCTCGTCGACCTTTTCGCCGTCAGCGCCGAACGCCACCCCGAGCGCATCGCGCTGGATGTGCGGGACACCGCGCTCACCTACCGGCAACTGGACACCGCGGCGGCCCGGATGGCCGCCGTCATGGCCCGGCGGCTGCCGCACCGCCCGGCCAGGATCGGACTGCTCTCGGCCCGCAGTCTCACCACGTACGTCGGCTACCTGGCCGCGCTCCGCCTCGGCGCGGCCGTCGTCCCGCTCAACCCGTCCTTCCCGGCCGGCCGGCTCCGCGCCATCGCCGACATGACGGACCTGGACCTGATCCTGGTCGACGAGCACGCCGCGGCACGGGCCGCTGAACTGGCCGCTGCCGAGAGCGCGGAGGGCACGGACGGCCGGGAGCTGCCTCCTCTGGTCACCTGCACCGACGCCGAGGCGGCCCGCGCGGGAGCGGACGGCGAGGACGACGCGCGGTCGGCCCCCGCCGTGCGGGTGTCGCCGGACGACGTCGCGTACATCCTCTACACCTCCGGTTCCACGGGCCGGCCCCGGGGTGTGCCGATCCGGCACGCGCGCGTGGTGCCGACGCTGCGCTGGCTGGTCGAGTACAACGCCTTCACCCCCGAATCCCGGGTCTCGCAGAACGTGGAGATCTCCTTCGACGTGGCGGTCTTCGAACTCTTCGCCGCCTGGGCAAGCGGCGGCGCCCTGGTGGTGCCCCGGCCCAACGACGTCGTACGACCGGCCCCTTACGTGAACGCCAAGCAGGTCACGCACTGGTTCTGCGTTCCGTCGGTCGGCGGCATCGCCGCCCGCACCGGAGGGCTGGCACCGGACTCGATGCCGTCGCTGAAGGCCGTCATGTTCGGAGGCGAGCGGCTGCTCGCCGAACAGGCCGAGCAGTGGGCCGCGGCGGCGCCCGGGGCACGGCTGTGGAACCTGTACGGCCCGACCGAGGTCGCCATCGTCTGCTCGGGGCAGGACCTCGGCGCGAAGGGCGCGCTGCTCGCGGCGGGCGCCAACGGGACCCTGCCGATCGGAGAGGTGCCGCCGCACCTGGAACATGTGGTCCTCGACGACGACGGTGAGCCCGCGGAGACGGGTGAGCTGTGTGTCCGGGGCGTCCAGCGCTTCGACGGCTACCTCGACCCCGCCGACGACGTGGGCCGCTTCGTGGAGTGGAGCCCGGGACGCGCGGCGGTGGTCCACGACGGCACGGCGCCGCTGACCCGGGACCTCTGGTACCGCACCGGCGACCGGGTCGGCCGGGAGAACGGCGCCCTGGTCCACCTGGGCCGCCTCGACCACCAGGTCAAACTGCGCGGCCACCGCATCGAGCTGGGCGAGGTCGACGCGGCCCTGGCCCGGCACCCCGCCGTGCGCGACGCGGTCGCGGTGGTGCAGGAGCACGAGAGCGATGCCGAGTTGGTCGCCTATTACACGGGCGACGCGGTCCCGCAGAGCGACCTCACCGCGTTCCTGCGCGCCCGGCTGCCCGTCTACATGATTCCGAGGCGGTTCACGCGACTGGAGAAGCTGCCGCTCAACGCCAACGGCAAGGTGGACCGCACCGCCTTCGAGGCCGGACCGCACTCCGCGGTGCCGGCCGGCTGAGACCCGGATCCCAGGGAGACATGACATGACCGCAACCCCGTCGCCCCTGCCCGTCCCACCCCGGCTCACCACGCCCGCGGGACCGCGCGGAGCGGATCAGCCGTGGTGGAACACCCAGCTCGGCTCGGCCATGCCCTTCGCCCGCTACGAGCGATCCGGCACCCGGCGCCCGCGTCCGCTTCCGCTGACGGACCGCACCTGGCCCTCGAAGTCCTTGGTCAGGGCCCCGCTGTGGGCGTCGGTGGACCTCAGGGACGGCAACCAGGCGCTGCGGAACCCGATGGACACCAGACGGAAGAGAGCGATGTTCGACCTGCTCCTCCGCATGGGCTTCAAGGACATCGAGGTCGGATACCCCTCGGCCAGCGAGGCGGACTTCTCGTTCGTCCGCACGCTGATCGAGGAGGACCTCATCCCGGACGACGTGACGATATCCGTCTTCACACCGGCCAGGCCCGAACTGATCGACCGGACCTTCGAGGCCATCGAAGGGGCGGACCGGGCGGTGGTGCATCTGTGCCACGCCACCGCCTGCCTGTGGCGCGAGGTGGTCTTCGCGATGACCCCCGGCGAGGTCGAGGAGATGGCGGTCCGGGCAGCCGAGCACGTCGCCCGGCGCGCGGACGCAACCAAGGGAACCGGGCTGCGTTTCCAGTACTCGCCAGAGACGTTCAACGTGACCGAGCCGGAGTTCGTCCTGCGCCTGTCGAACACCGTCGCCGCGCTGTGGGACGCGAGCCCGGACCGCCCGGTCACCCTCAACCTGCCGACCACGGTGGAGACCGACTCCCCCCACGTGTTCGCCGACCAGGTCGAGTGGATGCACCGCAACCTGGACAACCGGCGGTCGCTCATCCTCTCCGTGCATCCGCACAACGACCGCGGCACCGCGGTCGCCTCCGCGGAACTGGCCGTCATGGCGGGCGCCGAGCGGATCGAGGGCACGCTCTTCGGCAACGGGGAACGCACGGGCAACGTCTGTCTCGCGACACTGGCGCTGAACCTCTTCAGCCAGGGAATCGACCCCCAGCTGGACTTCTCGGACATCGACGGGATCCGCCGCGCGGTCGAGTTCGCCAACCAGCTGCCGGTGCCGCCCCGTCACCCGTACGCCGGCGACCTCGTCCACACGGCCTTCTCCGGTACGCACCAGGACGCCATAGCCAAGGGCTTGGCCGCGATGGACCGCCGTGCCGCCGAAGCGGGCACGCCTGCCGCCGAGGTGCCCTGGGACGTCCCGTACCTGCCCATCGATCCGAAGGACGTGGGCCGGACGTACGAGTCCGTCGTGCGGGTCAACAGCCAGTCCGGCAGGGGCGGGGTGGCGCATGTGCTCAACACCGCGTACGGGCTGGACCTGCCGCGCACGATGCGGGTGGAGTTCGGCCGCCGCGTCCAGCGTGCCGCGGACCACGGCGGCGGCGAACTCACCGCGGGCGAACTGCACGCCCTCTTCACCGAGGAGTACCTGGAGTTCGAGCGGCCGCGGCTCATGCTCAAGGAGTTCCGGACGACGCCCGGCGCCGCCGGTGTCACCCTCGCCGCCCTGGTCGTCCTCGCGGACGGCGCGGAGCGGCGCCTGGCCGCCGACGGACCGGACGCGGCCACCGCCTTCGCCGCGGCCCTGGCGGAGATCGGCATCACCGTGCGGCGACCGGAACTGACCTGCCACCCGCTGCCCGACACCGTCGGCACCCGCTTCGCCGCGTACGCGCGGGTCACCGTCGACGGCACGGCCCAGCACGGCGCCGCTGTCACCGAGGACGCGGAACTGGCCCGGTTGACGGCGGTGACCTCCGCGGTCAACCGGGCCCGCGGTTCGAACGGGCGTGTTTGAGTACCGCGTTCCATGACAGGTACGTGAAAACGCTGTCGAGGTCCCGGCAGATCCGTCTGATCTGCATATCAATCGGGTTATGGTCCCTCCACCGTTCGCCGGTGATCACCGGCGCCATGCACCGACCACGCAAGGAAGGACCTCCGTGCGCGTACTCCGCAACCGGACGACGGCCTCTCTGCTCTCCGCCGCCGTCGCCGCCCCCGTCCTGTTCGTCGCGGCGTCCCCCGCGGGCGCGCAGGACGTCGCCCGGCACGACGGGCACCGGACCGCACCGGCCGGCGAGGCCCAACGGCTGGCCGAGAAGCTGGTGAAGAAGTCCACCGGCAAGAGCGCCTACCGCCACCTGGAGAAGTTCCAGAAGATAGCCGACGCCCACGGCGGCAACCGTGCCGCGGGCACCTCGGGCCACCAGGCCTCCACCACGTACGTGTACGACCGGCTGAAGAAGGCCGGTTACAAGGTCACGTACCAGAACTTCAAGCTGTACAAGTCGCGGACGCTGCGGGAGAGCGCACGTGTCGTTTCCCCCGAGCCGCGCGAGCTGAGCGCCCGGGCGTTCGCCTTCAGCAAGTCCACGCCCCAGGGCGGTCTCCAGGCCCCCGTCGTCGCGGCCCGCGTCGACGCCACGCCCGGCTGCGAGGCCGACGACTACGCCTCGGACACCTTCACCGGGAAGATCGCGCTGGTGAAGCGCGGTGCCTGCACCTTCGCCGAGAAGGAGGCCGCCGCGACCAAGGCGGGCGCCTTGGGCCTCGTGCTCTACAACCACTCCGGTGACCAGCCCGTCGAGGGCGACCTGGAGCACCCCCGGAACGCGCACATCCCCGCCGTCGGCATCACCAAGGCCGAGGGCGAGAAGCTGGCCGGGCAGGTCGCCGGGGGAGAGGTGAAGCTCTCCCTGGACGTCGCCACCAAGACCGTCGCGCACAAGACCCGCAACGTCATCGCGGAGACCCGCGGCGGCCGCGCCGACCGCGTGGTGGCGCTCGGCGCGCACCTGGACTCCGTACCCGAGGGCCCGGGCATCAACGACAACGGGTCCGGCTCGGCCGGTCTCATCGAAGTCGCCGAGAAGCTCGCCAAGGAAACCAAGGGCGGCAAGAAGCTCGCCCACAAGGTCCGGTTCGGCTGGTGGTCGGCCGAGGAGGTGGGCCTGCTCGGCTCCGACCACTACGTGAAGTCCCTGAGCGCCCGGCAGAAGAAGAACATCAAGCTCTACCTGAACTTCGACATGATCGCCTCGCCCAACGCGGCCGAACTCGTCTACGACGGCGACGACTCCGACAAGACGGGCGCGGGCGCGGGCCCCGCCGGTTCGGCCCAGATCGAGAAGCTGATCAACGGCTTCCTGGACAAGAAGAAGGTGCCGCACTGGGGCACCGACTTCGACGGCCGCTCCGACTACGGCCCGTTCATCGATGCCGGTATCCCGGCCGGTGGCACCTTCACCGGCGCCGAGGGCCTCAAGACCGCGGAGCAGGCCGCGAAGGCGGGCGGCGAGGCCGGCCGGCCCTACGACCCGAACTACCACGCCAAGGGCGACGACATCAGCAACATCAACCGCAAGGCGTTCGCCTTGAACATCGACGTCATCGCGCACGCGGTCGGCACGTACGCACACGACCTCAGCTCGCTCAGGCACTGACCTCTGAGCCCCCTGGCACCGCCGGACGGCGGGGTGCCAGGGGGCTCAGTCATGACCGTTCAGAGGACTCCGCGCGTGGCACGGGTGAGGGGGCCTTGGCCGCGCCTCACGTTGGCGCCGCCCAGCGCGTAGGCACCGGCCAGCATGGCGACGGCACCGCTGCCGACGCCCACCGCGATCGCCTTGCGGTTCTTGAGCACCGTCCATGTCGTCGTCGCCGCTTGCAGCGTCTTCCCCGGCACGGCGGAAAGCAGTTCGCCGCCCGCCTTCGCCTTCTCACTGAGCGCCGCGCCCACAGACGTCACGCCTTCCCCCGCCTCGGCGGCCGATGACTTGACGCCACGGGCTGCGGAGCCGGTCTTGGCGGCGGCTGAGGAAGCAGTCCTGGACGCGGAACGGGCCGTGCCTCCTGCGGCCTTGGCCGCCGTGGTCTTGGCGTTCCCCGCCTTGGACCGGTCGGCCTTGTCTCCCGTCGAAGTGTCACCTACAGGGCTGGTTCCGTTTTTCGTCGATTCACTCATGCCCTCCGTCTGACCCCGTCCCACCGTTCGAAACAAACCCGTATCCGCCCATGGTCCTGAGCGGGCGGCTGGGCAGGTGCGGGCAGTTGACCTCGCGGGTGGTGGCCGGATCCGAACGCGATCGCCGTTCTGCGACACCCTTGCGAACAGCGGCGCGGACCGGCCGCCACGCCCGCGAAGTCCTCACCGAACACACGTCGGACCACTGAGAACGCATCCGTGCGGCAGCGGGAAAAGAACCCGAACCCATCCGGGCCCGCCCGCGCCCGCCGGAATCCCCCGTTGGCCTGAACCTCTCTGCCGATTCAAGCCATGGCGCACTAGACTCAGGGCGCATTAGCAACGGGGGAGGCCGAAGTTGTTGCGTGTCGCTTTAGTGAACATGCCATTCGCCGACTGGAATCGTCCGTCCTTCGCCCTGGGGCAGTTGTCGACTCTTATTCACCGGGAGTTCGACGACCGGGCGCGAGCGCACGTGTGCTATCTCAACCAGGACATGGCCGAATTCTTCGGGATACGCCTGTACGAGGCCCTCTCCATGAGTCACGATCACGTGGACACAGGGATCGGGGAGTGGCTGTTCCGGCACATCGCCTTTCCCGGCGAGGCCGACACCGCCGCCGAGTACTTTCAGCGCTACTACCGGGGTGCCCGGTGGGCCGACTTCCGTGCGCAGATCCTGTCGGCGCGCGACGGACTGCGGGAGTTCTGCGAGGAACTGATCGACCGCTACCGGCTCGACGAGGCGGACATCGTGGGGTTCAGCTCGATGTTCGCCCAGCATGTGCCGAGTATCGCCCTGGCGCGGCTGATCAAGGAGCGCAGCCCGCAGACGCTCGTCGTGCTCGGCGGGGCGAACTGCGAGGCACCCATGGGCTCGGTGATCGCCGAGCATGTGCCGACCGTCGACTTCGTCTTCTCCGGGCCCGCGCTGAACACCTTCGCCGAATTCTTGCAGTGTGTCCTCGACGAGGATCCGGAGCGCGCCGACACCGTCCCGGGAATCCTTTCCGAGCGGAACTGCCGAGACCCGCGCTTCCGCAAGGCCATCGGCGCGGAACGCGATATCGACGACTTCTTCCTGCCCGACTACGACAGCTTCTTCGGGGCGCTGGACAATCATCCGGAACTGCGGCGTACGGGTACCAGCAAACCCATGCTGTTCTTCGAGACGTCCCGCGGCTGCTGGTGGGGACAGCGTTCGCACTGCACCTTCTGCGGGCTGAACGGCGAAAGCATGGCGTTTCGGGCCATGGCTCCGGACCTGGCGATCCGGCAGTTCGAGTGGCTCTTCGGCTTCGCGCCCGCCTATACATCGCTCTTTTGCACGGACAACGTCATGCCACGCAATTACCCGCGTGAGGTCTTTCCTCGGCTCGATCCGCCGCCGGGGGCCGAGATCTTCTACGAGGTCAAGCTCCCCCTGAGCCGTCAGGACCTGCGCGCCATGACGGACGCGGGCGTCACCGTCGTCCAGCCCGGCATCGAGGCGCTCGCCTCCTCGACGCTCAAACTGATGGGCAAGGGCACCACCGCGTTCCAGAACTTGCAGTTCCTCAAGAACTGCGAGGAGTTCGGGATCAAGCCCGAGTGGAACCTGCTGATCGGCTTCCCCGGCGAGGACCCGGCGGTCTACCGCAAGTACACCGAGGAGCTGCGGGACTTCGTCCACCTGGTGCCGCCGCACGGCGTGTACATGGTGCGCTTCGACCGCTTCAGCCCCTACTTCAAGCGGAGCGACGAGTACGGGCTCGCCCTGAAGCCGGTGGACTACTACTCCCTCACGTATCCCTTCGACGAGTCGGCGCTGGCCGATCTCGCGTACTTCTTCGCCGACCAGAACCTGGCGCCGTACATGCTCGACGCGGTCGAGTGGCACGACGAGTTGAGCGGTCTTGTCACCCAGTGGCGTGCGGCCTGGTACGGCGAGGACGGAGCGGCCCGTCGCGAGCTGCGGCTGGTCGCTGATGACGACGGCCGGCTCACGGTCCGTGACTCCCGTTCCGGGGCTCTGCGGACGCACCCGGTCGACGCGGCGACGGGCCGGCTGCTGCGGCGCCTGTCCTCGCCGGCCAAGCCCGAGCAACTGGCCCGGGACTGGCCCGAGGGGCCGGACGACCTGCGGCAACGCCTGGACACCCTCACCGAGCGGCGTTTCCTCTTCGCGGAGAACGGCCGGGTGATGAGCCTGGTGCTGACCGGCGAGGACGGCGAGATCGAGGAACCCGCCCGGGAAGAGCCCGCCACGGTCGGCTCCCGGCGGTTGCTGCCGCTGCTGTCGGAAACACCGCGATGACGGCCGGGACCAGCCCGATGCTCCCGCTGGTCGTCGAGGGGCACGGCGAGTCGGCCGTCGAACGGCTGCGCACCCGACGGGAAGAACTCCGCACCGCGCTGCGCGAACGCGGCGCGCTGCTGCTGCGCGGCTTCGACGTCGGGGGCGCCGACGGCTTCGCGGACATCGTCCGCATGCTCTCCGGCGAGCTGCTGCCGTACACCGAGCGTTCCTCCCCCCGGAGCGTGATCAAGGGGAACGTCTACACGTCCACCGACTATCCGCCCGGCGAAGAGATCTTCCTGCACAACGAGAACTCGTACCAGGCGAGTTGGCCGCTGACCCTGTACTTCCACTGTGTGCGCCCGCCGCTGAGCCGGGGCGCCACCCCGCTGGCCGACACCAGGCGGGTGCTGGCCGCCATCGACGACGAGGTGCGCCAGGAGTTCGCCCGGCGCGGCTGGACGGTCGTACGCAACTACGGCGACCTGGTCGGCCTGCCGTGGCAGGAGGCGTTCGCCACCGAGGACCGCGCGGAGGTCGAGCGGTACTGCCGGGAGCGGGACATCGAGGCGCAGTGGCTGCCCGGCGGCGGGCTGCGCACCCAGGCGGCACGGAAGGCCGTGCACCGGCATCCGGTGACCGGCGAGCCGGTGTGGTTCAACCACGCGACGATCTTCCACGCCACCACGCTGCCGGCGTCGGTGCGGATCGGGCTGCTGGAGATGCTGGGCGAGGAGAACCTCCCCAGCCAGACCTACTACGGCGACGGCGGACCGATCCCGGACGCCGTCATGGACCATCTCCGGGCCTGCTACCGAGCCGCGGCGACCCGCTTCGACTACCGTGCGGACGACGTCCTGGTGATCGACAACATGCTGGTCTCGCACGGCCGCGAGCCGTTCACGGGGCCCCGCCGGATCGCGGTCGCCATGGCGGAGCCGTACACCCCCCACCGCTAGCCCCAGGACGGAAGACCCTCGTATGTTCGCGCGTTCGCTTCGGTCCAACCGGGACTTCTCCATCTTCTGGGCGGTCCAGGCGCTGTCCGAGGTCGGCAACGCGTTCTCGCTGGTGGCGCTTCCCCTGCTGGTGCTGCACACCACCGGGTCAGCGGCACAGATGGGGCTGCTCACGGCCGTCGCGGGCGCCACCGCGCTGCTCACCGGTCTGGTGGGCGGCTCCTGGGCCGACCGCTTCGACCGGCGGCGGCTGCTGATGCTGTGCGACGCCGCCCGGCTGGTGCTGTACGGCGCGATCCCGGTCTGCTGGGCCCTGAACCCGCAGATCTGGCTGCTGTACGTGGTCATGGCGCTGGCGTCCGTCTTCGAGACGTTGTTCCGGATCACTTATGTCACCGCTGTGCCGAACCTCGTCGACAAGGAGCAGATCGTCGCGGCGAACGGCCGGCTGGAGGCGACCAACGCGATCGCCTACATCGCGGGCCCGGCGCTGGCCGGTGTGGTGGCCGGATTGTTCGGGCCCACGGCCGCGGTCGCCATCAACGCGGGCAGCTTCGGGATCTCTCTCGTGGGGTTGGCCTTCATCAGGCTCAGGCCCAGCGTGCGCTCGCCGGGCGACGAGGCGGAGAACAAGGCGGCCTGGGCCCAGGACCTGCGCTCCGGGTTCCTGGTCGGCGCCGCGTTCCTGTGGCGCACGCCGGTGCTGAGGGCCCTCACCATGCTGCTGACGGTCACCACCTTCCTCAGCCTGGGCATGACCGACGTCTTCATCTACCACCTGCGGCACGGCCTCGGGCAGGACGAGCGCACGGTGGGCTACGTCCTCGCGCTGGCCGGGCTCGGCACCTGCGTGGCCGCCGCCGCGACCGCATGGCTGCGCCGCTCCTGGGGGTTCGGCCCCTGCTGGCTCGGCGCGATGAGTCTGTGCTCGGTGTCGGTGCTGGTGCTGGGCGTCACCGGGCAGGTGCCTGTGGCGGCCCTGACGATCTGTCTCTACTCCTTCGGCATGGCACTGGCGGGCGTCTGCTCGATGTCCCTGCGGCAGCAGGTCACGCCGGACCATCTGCTCGGCCGGGTCACCTCCGCGTTCTGGACGATCCACGGCAGCCTCGCGCCCCTCGGCGCGGCTCTGCTCACCGCCCTGGTCGGCAGGCTGGGGACCCGCGGGCCGCTGACCGCGGTGGCGGTCGTCTTCCTGGCCGTGGTGGTGGCCGCCGCCTTCACTCCCATTCGACAGCGCCGACCGGAGCAGACCGCCGTACCCCTCCCGCCCACACAGTCCGCTGACGCGCCGCTACCACGAGAGGAGAGTCACGGGGATGACGCCGAAGCCCGACGATGACGACCGGCAGTACGACCTGGAAGAACGACCGATGCCCCGCACCGCGGGGGCGCCCCGGCTGCCGCTCTCCCAGGGCCAGAAAAGGCTGTGGTACCTGGAGCGGAACGCCGTCGCCGCCCCGGTCCACCACGTGTCCGCCGCCACTCTCATCGAGGGCCCACTGGACGCCGGACGACTGGCGTCCGCCCTGCGGGACCCCGTCTCCCGCCACGAACTGCTCCGCAGTACCTTCGACGACCGCGGGGACGGGCCACGCCGCACCGTCCATGCGACGGCCGAGGTACCGCTGCGGCGACTGGACCTCGCGGAAAAATCCACGTCGGGGACGGACGCCCGGGGCGTATCCGAGCCCGAGGCGGAACTGCGCCGCGTACTGGCCGAGGAGAGCGCCCGGCCCTTCGCCCTCGACCGCGGGCCCGCGCTGCGTGCCACCCTGGTGCGCACCGGCGAGGAGCGGCACGTGCTGCTGCTCACCGCGCACCGCATCGTCGCCGACCGGGCCTCGCTCACGGTGCTGGAGCATGAACTGGCCTGCGCTTACGCGGCATTGGGCGGGGATCCGGCGCTGCCCCCGCTCTCGCACGCGGACCAGGCGACTCCGGAGCGGGAAACCCGGCACGAAGATCTCGCTTACTGGAAACGGAAGTTGGCGGGCCTTCCCCCGCTCGACCTGGCGCTCGACCTGCCGCTCGACCGGACCCGGCCGAGGATACCGACCGGCCGTGCGACGGGCCGAGGGCTGGACCTCGACACCCGATCTGCCAAGGCCCTGCGACGGCTCGCCCGCGAGGAAGGCGTACCGGCGTGGACGGTGCCGGCGGCCGCCTTCGCCGTGCTGCTGGCGCGCTGGACGGGTCGGCACGACGTGGTGTTCGGCACGCCCCTGGACCGTCGTCCGCCCACGTCCGCGAGGACGGCATTCGGACCTTACGAGGATCTGCTTCCGTTGCGGGTCGATCTGACGGGCCGTCCCTCCTTACGGGAGGCGGTGCGTCGCGTCGCACACGCCCGGGACGAGGCGGAGCGGCACACCGGCGTCACCTTCGGACAACTCGTTCAACTCTGCGAGCAGGAGCAGGAGCAGGACGTGCGCCGCCACCCGCTCTGCCAGGCGGTCTTCGCCGTGACGGGGGACGTGACGGGGGAGCGGCGTACAGGCTTCACCGCGGCGGGTCTCACCACGTCTCAGCTCACCCTGGACGACGCGACCGTCCCCTACGACCTCCAGTGCACGGTGACTGATGACGGCGGCGGCCACGTTGGCGATGGCGGCGGCGAGGGTCGGGGCGGTCTCGGGGCCGAGATGCGCCTGGCGTCCGACCTGTGGGTGCCGGAGTCGGCCGACCGCATGGCGAGCGCCTACCGCACACTGCTCACCGCCCTCGCCGAGACCCCCGACCGGCGGACCACGGAGATTCCCCTGCTGTCACCCGAGGACCGCGCCCGGCTCGACGCCTGGAACGCCACCGACCGCCCCCTGCCCGAACCGGCCACCGTGGACGGCCTGTTCCTCGCGTTCGCAGAACGCGCCCCGCAGACTCTCGCCCTCACCGACCGCACCGGATCCTGGACGTACGAGCAGTTACGGGGGCGGGCCGACCGTGTCGCACAGACCCTGATCGCGGCCGGCGTCACCCCGGACTCCGCCGTCGCCCTGCACATGCGACGCTCCGCCGACCTGGTCACAGGCATGCTCGGCGTACTCCTGGCCGGCGGCGCCCCCCTCGTCCTCGACCCCGGCCACCCCGAGGAACGGCTGCGGTCCATGGCCGACGACGCCGAGATCTCGGCCGTCCTCGGCCCCGCCGAACCGCCCGCCTGGCTGCACGGCCTGGGCGTACCGGTACTGCGGCTCACCGACGCGGACCACGACAGCCCCGCGGCCGCGGGCACGGAACCGGAACACGTCAGGCCCTGCCCCGTCGGCCCGCCTCCGCGCTCCCGCTCCCACCCCCTCGGCCTGGCCGCGGTGGTGCACACCTCCGGTTCGACCGGGCGGCCCAAAGCTGTCGGGATACCCCATCGGGCCGTCGTGCGGCTGATCACCGCGACCGACTACGTGTCCATCGGCCCCGGCGACGTACTCCTGCACCTCGGTGACCCGGCCTTCGACATCACCGCCTTCGAGGTGTGGGGCGCGCTGTGCAACGGCGCCCGAGTGGACGTGCTCCCCGGCGACGAACCCCTCGGACCCGACGAGGTGCTTACCGCGCTGCGCGAGCTGCGGCCGACGATCGTCGCCCTCACCGGCACCCTCTTCAACCGGGTGGCCGACATCGACCCGAGAGCCTTCGGCGGGCTGCGCCACCTGTTCGTCGTCGGAGAGGTGATGGACCCCCGCCGCACCCGCGCTGTGCTGCACAGCGGCGCGCCGCCCGAGCACCTGCACAACGGGTACGGCCCGAGCGAGAACGCGACGTTCTCCACGACCCAC
Source organism: Streptomyces sp. NRRL S-920 (assembly GCF_000717945.1). Taxonomy (NCBI): domain Bacteria; kingdom Bacillati; phylum Actinomycetota; class Actinomycetes; order Kitasatosporales; family Streptomycetaceae; genus Streptomyces; species Streptomyces sp. NRRL S-920. The sequence continues at coordinate 70,514 of NZ_JODF01000023.1, forward strand.
CTGGTGGACCGGCTGCCCGAGGACGCCCCGAGCGTGCCCATCGGCTCCGCGCTCACCAACACCACGCTGCACGTGCTGGACCAGGAGCTGTGCCCCGTGCCGATCGGGGTGACCGGCGAGTTGTACGTCGGTGGGCCCGGGGTCGCCCGGGGTTACCTGGGCCGCCCGGGCCGCACCGCGGAGCGCTTCCTGCCGGATCCGTTCGCCTCCCGGCCGGGGGCGCTGATGTACCGCACCGGAGACCTGGTGCGAAGGCTGCCGGACGGGGCGTTGGACTTCCTCGGCCGTGCCGACCAGCAGGTGAAGATCCGGGGCTACCGCATCGAGCCGGGGGAGGTCGAGGCGGCGCTGCTGGACCGCGACGACGTGCGTGAATGCGTCGTACGGGCGGTCGACGTCGCCGGGGACCGGCGGCTCGTCGCCTACGTCGTCCCCGGGCCGGGGTGCCGCCCGTCCCCGCCGGAGCTGCTGGGCGGGCTGCGCGAGCGGCTGCCGTCGCACATGGTGCCCGGCCATGTCGTCATGCTCGACGAACTGCCCACGACACCCAGCGGGAAGATCGACGGACGGGCGCTGCCCGGCATTGCCGAGGGCGCGGGCGACCCGCCGGACATCGGCACCGTGCCACCGAGGACGGCGACGGAGCGCGCCCTGTGGGACATCTGGGCGGATGCCCTGCGCGTGCGGTCCTTCGGGGTGCACGACAGCTTCTTCCTCATCGGCGGTCACTCGCTGCTGGCCTCCGTGGTGCGCGCCTCGGTCCGCGAACGGCTCGGGGTGACCCTGCCGTTGCGCACCCTGTTCGACGTACCGACCCTGGCCGGGCTCGCCGTCGAGGTCGAGCGGGCCGCCGACGAGGCAGCGGCCGTGGCAGTGTCCGCGCGAGCGGATGACGGCGCGGAACAACTCGACGGCCTGGTCGCCGAATTGGAGCGGCTCGCCGAGTCCCGGCGCGCCGATGAACGAGCGGGGGGATCCGCATGACGCACACCACCGGGACGGCCGACGCGATCGACGCGGATCTGCGGGGCAGGATCGAACGCCTCCCCGCCGGGCAACGGGCCCTGCTGCGCCAACGCCTGTGGGAGCGGGGCGCCCCGACCGGACTGCCCGCCCTGGACGACGACGGAGAGGCCCCCGCGTCCTTCACCCAGCGCCGGATGGCGTTCCTGTCCGGACTGGATCCGGACAGCCCGGCCTACCACAGCCCCGTCGTGCACCGCCTCACCGGACCACTGGACGACACCGCCCTCGAAGCCGCCCTCAACGACCTGCTGCGCCACCACGCCGTCCTGCGCACGGTCCTTCCGGTCCGCGACGGCCGTACCGTGCAGCGAGTCCTGCCGCACCGGCAGCACGCGCTGCCCGTCGTCGACCTGTCCGCGCTTCCCGCGCACGAACGGCGGGCGCAGGCCGAGCGGCTCGCGCGGGCGGACGCCGAGGAGCCCTTCGACCTGGCCGAGGGACCGCTGCTGAGGTACCGGCTGCTCCGCCTCGCCACCGACGACGCGGTTCTGGTGCTCACCTTCCACCACGCCGTCATCGACGGCTGGTCCGTGGACGTCTTCCTGAGCCAGCTGGGCACCGCGTACGGGGCGCGCCTGGACGGGCAGGCACCCGAACTGCCCGCCCACACGGTGGAGTACGCCGAGTACGCCCGCTGGCAGCACGAGTGGGCCGAGGGCGCCGAGGCCGCCGCCCAGTTGGACTACTGGGAACGTCGACTGGCCGGCGCCCCGGACCCGATGCCGCTGCCGGCCGACCGCCCCCGGCCCGAGCGCCCCGAGGGACGCGCCGAGTCCACGGTGTTCACCGTCCCCGCACCGGTGACCGACGAGTTGCGGAAGGTCTCCGCGCGCAGCGGCGGCACCCTGTTCATGGTGCTGCTCGCGGCGTTCCAGATCGTGCTCGCCCGGTACGGCGGCCACGACGACGTGGTGGTCGGCACCCCCGTCGCCAACCGGCGCTACCGCGGCTTCCACGATCTGGTCGGCTTCTTCGCCAACTCGGTCCCGCTGCGCTCGCGGGTCGCACCGAAGGCGTCCTTCGAGGACTTCCTCGCCGAGGTCCGTACGACGTGCCTGGAGGCGTACGAGAACCAGGACGTGCCCCTCGACCTGGTGGCCCGGCGGCTGCACCCGGAGCGCAGCCCCGGCAGGAACCCGATCTACCAGGTCAACTTCACCCTGCACAACACGCCACCGCGTCCAATTCGCACCCTGCCGGGCGGGGTCGGTCTGGTCCCACTGGACCACCTGGACCACCTGGACCACGACGCCGCCCGCTTCGACCTCGACCTGAACGTCTGGGAGACCGACACCGGACTGGAGGGCCGGCTCATCCACGCCACGGACCTGTTCGACACGGCGACCGGCGAACGGCTCGCCCGATCGCTGGGTGTCCTGCTCGACGCCGTGGCCGCCGCCCCCGACACACGGATCGGCGAGCTGCCGCTGCTGACGGCCTCGGAGCGCGAGCAGATCCTGCGCGAGGGCCAGGGCGCACCTGCCGACCGCCCCCAGGACACCCGCGTGGACCGGCTCATCGCCGAGCGAGCCCGCGCCACCCCCGACGCGGTGGCCGTGTCGGCGCCGGGCCGCACCGACCTGACCTTCCGAGACCTCGACCACCGGGCCAACGGCCTCGCCCACCGGCTGCGCGGCCTCGGCGCAGGTCCCGGCCGCGTCGTCGCGGTGCTGCTGCCCCGCACGCCCGAGGCGCTGGTCGTGCTGCTCGCCGTACTGAAGAGCGGCGCCGCGTACGTGGCGCTCGACCCGGCCTATCCGAAGGCCCGGCGCGATCACATGCTGCACGACAGCGAGGCCGTCCTGCTGGTCACCGACGCACGACCGGAGGACCCGGCGGTCCTTGCCGTCCCGGACATCCCGACCCTCGTGGTGAACCCGGACAAGGTCGCCGAGGAGGCGACCGGCGCCCCGCCGGAAGGTGCCGGCGGGCCCGACGACCTGATGTACCTGATGTACACCTCCGGCTCGACCGGCGGGCCCAAGGGCGCCATGCTCTCCCACCGCCAAGTCGCCAACTACCTGCTGTGGGCGGTGGAGACGTACCTGCCGCCCGAGGCGGACGGCGCCGTCCCCGTGCACTCCTCGCTCTCCTTCGATCTGACCGTGACGAGCCTCTTCGCCCCCCTGCTGGCCGGCCGGCGCCTGCTGCTCGCCGACGACCGCGGCACACCCGGCGAGGCCCTGCGCGCCTCGGCCGAGGCGGACACCGGCCTCGCCTTCGTCAAGCTCACTCCCTCGCACCTGAGGATGCTGGAGGGCTCCACGGCCCCCGCCCGTGCCGCGGCGTGGACCCGCACCCTGATCGTCGGCGGTGAGGAGCTGCACGAGGAGCAGCTCGCGGCCTGGCGCACGGGGACCGGAGCGCCCCGGATCGTCAACGAGTACGGCCCGACGGAGACCGCCGTGGCCTGCGCCGCGTACGACAGCGCGCACCCGGTCGGCGGCTTCGGCCGCGTGCCGATCGGCAGGCCCGTGCACCACACGCGGCTGTACGTGCTCGACGAGGCGATGAACCCGGTGCCACCGGGAGCGCCCGGAGAGCTGTACGTCGGCGGGGCGGGCGTCTGCCACGGCTACTGGAACCGCCCCGGCCTGACGGCGGAACGATTCGTCCCCGACCCCTTCGGCGCCGAGCCGGGCGGACGCCTGTACCGGACCGGTGACCGGGTGCGCCGGACGGCCGGCGGAGACCTCGAATACCTGGGCCGCCTCGACGACCAGGTGAAGATACGCGGTCACCGGGTCGAACCGCGGGAAGTGGCCGCCGAGCTGACCCGGGACCCGGCGGTCCGGGAGGCCGCCGTGATCGTGCACGGCCCCACCCCCGAATCCCGGCAGCTGGTCGCCTTCGTCAGCCCCGACACCGGCGTCGGCGCACCGTCGGACGCGGCGGCCGAGACGGACTGGGTGAGCCGATGGCAGACGCTGTACGAGAACACCTACAGCGGCGCGGAGCACCCCGCCGACCCGTCGTTCGACCTGGCCGGCTGGAACAGCAGCTACACCAGCGAGCCGATCGAGGCCGACGCGATGCGCGAGTGGCTCGACGCCACGGTCGAGCGCATACGCGCGCTGCGGCCGAAGCGGGCCCTGGAGATCGGCTGCGGCACCGGCCTGATCCTCACCCGGGTCGCCCCCGACTGCGACTTCTACCAGGTCGTGGACCTGTCCGAGCAGGTCGTCGAACGGCTGCGGCGACAGATCGGCACCACCGTCGCACCCGAGCGGATCGGGCTGCGGACCGCCCCCGCCCATCTCGCGATCCACCCGGGCGAGACGTACGACACCGTGATCCTGAACTCCGTGGTCCAGTACTTCCCGTCCGTGGACTACCTGTTGGCGGTCCTGGAGCGGGCGATCGACGCGCTGCCCCTCGGCGGCCGGGTGTTCCTCGGCGACCTGCGCAACCTCGCCCTCCTGGACGCCTTCCACGCCTCCGTCGCCGCCCACCGCGCGAAGCCGGGCACCACCGACGCCGTCCTGCGTGCCGAGACGACCTGGCGCGGGGAGACCGAGAACGAACTCTGCCTCGACCCCCGCCTCTTCGGCGCACTGACCGCACGGTGGCCGCGGGTCGGCTCGGTCAAGGTCCTGCCGAAACGGGGAACGGCCGACAACGAACTGACCCGGTACCGCTACGACGTCGTACTCACCATCACCGGCGAGCTTACGGCGGACGAAGACCCCGAGGCCGGGCCGGCCGGGCCACCGCCGGAACGGGACTGGCAGGCGGAGGGCCTGGACGCCGACGGCCTGGACGCGCTGCTCGGCGCCGAACACCCCGACCGGCTCGTCCTGCGCGCCATCCCCAACGCCCGGCTGACGGGAGACCTGCGGCTGCTGGCCCGGCTCTCCGGTGCCGCGCCGGACACCGTACGGCCGGGCGCCGACCCGGAGGAGCTGTGCCGCCTGGCCGCGAGCCACGGGTACGAAGCCGAACCGAGCTGGGCCGAGGGACGGCCCGACGGCTCCTACGACCTGCTGCTGCACCGCCGGGGAACGCCGCCGACGGCGCTGCCACCGGTCGTCACCGCCACGGAGCCGCACCGGCTCGCCACCGCGCCGCTGTGGCGCCCCGCGGCGCTCGCCGCACTGCCCGGCATCGAGTCCCGCCTCGCCGAACGCCTGCCCGAACCCCTTCTCCCCACCCGCTACGTCGTGCTGCGCCGGATCCCCCTCAACGCCAACGGCAAGGTCGACCGCGCCGCACTCACCGACCTGCCCCTGACCACTGAGGACGGCACCGGGGACCACGAGGAGCGGACCGAGGCCGAACTGACCCCCACGCAACGGCGGATGGCCGCCATCTGGAGCGAACTGCTCGGCCGCGACGGCATCCGCGCCGAGGACGACTTCTTCGACCTCGGCGGACACTCCCTGCTCACCTTCCGGCTCGTGTTCCGGCTGCGCGAGGAGTTCGAGGTGGAGGTGCCGATCCGCGGACCGTTCGACGCCTCGACACTCGGCGCGCTGGCCGCCCTCGTCGACGGCCTGGTCACCGAGAAGAACCGGCCCGTGCTGCCCGCGCTGGCCCCCGCCGAACGGGACGGGGCCGTACCGGCCTCCTTCGCCCAGGAACGCCTCTGGTTCCTCCACCAGATGGACCCGGACACCGCCCAATACAACTTCCCCGTCCTCGTCCGCCTCACGGGCGAACTCGACGTCGCCCTGCTGCGCCGGTCGTTGGCGGAGATCGTACGGCGGCACGAGGTGCTCAGGACCGTGCTCACCGCTCGTGACGGGCAGCCGTTCCAGACCGTACTGCCCGCCGAGCCGCCCGCGCTCCCGCTCACCGACCTGACCTCCTACCCGCCGGAGCAGCGGGAACAGGAGGCGCGACGGCTGGCCAGGGAGCAGTACGCCGAACCCTTCGACCTGGCCACCGGGCCCGTCCTGCGGGCCCGGCTGCTCCGACTGGACACGGCCGACCACGTACTGCTGCTGACGGCCCATCATGTGACGGTGGACGGCTGGTCCGCCGCCGTCCTGCTGGACGAACTGGCCGAGCTGTACACCGCGGGCCGCGAGCACCGGGCGCCCCGCCTGCCCGAACTGCCCGTGCAGTACGCGGACTACGCGGTCTGGCAGCGCAGGCTCGCCGACGCCGGCCACTTCGACCCTCTGGTGGATCACTGGACGGCACGCCTGCGGGGCATCCTCGACCTCCCGGGGCTGCCCCTGGACAGGCCGCGCCCGGCACACCCCGAAAAGCGGGGCGAGAGCCTGCGCTTCCGCATCCCGGCCCCGGCCACGGACGGCATGCGCACGCTGTGCCGGGAAGAGGACAGCACCCTGTTCATGGCGCTGCTCGCCGCCCTGTACGCGGTGGTGAACCGGCGGACCGGCGAGACCGATCTAGTGGTGGGCTCGGACGTCGCCGGCCGCTCCGACAGCAGGACCGAACCGCTGATCGGCTTCTTCGTCAACCAGATCGTGCTGCGCGCCGACCTCGCCGGCGCCCCGACCTGGCGCGAACTCCTGGGCCGCACCAAGGACGTGGCGCTGGAAGCCTACGCGCACCAGGACCTGCCGTTCGAGGAGGTCGTCAAGGCCCTCAGCCCGCCCCGCACCCGCAACCAGAGCCCGCTCTTCCAGATCAAACTGGTGCTCAACAACAACCGGCGGGCCACCGACGCCATGGCCGGCCTGCGGCTGAGCCCCTTCACGGCCGACCTCATCGACACCAGCCGCTTCGACGTCACCCTCGTCCTGGAGGAGGACGACGACGGGATCGCCGGGTTCCTCAACTACGACCCCGACCTCTTCGACGCGTCGACCATGGAGGAACTGAGCGAGCAGTACGTCGCCCTGGCCGCCGACATGGCCGCCCGCCCCGACACCTCGATCGCCGAAGCGCCCCTGCCCGCCACGGCGCCCACAGCCCGTCCCGCGCCGGGCAGGGCCAAGCGGCGCGGCCCCGGCGCCCTGCGCGGAATCAAGCCCACCAAGGTCACCGTGGACACGGACGAGGTGGTCGTACGGGAGCCGCTGCGGGACGGCGCCGATCTGCCGCTCGTGCTGCGCCCGGCCCGCCCGGACGTCGACCTGGAGACCTGGGCCCGCTCGCACCGCACCCGGCTCGACACCGATCTGGAACGGCACGGCGCCCTGCTCTTCCGGGGCTTCGCCGTCACCGACCCGGGCGCCCTGGAACGCTTCGCCTCCGTGTTCGTCGACGACCTCTTCGGCGAGAACGGCGAGCACCCGCGCGCCGCACTCGGCGGCAACGTCTACACGCCGGTGTTCTTCCCGCCCGAGGAGAAACTGCTCTGGCACAACGAGAACTCCTTCAACGACGAGGGCCCGTCCCGCATCTGGTTCTGCTGCGCCCGCCCGGCCGACACCGGCGGCGAGACACCCCTGGTCGACAGCCGCGCCGTCCACCGCAGGCTGGACCCGGCGCTGCGCGAGGAGTTCACCGCCAAGGGGGTCATGTACGTCCGCAACTACGGCACCGGACTCGGCCTCGACTGGCGGGACGTCTTCCGGACCGGGGACCGGGCCGAGGCCGAGGCCCGCTGCGCCCGACAGGGACTGCGCTACGAGTGGCACGGCGACCGGTTGCGCACCACCGCCGTACGGCCCGCCGTGCTGCGCCATCCACGCACCGGCGAGTGGTCCTGGTTCAACCAGGCACAGCACTGGCACACCGCCTGCCTCTCCGCGGAGGTACGGCAGTCGCTGCTGTCCACCATGGCCCCGGAGGAACTCCCGCGCAGCTGCCGGTTCGGCGACGGCACCGAGATACCCGACGAGGCGATGCACGAGATCCTGCGGGCCTACCGGGAGCTGGAGGTCTCCTTCCCCTGGCAACGCGGTGACGTGCTGCTGCTGGACAACATCCTCACCGCCCACGCCCGCAACCCCTTCCGCGGCGAGCGCGAACTCCTCGTCGCCATGGGCGACATGGTGAGGTACCAGTGACGGCGGAGGCGGAGCAGGTAGGGCGCGTGGAGGGGTTCCGGCTGTCGTTCCGCCAGCGGCGGCTGTGGGAGCTGGCAGAACGCGGCGTGCCGTCCTGGGCGCACGTGCTCGTCACCCTCGACGGCGAGCTGGACACGGACCGGCTCACGGCCGCCCTGCACGACACGGTGGCCCGCCACGAGATCCTCCGCTCGGTCTTCCAACGGGTGCCGGGCGCCCGCGACGCGCTGCTCGTCGTCCACGAAGCGGACCATCCTGGCCCACACTGGTCCCACACCGAGCTGGGCCACCTGGACGAGACAGCACGCCGCCGCAGGATCGACGAGGAGATCCGCGCCCGGCGGAAGCAGCCGCACGGCGGGCCGAACGACCCGGTGCTGCGGGCCGCCCTCTTCGCCCTCGGCCCCCGCCGCCACACGCTGCTGCTCACCACGAGCGCCCTGGCCGCGGACGGGCACACGCTGAGGCTGCTCGTCGACGAGCTGGCCGAGCGGTACGCGGGCACACCGCCCACCGACGAAGTGCTCCAGTACAGCCAGTTCGCCGAGTGGCAGCACCAGGAATTCAGCGAAGAACCACCCCACCACGCACCGGGCGCACCCACCTCACGGCTCTCCTTGCCGCTGCGTCGGCCTCCCGGCCCCGGCCTGCCCGAGCGCCGTACCGCCACCGCGCCCCTGCCGGACGCCGTCACGACGGCCGTCCACCACTACGCGCGGCGGCGGCGCGTGCGGCCGGGGGCCGTGCTGCTCGCCTGCTGGCAGACGCTGCTGGCCAGAGTCGGCGGACAGCCCGACATCACCGTCGACACGCTGCTCAGCGGCCGGGAGTTCGAGGAGACGGCCACCGCCCTCGGCCACTTCGCCCAGTGGGCGGAGATCCCCGCGCGGATCGACCCCGGTCTGGTCCTCGACGCCCTCGCCGCCCGCGCGGAACGCGCCCTGTCCGACGCCGAGGAGGCCCAGCCGGACACCCCGCCCTCCGGTGCCGCGCAGCAGACAGAGCGCGACATCGGCTTCCGCTGCGTCGACACCCCGGCCCCACGGAGCGCCGACGGCGTCGCCTTCGCCGTGGCCTGGGACGACGTCGAGACCGAGCCCCACGCCCTCCGCCTGACCTGCTCCCTGGGCGCGACGGAAGGCCGTACGACCTGGCACTACGACGGCCGGCAGTTCGACGACGCCTATGTCCGCACGCTCGCCGACCAGTACGCCGTACTCCTCGCCGAGCTGCTGGCCGCACCCGCCACCCCCGTGCGCGAGGCGAGCCTGCCTCCCGCGGCCGGCGCCGCCCGGCCGCGGGCCCACCCCCCTGAGCCGGCGGACGGCCGGTGCCTGCACGGCCTCGTCGAGCGGCAGGCCCGACGGACCCCCGACGCCCTCGCCGTCGTGGCCGGACCCGACCGGCTCACCTTCCGGGAACTCGACACGCGGGCGGACCGGTGGAGCGGCGTGCTGCGCGCCCGGGGCGTGCGCGTGGAAACCCCGGTGGCGGTGCGGGCGGCCCCTTCGGCCGCGCTGGTCGTCGCCCTGCTGGCCGTGCTCAAGGCCGGAGGGACGTATGTGCCGCTCGATCCGCTGCTCCCGCCGCTGCGGACCCGGGAACTGCTGGAGCGGGCCGGATGCCGCATGCTGCTCACCGACCGCCCGAATGAGGCGGTGGCGGCCGAGGGCGTCGCGTGTCTCGACCTGCGCGACCTGCCACCCGCCGGTACGGGCGCGGGAGCCGAACCCGGACCGTCGTGCGCGGCGGGCCCGGACCACCTCGCGTACATCATGTTCACCTCCGGCTCCTCCGGGACACCGAAGGGGGTGATGCTGCCCCACCGGGCCGTGTGCGACTACCTGCTGTGGAGCGCTCGAACGTACGTCGCTCCGGGCGCCGTTCGCGACGGCGGAGAGGGCGAGCACCGGGCCGACGGCGCGGACGGCCGGGGCGGAGCCATGGCGCACTCCTCGATCGGCTTCGACCTCACCGTGACGAGTCTGTTCCTGCCGCTCATCACAGGCCGCCCCGTCCTCCTCGACCCCGCCTGGCGGGACGTCCTCGCCCTCTCCGCGGACCTGGCCGACCGGACCGGCCTCGACCTGCTCAAGCTGACCCCGTCGCACCTGAAGGTCATCAACCAGTCCGTGGCACCAGGGCACTTGGCGGGCACCACCGGCTCCCTCGTCCTCGGCGGCGAGGCCCTCGACAGGAGTGCGGTCGACACCTGGACGACACACGCGCCGGGGACGAGGATCTTCAACGAGTACGGGCCGACCGAGACCGCCGTCGGCGTGTGCGTGCACGAGGTGGGCGTGCACGACGGCCCCGGCCCCGTGCCCATCGGCCGGCCCATGGACCACGCCGAGGTGCTCGTCCTGGACGAGAACCTCACCCCCGTGCCGGTGGGCGTGCCGGGTGAGATCTACATCGGCGGCACCAGCCTCGCCCGCGGCTATCTGGGCGCCCCCGCCGCCACCGCCGAACGGTTCGTACCCCACCCCTTCTCACCGGAGCCCGGCCGCCGGGTGTACCGCTCGGGCGACCTCGCCTGCGTCGGCCCGGACGGCCTGATCCGATACCTGGGCCGGATGGACGACCAGATCAAGGTCAACGGGGTGCGGGCGGAACCCGAGGAGATCCGCGCCGCGCTGCTGCGGAGCCCCGGCGTGCGGGACGCCGCCGTCGTCCTGGTCGCGGACGAGGAGTACGGCGACCACCTGGCCGCCTGTGTCGTCACCGACGACGTCCACGCCACGACGACGCGGGCCCTGCACGCCCACCTGGCCGAGCGGCTGCCGGCCCAGCTGGTGCCGCGAACGTACGCAAGGACCGAGGCGATACCCCTCACATCGAACGGCAAGGTGGACCAGGCCGCGGTGCGAGCCCTCGTCCAGGCCGGCAGCACCGGCTCCCCGGTCGCTGCGGCGGGCGGGGCCGGCACACCACCGGCCGACCGCGTGGAGGCCGCCGTGGCCAGGGTCTTCGAGGAACTGCTCGGTGTCGCCCCCGTCGGCGCGGACGACGACTTCTTCGCGCTCGGCGGCCACTCCCTGCTGGCCGTACGGCTGATCGCACGGCTCAACGGGGAGTTCCACGCCGAGCTACCGGTCCCCGTGCTCTTCTCGGAACCGGAGCCGGGGCCGGTAGTGGGGCCGGATCACGAGGTGGGGCGGTCCGCGCGGGCGGCCACGCCGAAGCACCTGGCCCGGCTGCTCAAGGCGCGCGACGCCGACCGGCACACGCTCCCGGACGACATCGTGCTCCTCAGGCCCGGGGGAGAGGGCACCACCCCTCTGTTCTGCGTCCACCCGGCGGGCGGCGAGGCCACCGGCTTCCGCCATCTCGCCGCCCGCCCCGAGCTGCGCGGCCCGCTGTACGCCCTCCAGACGTCGGCGGACGGCGCCGGCCACGAGGACCGGAGCGTCGAGGCGCTGGCCGCCCGCTATCTGGCGGCCGTAAGCAAGGTGGCGCCGACCGGCCCGTATCTGCTGCTGGGCTGGTCCATGGGCGGGCTCGTGGCCTTCGAAATGGCCCGGCTCCTCGAACTGCGCGGTGAGCGCGCCGAGATGCTCTTCCTCGTCGAGAGCTACCTCTCCGCACAGCTCCCGGAGTTCGACGAGGACGACGAGGCGGAGGAGCCGGGCCCCATAGCGGGGGAGACGCACATGAGCGCCGACGAGTCGCTCCGGCTCGACCTCCGACGACGCACCAACCGCGCCCATCTGCGGGCCGCCCGGGCCTACCGCCCGTCGCGGTACGCCGGCCCGGTCGCACTGGTCCAGGCCGAGAAACAGGAGGCGGACTTCCGGCACGCCGCGCTCCGCTCCTGGTCCGCTGTCTGCGCCCCGGCCCGGCTGACCCACCACGTCCTGGAAGGAGACCACCTGACCTTGTTCGAGCCGCCGTACGTGACAGAACTCGCCGCCCTGATCGACCGGATGACGCGGTAGTTCGGGCAAAAGGCCGGCTGCTACCTTGCGAAACCATGAGCGACAACGTGTACGTGGGCAACGCCGGCAAGGACGCGATGCTGGACCGGGGATGGCTGCTGGGGCATTTCAAGGACGCCTCCGATCCCCGTCACAGCGAGGACGTGGAGATCAAGTGGGGCGTCCACCCGCAGGGCGATGAGCGGGCCCAGTGGGTGACCGGCGAAGAGCGCACCGCCCTGCTGGTCCTCATCAGCGGCCGCTTCCGAGTCGAACTGCCCGGACGCAGCGTTCTCCTGGCCGAGCAGGGGGATTACGTGGTGTGGGGCCATGGCGTCGATCACTCCTGGATCGCGGAGGAGGAGTCCGTGGTGCTGACGGTCCGCTGGCCCTCGGTCCCCGGCTACAAGGTGACCGATGCCGATTCGGCTTCGTAGGGTTCTGTGTCCGAGAGGTCGCGGTGGCGCGTCTCTTCCGCACAGCCGAGGGCGATGACGGTGAGCAGGACGGCAGCCATCACGTAAAGGGCGATGGGCGCGGCGCTGTGGTACTCGGCGAGCAGGGCCGTGGCGATCAGCGGGGCCGGGGCGCCCGCGGCCACGGAGGAGAACTGGGCGCCGATCGACGCTCCGGAGTAGCGCATGCGGGTGGCGAACATCTCGGAGAAGAACGCCGCCTGCGGGGCGTACATCGCGCCGTGGAAGAGCAGGGCCACGGTGACTGCCGTGATCATCGTCGCGAAGGACTGCCGGTCGACCAGGGTGAAGAACGGATAGATCCAGATTCCCGTGCCGAGAGCGCCGATGAGGTAGACCGGGCGACGTCCGATCTTGTCGGAGAGGGCGCCCCACAAGGGGATCGTCACGAAGTGGACGGCGGAGGCGATCAGGACGGCGTTGAGGGCGTTCTGTCTGCTCGTGTCGGCATGCTCGGTGGCATATACGAGGATGAACGCGGTGACGACGTAGTAGGAGATGTTCTCCGCCATGCGGGTGCCCATGGCGATGAGGACATCGCGCCAGTGATCACGCAGTACGGCGAGGATGGGCGGCTTCTCGCGGACGGTGTGCTCGGCCGTGCGGCGCTCGGCTGCCGCGAGGGCGGCTTTGAACACGGGTGATTCATCGACGGAGAGCCGGATCCAGAGTCCGACGAGAACCAGCACGCCGGACAGCAGGAACGGCACACGCCACCCCCAGGAGTCGAACGCCGCGTCCGACAGCGTCGCCGTGAGGGTGGCGAGGACACCGGTGGCCAGGAGTTGCCCGGCCGGCGCTCCCGTCTGTGGCCACGAGGCCCAGAAGCCGCGCCGCGCGGCATCCCCGTGCTCCGCCACCAGCAGAACCGCCCCACCCCATTCCCCGCCCAGGGCGAAGCCCTGGACCAGACGCAACACGGTGAGGAGAAGGGGAGCGGCCGAGCCGACGGTGGCGTGGGTGGGGAGCAGGCCGATCAGGAAGGTCGCGCCGCCCATCATCAGCAGGCTGTACACCAGGAGCTTCTTGCGGCCCAGCCGGTCGCCGAAGTGGCCGAAGACGAGGGCGCCGAGGGGGCGGGCGGCGAAGCCGACGGCGTAGGTCAGGAAGGACAGGAGGGTGCCGACCAGGGGATCGGAGTCGGGGAAGAAGAGCTTGTTGAACACGAGTGCGGCGGCGGCGCCGTAGAGGAAGAAGTCGTACCACTCGATGGTGGTGCCGATGAGGCTGGCGGCCACGATCTTCTTCAGGCCCGTGGGGGCCGGGGCCTGTACTGCGGGTGGGGACGGCATGGGATGCACCACTTTCGGGACGGTGGCCGAACTTGTTCGCTGTCTCGCAACAGAGTGGATCGCCGGCCCGGATTCCGTTATGTGCGGGGCAGACACTGATCCCGCGGGGATGTCCTCGCCGAAGCCATAGCGGGCGGCCGGGGCATGCCGGAAGGGGCGCCTGTCAACGCCTGCTGACTCTCAACAGCCGCAGCGCTACCTGGATTTCGAGGAGGCGTTCCGGGTCGCGCCAGGCGGCGCCGAGGAGTTGGCTCACCCGGCCCAGGCGTTGGGTGACGGTGTTCACGTGGAGGTGCAGCTCGTGCGCGGTGTTGCGGGCGTGCTGGCCGGTACGGCAGTACGTGTCGAGGGTGTGCACGAGGTCGGAATGGTGGGTGCGGTCGTACGCGATGACCGGGCCGATGACGGATTCGATGAAGGCAGCGGTGGCCGGCTCGCCGCTGAAGAGGGCCCCGACGAACCCGAGTCCCCGGGTGTCGGCGATCTCACCGGTCCTGCCGAGGGCGACCAGGGCGTGCAGGCAGTTGTCCGCCTCACGGAAGGCGGCGGCGACGTGGCTCGGGTCCGCGGCCCGCGCGGTTCCGGCGGTGACGGGATGGCGTGAGGTACGCGCGAGTTCGTCGACGGCGCGGCGTGCCAGGTCCTGGGGGTCTTCACCCGGCAGCAGCAGGACGACGGTGTCGCGCCGGAACGTCGCGAGGCCGTGGGAGCGCCGGGCGATGGCCGCGGCGGCGGCGAAGACCCGCTCGCGTGGCTCGTCCTCGATCCGGGCCACCACCACGGTGCGGCAGGTGGTGAGGTCGACGCCGAGCAGGGCGGCCCGGTGCCGCAGGAGGTCGTAGTCCTTGCCGTGCGCGGCCAGCAGGTCGCCCAGCAGTTCGCCCCGTACGCGTGCCTCGGCCTCCGCCATGCGTCTGCGGGTGACGAGGACCAGGGAGGCCACCAGCGCGGCCCTCTCCAGGATGCGCCGGTCGGTGGCGTCGACCTGCGCGGTGGCGCTGAGGATGATCGTGCCGAGGGGCTCGGACTCGGTGATCAGGGGAACGGCACACCGTGTCGCGCGGATCACGGTGTGCCCCGCCTGCCAGGCCTCCGCGCTGAGCCGGCCGAGTTCGCCGGCCGGCACCGGGTCCTGACCGCAGGACCGGGCCACGACGGCGCCCTCCTCGTCCAGGACGACCACCGTGCCCTCGATCGCGGCCGCCGTCGCCTGCACGACCTCGTCGACGCCGTTGCCCTGGATGACCAGGCGGGTGAGGCGCTCATGGACCTCCGCGGTGCGTTCCAGGTCCGCCATGTGGGAGCTGATGGTGTCGTTGGCGACCCGCAGCTCCGACACGGCCTCCTGGGCGGCACTGAGCAGGCGGCTGTTCTCGATGGCCACGGCGGCGTGTGAGCCGAGCATCATCAGGACAGTGATGTCCCGGCTGCTGAACTCGCGCTGGCTGCGGTGAGCGGCCAGCAGGACCCCGATCACCCGCTGGTTGAGTTTGACCGGCACACCCAGCAAGGATTCGATGCGCTCCGCGGCGACGGTCTTGTCGATCTCGCAGGTATGGGTGAAGGAATCGTCGGTCAGGTACGAGGCGGCGAAGTACGGCTCGCCTGTCCGCGCCACGATTCCGCCGACCCCGGTGCCGACCGGCAGCCGCAGTTCGCGCAACAGACCGGAGATGTTGCCCGCGGCCGCCTTGATATAGCTGTCGCCGCGGTCGCGGTCGCTGAGGCTGATGTAGGCCAGGTCGCAGTCGAGCAGCCGCCGTGCCCGGTCGGCGATCGCTTGGAGGATGGGGTCGAGGGCCCTCAGGGAGGCCAGGTCGTTCGCGGTGTCGTTGAGCAGTTGCAGCTCCGCCTCGTTGCGGCGGTGCCGCAGGAGCTTCTCCCGGAGACGCAGCGCGATCGCCCGTTCCTGCTCCAGCGCGTCGAGGTGTCCGGGCGGCCGTCCCGCGGCGCGGGCCGACGTGAGCACCTCGTCGAAGGCTTCCAAGTCGGCGTCGCTGAGCAGCAGTTCCAGGAAAGACATGTCGTACGGCTGTGCCATCCGCCCTCCAGAGCTGTGCCGTCGCAGCCCGGCAAGTATGGCGCCGCATCGCCGGTGGGGCACCGGAGCGGTCCGCGGCGAACCACTTCCCTCCGCACAGGCGTCATCGCCACCCCTGCGGCGGGCCGGTCGGAGGGTTACGGCTCGACGAGTTACGGCTCGACGAGGTTGCGGCGAATGCCGTTCTCCAGGCGTTCCGCCACCTCCTCCCCCCGCTCGGGAGGCCAGGTCAGCAGCCCGCTTCCGGAGGCGCGGCCCCGGTGCCCGGCGTCGAGCGGCTTGTCGAGCGCGGGAAAGGTGACCGCGGCCGACAGGTGGGGCGCCAGACTGACGAGGATGTCCCTTGTCAGGTCAAGGCCGATGAAGTCCGCGTTCTCCATGGGGCCCACGGACGACCAGCGCAGCCCCAGGCTCGCCCGCATGACCGTGTCGATCGTCACCGGGTCGCACACTTCCTGCTCCAGCAGATGCAGTGCCTCCCGCACCAGTGCGAACTGGAGCCGGTTGCCGATGAATCCCGGGACATCGCGGTGCAGGCGCACCGTCGTCCTGCCCATTCCGTCCAGCAGGTCGCACGCCTCCTGCACGAACCGGCGGTCCGTTTCCGCGCCCGGCGCCACCTCGACCAGCGGAATGACATAGGGAGGGTTCCACCAGTGCACTCCCACCAGCCGTCGCGGGTGCCGCATGCCCTTGGCCACTTCGGTGAGCGAGAGCACCGAGGTGTTCGACCACACCGGCGTCCCGGCCGGAATCCTCGCTTCCAGTGCCTCGAGGACCTGCTGCTTGACGTCGAGTCGCTCGGGTACGGCTTCGAGGACGATGTCGACACCCACCGCCATGTCCGACAGGGTGTTCGCTGCCGTGATGCGTGCGGTGACCGGCCCGACGCCGGCCGGGGGCATGGCGCAGCGTTCGAGTGCGCGGGCGACGCGTTCATCGAGTGAGGCCAGGATCGCGGGATCCGCGTCGTACACGGCGACATGGTGCCCCGCCCGGGCGAGAGCGACGGCGATCCCGTGCCCCATGAGTCCGCCGCCGATGATGCCGAACCGAGTCATGTGCCTGACCTCCAGGACTGGGGGATGGGTGCGGTTCGGCGGAAGGCGGCGCACACGCCGACGGCTCTGCTCGCACGGCGGGCGGGCGGCCACGACGACCGCACGGCGCTGACGGCCCCCGCCGCGCCGCTACGACGGTAGGGCGCCGCTCCGGGGCGCTACGAGAGCAGCAGCGCACATAGGTGAGGCGATGGAGGTGTGCCGAGCGCCCACTCGGTGCTCCCGGGGCCAAGGTGCCGACGGCGCACGCCGGTTGTGCCGCCGCGCCTGCCGGCCACTGAGGCCGAGACGTAATGGCTGGAGCGGACACCGCGGGGGGTGAAAGACGTGTACTGCACCCATCTGCCTGCCGCGACCGGTGGTTCTAGCGTGCTCTGTGTCACACCCCCCAACCCCTGTCGGCGTAACTCCGAGTGTGAGCCGCACATGAGCGCTCGGCCCCCCGACAGTAAGGAGCACCCCCATGCTGTTTGCGTCCACCCGGCCCCGCGGGACGGCATCGACTCACACCGGCACCCGGCGAGCAGCCCGTACACGGTTGCTCAGCGCTTCCATCGCGGCCCTGCTGACCACGAGCCTGCTGGGCCTTGCCTCCCAGGAGTCCAGCGCGGCGCCCCGGTCGGCCTCCGCCGCCGCACACGACCCCGTGATCATGATCCCCGGCATGACCGGCTCACCGGCCAACATGAACGCCATGAAGTCCAACCTCCAGACCAACGGCTGGCCCACGAACCGGCTGTTCACCTGGACGGACAGCAGCTCGATGACGCAGGACCTGGCGAAGGCCGCGAAGGAACTCTCGGCCAAGGTCGATCTGGTCCGCGGCCAGACCGGGGCCGACAAGGTCGTCCTCGCCACCTGGTCCGCCTCCACCCTGGCCGCCCGGTACTACATCAAGAACCTCGACGGCGCGGACAAGGTCTCCCAGTACATAGGCTTCGCCGGACCTCAGCACGGCACCACCAACAACGGCTGCCAGTGGTACGTGGCCTGCCAGCAGTTCGCCTCCCCGAACACCCCCTTCCTCCAGGCCCTGAACAACCCCTCCGAAGTCCCCTTCAACGACAAGGTCGACTACCTCACGATCAGGTCGACCGCGGACTACAACGCCACACCGACCGACACCGCGAAGCTGGCCGGCGCAGATGAGAACTACCTGATGAGCGGGCCGACAGCTCCGAACCACCTCATGATCATCTCGAATGCCACGGCGTTGGCGAAGATGCGCTCGTTCATCACCGCGCACGAGAACGACTGACACACCGCCCGGTACTCCGCCGCCCGCGCCCCACCCCCTCCCCACGCCGACATGAAGGGCCTTCTCTCCCATGGACAAGACGATGGCTTCGGCCTCGCGAGCAGTGGCCGACGTTCCCGCCGGAGCGACTCTGGCCGTCGGCGGGTTCGGGCTCAGCGGCGTACCGGACACCCTCATCCGGGCGCTGCATGAACAGGGTGCCGATGGCCTTGAAGTGGTGTCCAACAACTGCGGCGTGGACGGGCGCGGTCTGGGCATCCTGCTCGGCTCAGGCCGCATATCCCGCGTCACCGGCTCCTACGTCGGCGAGAACAAGGAGTTCGCCCGCCAGTACCTGAGCGGGGAACTGGAGGTGGAACTGGTACCGCAGGGCACACTCGCCGAACGGCTGCGGGCCGGTGGTACGGGCGTCCCGGCCTTCTACACCCCGGCGGGCGTCGGCACGCAGGTCGCCACCGGCGGACTGCCCTGGCGTTACGCGCCCGACGGAACGGTCGCCGTTGCCTCCCCGCCCAAGGAGACCCGGGTCCTCGCCGGACGCACGTACGTCCTGGAGCACGCCATCACCACCGACTACGCCCTCGTGAGGGCCTGGCGAGGCGACCGGCACGGCAACCTCGTCTGCCGCCGGGCCGCCGCCAACTTCAACCCGCTCGCGGCCATGGCCGGCCGGACCACCATCGCCGAGGTCGAGGAACTGGTCGAACCCGGCGAACTCGCCCCAGAACACATCCACGTGCCGGGCGTCTTCGTCCAGCGCGTCGTCCAGCTCACCCCGGAGCAGGCGGCCGACAAGCCGATCGAGAAGAGGACGGTACGTTCCTGATGACCTGGACCCGAGAGCAGATGGCGGCCCGAGCCGCCGCCGAACTCACCGACGGCTCCTATGTCAACCTCGGTATCGGCCTGCCCACCCTCATCCCCGGCCACGTCCCGCCCGGCGTCCACATCGCGCTGCACTCCGAGAACGGCATTCTGGGCACCGGCCCCTTCCCGTACGAGGACGAGGTCGACGCCGACTTGATCAACGCCGGCAAAGAGACCGTCACCGTCCTGCCCGGCTCCGCCTTCTTCGACTCGGCCCTGTCCTTCGGCATGATCCGCGGCGGCCACATCGACACCGCCGTCCTCGGCGCCATGCAGGTCTCCGCCCGTGGAGACCTGGCCACCTGGATGATCCCCGGCAAGATGGTCAAGGGCATGGGCGGCGCGATGGACCTCGTCCACGGCGCCCGCCGCGTCATCGTCCTCATGGACCACACCGCCAAGGACGGCAGCCCGAAAATCCTGGAGGAGTGCGGCCTGCCCCTCACCGGCGAGCGGTGCGTCCAGCGCGTCATCACCGACCTCGGCGTCCTCGACGTGACGCCCAACGGCCTGGCTCTGGTGGAGACAGCTCCCAACACCACCGTCGAAGACATCCTCGCCGGCACGGCCGCGCCCGTGCTCCTCGACCACATCTCGGCTGCCTGCTGAACCCGTAGAAGCAGAAGGCCTGTTGCCCCGCCGAACACGCACACATTCGTACAACGCCCAGCAACTCCCTGACACCCAGCACCTGTTCGAGCAGAGGAGAATCATGGCTTCCTTTCCCCGCGCCCTGAAACGTCGTCGCGCGAGCCGCGCCATAGGCACCGTGCTCGCCGCCCTGACCCTGCTGGCGGCGGGCGGCGTCACGGGCACCACCGCGGCCGGGGCGACGTCCTCGACCTGCCCGTCGGTCAACGGCCAGTGGGCCGCGCCCGGCCCCTTCCCCGTCAGCTCCGCGTCCAACGGCCGAGGCACGACCGTCTTCCGGCCGACCGAACTGGGGACACTGGGCTGCGCCACACACCCGGTCATCTTGTGGAACAACGGAGCCCGCTCGGGGCTCGACCGGTACGCCCCTCTGCTGAACCACCTCGCCTCACACGGCTTCATCGTCGCCGCGGCGGAAGGCAACGCGGGCACCGGAGGGCCCATGCTGAAAGGCCTCGACTACCTGACCACGGAGAACGGCCGGGCGGGCAGCGCCTACCAGGGCAAGGTCGACCTGGCCAACGTGGGCGCCACCGGACACTCCTTCGGCGGCGGAGCGGCGGTCGACGCCGGTGCCGATCCCCGGGTGGACACGATCGCGCCGATCTACCCCCTCGCCTTCAGCAGCGGCAGCCGTGTACGGGGTCCCGCGGTGTTCTACGCCGGTCAGAACGACACCATCGTGCCACCCTCGACGGTTCGCAGGACCTACAGCCAGGCCACCCAGGTACCTGCCATCTACGCCGAACAACGCGGCGCCGACCACTACGGCATCCCCGGCCTGCACGGGCCGGTCACCGCGTGGTTCCGCTTCCACCTCATGCGCGACGAGCAGGCTCGTGGCCTGTACTTCGGCCCCAACTGCACCTACTGCTCGTCGTCGCTCTGGTCCGTCTTCGAGCGCAACCCCCGGGCCAAGGCAGTCCCCGGCCCCTGAGCGAGGCCACAGCGGCGACGTCCACAACCCGCCCCCGCGCACAGGGCAGTTGGCGCGCTGCATGAGGGGCGGCTCCGGTGGAACCCAGAGGGGCAGGACGCGTCCGGCGGCCGGACGCAGAACGGAGCGGGATCATGTCGGTCGACCTTGTCGGTTTCCTCGGGGTCGTGATGCTCGCGTACCTCGTGCCAGGGCCGGACTTCCTGGTGATCGTACGGGCGGCCGCCCGCCGGACGTCACTCGGGCGTGCGGCGGCGTTCGGTGCCCAGACCGGCCTCTGCGTGCACATGTGCGCCGCCGCGCTGGGCCTGTCGGCGATCGCCGCCCAGTCCGCCCTCGCGTTCACCGTCATCAAACTCGCGGGCGCCGCCTACCTCGTCCATCTAGGCGTACGTGCTCTGCTGGCCGCGCGAAAGGACACCGAGCACGGCGGCGGGCACGGTGCGGCGGGACGCGAGGAGGCGCCCGGGCGTTGTTCTTCCGACGGGGCCGCGGCGGGGGAGCGTGGGCACAGTCGCCGGGCCAGCTTCGCCGAGGGGTTTCTCAGCAACGTGCTCAACCCGAAGGCCGCACTGTTTTTCCTGAGCATCCTGCCGCAGTTCGTGAACCAAGGCGGTTCACCGGCGCGGCAGATCTTCCTGCTCGGCGCCCTCGACGTCCTCATTGGTGTCGTCTACTGGCTGGCTCTCGTAGGCTTCGCCGCACGCCTGCGGACTGCGCTGGCCCGCCCGTCCTGGCGCCGCCGTTGGGAGCGGATCAGCGGCAGTCTCTTCATCGCCCTCGGCATCACCGTGGCCACGGCGGAGTGACGACACGTCAGAACGGCGCCCACACCGGCGCAGGGCACCACCAGGGTGTGCGCGGTCGAGCGGTTGCGGAACCCCGGGCTCCTCTGTCGCCGGACCCCACGGTGGTGATACTCATGAACAACACCAGTCATATTCATGGGTAGTACGCGTCCGTCACAAAATGGTACGCGTCCGTACGTGGAGGATGAACCGTGACCGCCAAGACCACCGTCGAGCGTTTCCGAGCCGCCATCGACCAGAGCGACGTCGCGGCCCTGGAGGACCTCTTCACCGACGACACCATCCTCTACAGCCTCGCGAAGCTCAAGCCCCTTGAGGACAAGCAGACGATCCTCGGGCTCTTCGACGTCCTGCTGCGCACCTTCGAGGACTTCCGTTACGTCGCCCAGTACACCGGCGTCGCCGCGACGAGCGCCGATGGCACCGAGGCTCCCTCGGAGATTCTGGTCTTCCGCGGCACCGTGAACGGCGAGGAGATCCACGGGATCGACCAGCTGTACTTCGCGGACGACGGCCGGATCAAGGAGTTCAGCGTCTTTGTCCGGCCGCTGTCCGCCGCGCAGGCGCTGAGCGAGGCTGTGCTCGCCCGGCTGGCGGAGGCGAAGCTCGCGAAGGCGTCGACCGCCGAGTAGCGCGGGATCGGCCGCGGCACCGGGGGAGCGGCCGCGGCCCCTTGTTTTGGCCCGTCAGAAACAGGTCCGCCAGATCGTGGCGGACCTGCTCCGTGTCCGCGGCCGCTCGCCTGCCCGGCAGGGCGAGGACATTTGCTGGTCTACCGGCGGGCGCAGGCCGCCGACATCCAGTCGTCAACTGCCCTTCCCCTGGCTATGGTTGACCGAAAGCTGGTCCAGGCCACATTCTCTTCAGGATCTATTAACTCGCCCTATGGAAGGACAAGTCATGTGTGGTGTCGCAGGGTTAGTTCGATTCGACCGGGACCTCGGCGCGGCGGATCGGACGGCTGTGGCCGCGATGACCGAGACAATGAGCTGCCGGGGGCCGGACGCCGGTGACATCTGGCAGGGTCGGCACGCTCTCCTGGGGCACCGGCGCCTGGCGATCATCGACCTGCCCGGCGGCCGTCAGCCCATGCGGCGCGAGGTCGCCGGCCACGGCACCGCGGCCACGGTCGCCCTCTCGTACAGCGGCGAGATCTACAACTTTCAGGAACTGCGCACCGAACTCACCCAGCAGGGACATCGTTTCGAGACGAGGAGCGACACCGAAGTCGTCCTGTGCGCGTATCTCCAGTGGGGTGACGCGTTCGTCGAGCGACTCAACGGCATGTTCGCCTTCGCCCTGTGGGACGGGCGGAAGGAAGAACTGCTGCTGGTGCGCGACCGACTCGGCGTCAAGCCCCTCTTCTGGCAACCGACTTCGGCGGGCGCACTGTTCGGCTCCGAGCCCAAAGCCATCCTCGCGCACCCTGAGGCCCGTCGCGACGTCGGCATCGAGGGCCTGCGTGAGGTCTTCTCGCTGACCAGGACGCCGGGAAGGACGCCTTACACACATGTGCGCGAGGTCGAACCGGGCACGGTCGTACATGTACGTGACACCGGGAGCCGGATCAACCGGTACTGGTCGCTCACCGCACAGGAACACACCGACAGCCTGGAGGTCACGGCCGCGACGGTCCGCGACCTTCTGGAGGACGCCACCCGCAGGCAGCTCGTCGCCGACGTTCCGCAGTGCGTCCTGCTCTCCGGAGGCCTGGACTCCAGTCTCATCACAGCCATCGCGGCCCGCGCGATGCGGGCGCAGGGCGCCCGTATCCCGTCCTTCGCTGTGGACTTCGAGAGCGATGCGGAGTTCGAGGCCTCGGAAATGCGCGGAGAGCCCGACCCTCCCTACGCCCGGCTGCTCGCCGCCCACGCCGACACGGACCACGCGGACCTCGTCCTCAAAGACGCCGAGTTGATGGACCCGCGCACCCGTGAGGCCGTCGCGGCCGCCCGCGACGTTCCGGCCGGCTGGGGCGACCTCGACACCTCCCTGTACCTGCTGTTCCGAGCCATCCGCGGTAAGTCGACCGTCGCGCTCTCCGGTGAGGGCGCCGACGAATTCTTCGGCGGGTACCCGTGGTTCCACCGGCCCGAGGCCGTGAACGCCGCGCAGTTCCCGTGGGCGGGCCTCGAAACCTTCAGCCTGGGGGACCCCGCCACCAGTCGCCTCACCCTGCTCTCGCCGGAGCTGCTGGCGGAGCTGGACATGGAAGCGCACACCAAGAACGCCTACCAGGAAGCGCTGGCCGAGGTGCCCAGGCTGCCGGGCGAAAGCGGCCTGGAACGCAGGATGCGGGAGATCGGCCACATGCACATCACCCGCTGGCTTCCGGAGATGCTCGACCGGAAGGACAGGACGAGCATGGCCGTCGGCCTCGAAGTGCGCGTGCCGTTCTGCGACCACCGGCTCGTGGAGTACGCGTTCAACATCCCCTGGGCGATGAAGACCTTCGACGGACGCGAGAAGAGCCTGCTCCGCCTGGCCGCGCGGGACTTGGTGCCCGAGCCCATCCTCCAGCGCAAGAAGGCCAGTTACGCCGTCACGCAGAGCCCCTCCTACATGGCGAAACTCCGCCGGACCCTCGCGGACGTCGTCGCCGACTCCACGGCCCCGGTGCACCAGCTCCTCGACCGGGACGCCCTCCGCCGCGCCGTTTCCGCACCCGAGGGCGAGCACACGAACACCGGACGCGCAGCCATCGAACTCGTCCTCTCGCTCGACCTGTGGCTGCGCAGGACCACGCCCGCCATCAGCGTCTGAACCGAGCCGTAGGCACAGCCGATCACGTACGCACACCCGATCACGCACGCGAAACCCGGTGAGCCTGGGCCGCCCCGGTGAGCCGTGCGGAACCGCTCCCTCGACCGGGGATTTCCCCTGCGCGAATGGTTGTGGTGGGGGCTCGGTCCCCCTGGGGTGTGACGTGTACATGACCCGTTCCCATGAGGGAACGGCTAACTTTCACCTCGTTATCCACCCAATTGTGAAAGGATGCCCATGTCTGTCAGCACATCGGAACTTTCACCCGATCCGTCTGAATCATCGCTTTTCTCCCCGGTCTCCCTCGGGAAGATAGCGCTCGCCAACCGCATCGTCATGGCTCCGCTGACCCGGGTGCGGGCCGGGTCCTCCGGCATCCCCGGGGAGCTGATGGCCGAGTACTACCGGCAGCGGGCGAGCGTCGGAATGATCATCACCGAGGGCACCTACCCCGACCGTGCGGCGCAGGGGTGGGTCGGCGCGCCGGGCATCGCCACCGACGAGCAGGCGGCCGGCTGGCAGAAGGTGTTCGAGGCGGTGCACGGCGAGGGCGGCCGCATCGTCCTACAGATCCAGCACGCCGGCCGCGCCACACACCCCGACATCAACGGCGGCCGCCGCATCCTCGCCCCCAGCGCGATCGCCATAGACGCCAACATTCCGTTCACGGCGAAGGGCGAGCAGCCCTTCGCCGTGCCGGAAGCGATGACCATCGCCGAGACCCGGGAGGCCCTGGAGAGCTTCGTAGCAGCGGCCCGCCGGGCCGTCGACGCGGGAGCGGACGGCGTGGAACTCCACGGCGCCAACGGCTACCTGCTGCATCAGTTCCTCTACCCGGGAGCCAACCAGCGCACCGATGAGTACGGCGGCTCCCCCGAGAACCGGGCTCGCTTCGTCGTCGAGGTGGTCACGGCGGTCGCCGAGGCCGTGGGCGCCGAGCGGGTCGGGTTGCGGATCTCACCGGAGATGACCTCCGAGAACCTCCGCCAGGGTGTCTTCGAGACCGACCGGGACGACGTCCTGGCCACCTACGGCACCCTGGTGGACCAACTGCGCCCGCTGGACCTGGCCTACCTGTCCATCCTGCACAGAGAGCCGGGCGGCGCGCTGGTGCAGGAGCTGCGGCAGCGCTTCGACGGCAAGATGATCGTCAACAGTTCCTTCCTCTGGCAGACCACCCGTGAGGAGGCGATACGGCGGATCGAGGCCGACCACGCCGACGCCGTGGTCGTGGGCCGGGCCCTGATAGCCAACCCCGACCTGGTCGAGCGCTGGCGCGGCGGGCATCCCGAGAACGAGCCGCGGCCGGAACTGTTCTACACACAGGGCGCCGAGGGCTACACCGACTACCCCTTCCTCCCCTTCCTCCGGACGGCTTGACCCTCCAGATGGCTTGAGGCCAGTGCGATGCGCGATGGATCGTCGGTGTGGTCCGCCCCTTGCGGGTCTATCGTGGCCGCCCAGCGTTCCGCCCAGCGGGCGAGGGGGTCCAGGGTGTGACGGGCCTCCTCGCCCAGCGGGGTGAGCTGGTAACGGCTGTCCGGCAGTTGGCGAATCACCTGCGCATCCAGCAGTTCGGTCAGGCGCTGCCGCATCACGCTGGAGGACATGTCGTCGCACCGCTTCTGCAAGGGGCGGAAACCAAGCGGACCCGCGCGAAGCTCCCACAGGATGCGCAGGCTCCACCGCCGCCCGAACAGATCGAGTGCGGCCATCAGGGGGCGGCCGGTGGTCGAGCCGCGAACAGGGTTGCCAGGTCTGGGTGTTGGCATGTCGGGACGTCCAGCTCTCCAGGATTGACGCTTCGATTTCCGACACGCTAGCATCGCTGACCGCTTCGGAAACCTGGCTCGCCCTCACCCGCCGACGCTCGCCCGAGACCAACCCGCTCGCAGCCCCAGCCGGTTTGATCGAAGCCGTGTCCGTTACTTCGAAGCTGTCTCCGTCGGCTCGCCGACCCATAGCGCGCCGACCATGGTCTGAGCACGCTTCTGATCGTCCATCAATTCCGAACACAGGAGGAACCGTGGCCAAGGGCTACTGGGTCAGCGTCTACCGCAGCATCGCAGACCCCGAGAAGGTGGCTGCCTACGACAAGGTGACCGCTCCAGCCATCGAGGCCGCGGGCGGGCGGACGCTCTCCCTCGGCAGCCGGGTCGTCGCGCACGACGCCGGAATCGCGGAGCGCACCGTCCTGATCGAGTTCGACAGCTTCGAACAGGCGGTCGCCGCACGCGAGAGCGCCGCCTACCAGGAGGCGCTGGACGTACTTGGTGACGCCGTCGAGCGCGACTTCCGCATCATCGAAGGCCTCGACTGACGACCACTGTGCTACCCGGCCTTAGGTGTGGGCCCCGCGTCCGCTCCAGGGCCCGCAGGTCGACGGCCACCTCGACACCAGCGCACACCAGGCCGGCCAGCCGGGTGAAAAGGTGTCGAGCGGGTGGCCGTCGACCTGTTCTGTGGACGGTGGTCGCGTTGTTCAGCGGTGCCAGGCGGATACGACTGCTACGGCCTGGTCGATGTTGAGGCGGGGGTCGCAGACGGTGGTGTAGCCCACCGGGTCGAGGAGGTCATCG
>NZ_JODF01000024.1:0-92803 GCF_000717945.1 Streptomyces sp. NRRL S-920
CTCACCGCCCTCGTCGCCCTCGCGCTCACCGCGTGCACCGCCGGGAGCGGGGAGGGCGGTCAGGCGGCCGGGGAGCGCGGTGAGACCTCGGGGCGGGCCGGGCTTCTGCGGTTTTATGGGCAGGAGCTGGCGTGGCGTCCGTGCGGGGACGGTCTGCGTTGTGCGCGGCTCACCGTTCCCCGGGACTACGCCCACCCACGGAACGGCAAGACCTTCGTCCTGCCGGTCGCGAAGGCGCCCACCGCGAAGGAGGGCGAGCGCATCGGCTCGCTCGTCTACAACCCGGGCGGCCCCGGAGCCTCCGGAGTGAGCGACCTCAAGTCGGACAGCGGCGAGGTCTTCAGCGAGGACGTGCGCGCCCGGTTCGACATCGTCTCCTTCGACCCGCGGGGCGTCGGCGGCAGCCGACCCGCCGTGACCTGCGCGGAGCCCGACGACGAGGGCATGGCGGACGATGCCCCGGCGCCCCTCATCCCCAGGACCCGTGCCGACCGCGCCCGCGCACTCGCCGCCGCCCGCGCCGACGCCGAGGCCTGCGCGAAGGGCAGCGGCGGCATCCTGCGCCAGGTCGGAACCGATGACGCGGCCCGCGACCTGGACATCCTGCGGGCGGCACTCGGCGACCGGAAGCTGACCTACCTCGGCTGGTCCTACGGCACGAGCCTCGGCACGTCGTACGCCGAACAGTTCCCGCACCGCGTCCGCGCCCTCGCCCTGGACGGCGCGTCCGACCCGTCCCTGAACTGGTCGCAGCGGGCCATCAGCCAAGGCGTCGGGTTCCGCAGGGCCGTCGAGGACTACGCCGAGTACTGCGCGGACATCGCGGGCGCCGCCTGCCCCGGCACGAGCCCGGCGGAGATATCCGGCGTGCTCGACGGGCTGTTCGAGGAGGCGGCGCGCGAGCCGCTGCCGGTCAGCGACGAAGAGGCGTACGAGGTCGACGCGCGGACCCTGCTCGATGTCGTCACGGACGCGATGTACAGCCCCGAGGACGACTGGGAGCCCCTCTCCGACGCGCTGGCCGAGGCCGCCGACGGCGACGCCACCCTCCTCGCCGAGATGGCGGAGGGCGACGACGCCTCCGGAGACGATGCCTCCGCGAAAGCCCGTACCAAGAGGCGCGAGGCCGGTAATGAGGACGAGGCCCTCCTCGCCGTCAGCTGCCTGGACACGCCCCACCCGCGTACGGCGGAGCCCTACTGGAAAGCCCTCGCACCCGCCGAGAAGGCCGCGGGCGTCTACGGCACATCGAGCGTCGTCGACGAACTGACCTGCAAGGACTGGCCCGCGGGCACGCAGCGCCCGCACCGCGTCCGCGCCGCGGGCGTCCCCCCGGTCCTGGTCGTGGGCACCACCGGCGACCCCGCGACGCCGTACGACGAGGCCCGCGGCCTCGCCGAGCAGTTCCCCGGCGGGATGCTCCTGACGTACGAGGGCGTGGGCCACACCGCGTACGGCCGCGGCAACGCCTGCGTCACGGACGCCGTGGACGACTACCTCATCGACCTGAAGCGGATCGGGGCCCGCACCACCTGCTGACCCGCGCGCGGCGCCCCGAACCGAGGACGCCTCAGCACTCGATGATGTTCACCGCGAGGCCGCCCCGCGCCGTCTCCTTGTACTTGACGCTCATGTCGGCGCCCGTGTCCTTCATGGTCTTGATGACCTTGTCGAGGGACACCTTGTGGGAGCCGTCGCCCCGCATCGCCATCTTCGCGGCGGTCACGGCCTTCACGGCCGCCATGCCGTTGCGCTCGATGCACGGGATCTGGACGAGGCCGCCGACCGGGTCGCAGGTCAGGCCGAGGTTGTGCTCCATGCCGATCTCGGCGGCGTTCTCGACCTTCTCCGGGGAGCCGCCGAGGACCTCGGCGAGCGCGCCCGCCGCCATCGAGCAGGCGGAACCGACCTCGCCCTGGCAGCCGACCTCGGCACCGGAGATCGAGGCGTTCTCCTTGAAGAGCATGCCGATCGCGCCCGCGGCCAGCAGGAAGCGGACCACGCCGTCCTCGTCGGCCCCGGGGATGAAGTTCATGTAGTAGTGCAGGACGGCGGGGATGATGCCCGCGGCGCCGTTCGTCGGGGCGGTCACCACGCGTCCGCCCGCGGCGTTCTCCTCGTTGACGGCCATGGCGTAGAGGGTGATCCACTCCATCGCGCGGGCCTGCGGGTCGCCCTCGGCGCGCAGCTGCCTGGCCGAGTTGGCGGCACGGCGGCGCACCTTGAGACCGCCCGGCAGGATGCCCTCGCGGGACATGCCGCGGGAGACGCACGCCTGCATGACCCGCCAGATGTCGAGGAGGCCCTCGCGGATCTCCTCCTCCGTGCGCCAGGCCTTCTCGTTCTCCAGCATCAGCGCGGAGATGGACAGGCCGGTCTCCTTGGCGAGCCGCAGCAGCTCGTCACCGGTGCGGAAGGGGTACTTCAACACCGTGTCGTCCGGCACGATCGGGTTCTCGCCCTCCGCGCCCTCTTGATTAAGCACGGTCTCGTCGACGACGAAGCCGCCGCCCACGGAGTAGTACGTCTTCTCCAGGACGAGGGCGCCCTCACGGTCGTACGCGAAGATCGTCATGCCGTTGGCGTGGTACGGCAGGGCCTTGCGGCGGTGCAGGACCAGGTCCTCGTCGAAGTCGAAGGCGATCTCGTGCGCGCCGAGGAGGTTGAGGCGTCCGCTGCTCCTGATCTCCTCGACACGGCCGTCGGCGCTCTCCACGTCCACCGTGCGGGGCGACTCGCCCTCCAGGCCGAGCAGGACGGCCTTCGGGGTGCCGTGGCCGTGGCCGGTCGCGCCGAGCGAGCCGTACAGCTCGGCCCGTATCGCGGTGGTGTGGGCCAGGAGGCCCTCGTTCTTGAGGCGGCTCGCGAACATGCGGGCGGCCCGCATCGGGCCGACCGTGTGGGAGCTGGACGGGCCGATGCCGATCGAGAACAGGTCGAAGACCGAGATGGCCACGGAAGACTCCAATGGTGGTTGGTAGACGCCGTCGTCTGCCGGGATGGTGCAGAAAGCAGCGGGGTGGTGCGGAAAGCAGGGCGTGAGCCGGGGCATGAGCCGGGGCACCGCACTCACTGTGTTCACTTCCAGTGTGCGCGGTGCCCCGAAGTTTCGTACGAGGAAAAGCGTACGAAAATGCTACAGGTTGGGGTACAGGGGGTGCTTGGCCGCCAGGGCCGAGACCCGCGCCTTGAGGGCGTCGGCGTCGAAGTCGGGCTTGAGGGCCTCGGCGATGACGTCGGCGACCTCCCGGAAGTCCTCCGCCTGGAAGCCGCGCGTGGCGAGCGCCGGGGTGCCGATCCGCAGGCCCGAGGTGACCATCGGGGGACGCGGGTCGTTCGGGATGGCGTTGCGGTTGACCGTGATGCCGACCTCGTGGAGGCGGTCCTCGGCCTGCTGCCCGTCCAGCTCGCTGTTGCGCAGGTCCACCAGGACCAGGTGCACGTCCGTGCCGCCGGACAGGACGTCGACGCCGACGGCCTTGGCGTCCTCCTGTACCAGGCGCTCGGCCAGGATGCGGGCGCCGTCCAGGGTGCGCTGCTGGCGCTCCTTGAACTCCTCGCTCGCGGCGACCTTGAACGAGACGGCCTTGGCGGCGATCACGTGTTCGAGCGGGCCGCCCTGGAAGCCGGGGAAGACCGCGGAGTTCAGCTTCTTCGCGAAGTCCTTGTTGCGGGCCAGGATGATGCCGCCGCGCGGACCGCCCAGCGTCTTGTGCGTGGTGGAGGTCACCACGTCCGCGAACGGCACCGGGTTGGGGTGCAGCCCGGCGGCGACCAGACCGGCGAAGTGCGCCATGTCGACCCACAGGTAGGCGCCGACCTCGTCGGCGATCCGGCGGAACTCCGCGAAGTCCAGCCGGCGCGGGTAGGCGGACCAGCCCGCGATGATCACCTTCGGGCTGTTCTCCTTGGCGAGGCGCTCGACCTCGGCCATGTCGACCAGACCGGCCTCGTCCACGTGGTACGGAACCACGTTGAACTGCTTGCCGGAGAAGTTCAGGCGCATGCCGTGGGTGAGGTGGCCGCCGTGCGCCAGGTCCAGGCCGAGGATCGTGTCGCCGGGCTGGGCGATCGCGAAGAGGGCCGCCTGGTTGGCGGAGGCGCCGGAGTGCGGCTGGACGTTGGCGTACTCGGCGCCGAACAGCTCCTTGACGCGGTCGATCGCGATCTGCTCGGCGACGTCGACGTGCTCGCAGCCGCCGTAGTAGCGGCGGCCGGGGTAGCCCTCGGCGTACTTGTTGGTGAGGACGGTGCCCTGGGCCTCCATGACGGCCACCGGAGCGAAGTTCTCCGAGGCGATCATTTCCAGGGTCGACTGCTGGCGGTGCAGCTCGGCGTCGACGGCGGCGGCGACGTCCGGGTCCAGCTCGTGGAGAGGGGTGTTCAGAAGCGACATCGGGGAGATCCTTAGCTGCCGGAGAACTCGGTGTACTCGTCCGCGGAGAGCAGGTCCTTCGGCTCCTCCGTGGTCCGGACCTTGAAGAGCCAACCGCCCTCGAACGGCGCGGAGTTCACCAGCGAGGGGTCTTCCACGACGTCCTGGTTGGCCTCGACGACCTCGCCGGTCACCGGGGAGTAGAGGTCGCTGACCGACTTGGTCGACTCCAGCTCACCGCAGGTCTCGCCCGCGGTCACGGTGTCACCGACCTCCGGAAGCTGCACGAAGACGACGTCGCCGAGCGCGTTGGCCGCGTGCTCGGTGATGCCGATCGTCGACACGCCCTCCTCGGCGGCCGACAGCCACTCGTGCTCCTTGCTGTAACGCAGCTGCTGGGGGTTGCTCATGACCTGAATTCTCCTGTACGCGGGTGGGTGCTGCGGAACGGGGAAGATGTGCGGGCAGTCACTTCTGGCGCTTGTAGAACGGCAGCGCCACGACCTCGTAGGGCTCGTGGGTACCGCGGATGTCCACGCCGACGCCGGGCGTGCCCGGGGCCGAGTGCTCCGCGTCGACGTACGCCATCGCGATCGGCTTGCCCAGCGTCGGGGACGGGGCACCCGAGGTGACCTCGCCGATGACCTTGCCGTCCGCGACCACCGAGAAGCCCGCGCGCGGGACGCGGCGGCCCGCGGCGATCAGGCCGACGAGCTTGCGCGGCGGGGCGGACTCGGCGCGCTCGGCGGCGGCCGCGAGCGCCGCGCGCCCCACGAACGTCTCGGAGCGCGACGTCTTCTCGAACTTCACGACCCGCCCGAGCCCCGCGTCGAACGGCGTCAGGTCGGCGGTCAGCTCGTGCCCGTACAGCGGCATGCCCGCCTCCAAACGCAGCGTGTCGCGGCAGGAGAGGCCCGCGGGGACCAGGCCGACCGGCGTGCCCGCCTCCATCAGCGCGCCCCACAGCTTCTCCGCGTCACCGGGGGCGACGAACAGTTCGAAGCCGTCCTCGCCGGTGTAGCCCGTGCGGGCGATCAGCGCGGGGACGCCCGCGACGGTGCCGGGCAGGCCCGCGTAGTACTTCAGGTTGTCCAGGTCGGCGTCCGTGAGGGACTTCAGGATGCCGGGGGACTCGGGGCCCTGGACGGCGAGCAGCGCGTAGGCGTCGCGGTCGTCGCGGACCGCCACGTCGAAGCTCTCGGCGCGGGCGGTGAGCGCGTCGAGCACGACCTGGGCGTTGGAGGCGTTGGCGACGACCATGTACTCGGGGGCCTCGGGCTCGCCGAGCCGGTAGACGATCAGGTCGTCCAGGATGCCGCCGTCCTCGGCGACGATCATCGTGTAGCGGGCGCGGCCGACGCCGATGGAGCCGATGTTGCCGACCAGCGCGAAGTTCAGGAAGTCCGCGGCCGCCGGGCCGGTGACGGTGATCTCGCCCATGTGGGAGAGGTCGAAGAGACCGGCCTTGGTGCGCACGGCGTTGTGCTCGTCGCGCTCGCTGCCGTACCGCAGCGGCATGTCCCAGCCCGCGAAGTCGGTCATGGTCGCGCCTAGCGACCGATGGACGGCGTCGAGGGCGGTCAGACGGGGGGCAGTGCTCATGAAGGGAACTCCCAGGGCATGACGGGCGAGGTCGATCCTCCCCATCTGTCATCGGAACCTGAGAGGTTCGCCGCGACCACTCGGCCTGCGAGGGTCATGGCTTGCACCTTGGGTGGAGCCGACGGCTGCCGGCCCGCTTTTCAGATGTGCCTCGCCCGCGCGGTACGGGGCCTGAGAGATTCAAGGGAGGGACTTGCTCCTTCGGCGCCCCGGAGCGTCGTACGACGCCTGCCGGGAACTCTCCCGCGCGGATTCAAACGGCCGGTATGGAGTTGGCGCGCACATCATTGCACGCGAGGTGGACGAGGGGGACTCATGGTCGAGTAATCCCCTTGTGCCGCATTACCTTCTCTTTACACTTGCCGGGGAAAGCAGTACGTGACCGCTATGGGGAGGCAGATCACGGTGCGCAGCAGGACGAGTGTGTACGCCACGACCACGGGGGTGGCGCTGCCCAAGCAGGCCGCCGCCCCGCTCGGGGAGGACTGCGGCCGGCTCCCCGTGGCCGTCGTCCGGGATCTGCGCCACCGGGCCGGGCACAGCCCCCACCGGCTCTCCTTCGACGAGGGCGACCTGGTCGTCGTCTCCGGGCTGCCCGGCGGCGGAAAGTCCACGCTGATGCGGCAGGCCGTCACAGGCCCCCGCATCGACTCCCAGGACACCCGCGACCGCTGGGCCCGCCGCATGCCGCGCCTGCTGCCGTACGCGCTCTACCGCCCCCTGGTCCGCCTCGCGCACTACGCGGCGCTGCGCCGCGTCCTGCGGTCCGGCGCCGGCGCCGTCGTGCACGACTGCGGCACCCAGCCCTGGGTGCGCCGCTGGCTCGCCCGCGAGGCCGCGCGGCGCGGCAGGACCCTGCACCTGCTCCTGCTCGACGTCCCCGCGGACACCGCCCTCGCCGGCCAGCGCGAGCGCGGCCGCGGCGTCTCCCGGTACGCCTTCGCGCGCCACCGCAGAACCGTCGGGCGGCTGGTCGGCGCCGCCGAGCGCGGCCGTCTGCCGCGCGGCTGCGGCTCGGCGGTGCTCCTCGACCGCGCGGCGGCGCAGGTCCTGCGGGGGATCGCCTTCGACCGCTGAGGACGCCCGACGCTAGGGTTTCGGCCGCAGGCAGCCGCGAACCGCGGGCAGCGGTCGTGAGCAGGGGTTGGACAGCGCGAGCAGGGGTTGGACAGATGGACTTTCCGGCGCAGGCACACGCCCATCCGTACGACGGATGGCCGGGCAATGAACTCGAAGAGGTCCTCGCGGCCTCCCTCGGTGCCCCCGCGTCGGCGGGCGCACGGATCGTGGAGGTCCTCGGCCGCAGCCGGATATGGATCCCGCTGCCGAACGGCGGTGGCCCCGACAGCGGCACCCTCGACCTGCCCACCCTGGAGATCGACGGCCAGGCGTACGTCCCCGTCTTCACCTCCGAACAGCAGTTCCGCCAGGCGCTCGGCGATGCGGCCGACCGCATGGGACACACGGTCGCGCCCGCCGTCGAGTTCGCCCGCGGCCTGCCCCCGCAGCTGGGCCTGGCCCTGAACCCCGACGGCACGGTCGGCGCCCCGCTGCCGCCCCCCGCGGTCGCCGAGCTGTGCCGGGCCGGGCGCACCCCGCTGGACGGGCCCACCACCGGCGGTCGCGTACGCCTCTTCGAGCCGGACTGGCAGGAGGACCCCGTGGACTTCCTCGCCGCGGCCGGCCGGGAGTTCGAGGCGGCCGGCGTCGTGCTCACGGCGCGCCGCTGCCTGGCCGCCATCGAGACGGACGACCCGACCCTCTTCGTCGGTGTCGAACTGTCCTCCTGGGAGGGCACCGCCCGCGACCTGCCGATGGAGGCCCTGGGCCGCGCCCTCGGCCAGGTCCCCGTGCCGTGGCCGGTGAACCTCGTCCTGCTCGACGTGGCGCAGGACCCGGTGGCCGACTGGCTGCGCGCGACGGTGCGGCCGTTCTACCACCGGATCGCCGCTTAAGCTGGTTCCATTCCTTGGGCCCAGTCGCTGGGCCCGTTCGCTGGGCCCGGTCCCCGGGCCCATTCCTCGGGTCCGTTGAGTTCGTCACGAAGGGGCGGTTACGGGTGAGTGCGTCGGGCACGGCCGCGGCCGGACAGGTGGAGCAGGTGCTGCGCCAGGTGACGCCGGGGCGTTACGACGCGTACGAGGCGCTCCTGCGCGCGCTCGCCGCCGACCAGGTGTGGATGCTGCTCTGGCACGGCCAGGCCGGCTCCCCCGACGCCCAGTACGGGAACATGGAGATCGAGGGCCTCGGCTACGCCCCCTGCGTGACCTCCGCCCAGGAACTGTCCGCGAGCGGCTGGAACCGCAGCTACGAAGTGGTGCGCGGCGTCGACGTCGCCCGCACCCTCTACCCCGACCACTACGGCCTGTGGCTGAATCCGCACGCCCCCGGCGGCGGCGTCGGCATCCCCTGGCTCGATCTGCGCCGCATCTCCACCGGCCTCGACCTGCTGCCCGCCGGGCCCCTCAGGCTCACCGAGCCGAGCATCGAGATCCCCCAGTTCTACGCCCTGTTGACGCAGAACGCGCACCGCACCCCCGCGGTCCGCTCGCTGCGCCGCGCCTGGGTGCAGCCCGCCCTCGGCGCGCCCTATCTGGCCATCGGCCTCGATGTGTACGACACGTCGCCGCCGTCGGTCGACGCGGTGCGGGCGATGATGCAGCAATCCATCGCGGCCGTCCCGGAGGGGCTGCCCGTCTCGACCGTCGCGATGTCCGACGACTACGACCCGGTCGCCATGTGGCTGCGGGCCAACGCCCGGCCGTTCTACGACCGCGACGCCCAGGCGGCCCCCGCCCCGGCGGGCGGGTACGGCTACCCCGCGCAGTACTGATCAGCGCGAACGGACGCGATGTCCGTTCTGATGCCGGTGGGGCCCTATGGGCTCCCGTGAAGCCTTGCACCCCAACTGCCCCGTGTTCGACCATCGTTCACCCGCGTCCGCATAACGGAACACCTCGATCAGCATCACGTTTGCGCATCCATTCCCCGTCAAGTCTGGTAACAGATCGCGACGTGGATGAAGACTCCCGCTCCAGGGGCCTTCGCCCCCTGCGTACGACGGACTGATCACGTCGCTACAGCGGCAAGTGCGGGCCGGTCACCACCGGTTGAGAGGGGTCCCTGCCACGATGACGGCACCATTGCATGACACACCTGCGGACGCGGACCCGACCGAGGACGTCGCCCCCGCAGCTGGTGCAGGGGTGAAGAAGGTCGAGGGCCGGTCCCTCAAGCAGATCGCCTGGAACCGGCTGAAGCAGGACAAGGTCGCCCTCGCCGGCGCCTTCGTCGTGCTGTTCCTCGTCCTGGTCGCCGTCTTCGCGCCCTTGATCGTGAGCCTGCTCGGCCACCCGCCCAACGACTTCCACCAGGAAGAGCTGGACGAGCTGACCAACCTCCCCAAGGGCGCGCTCGGCGGTATCAGCAGCGACTTCCTCCTCGGCGTGGAGCCCAACAAGGGCCGCGACATCTTCAGCCGGATCGTCTACGGGGCGCGCATCTCGCTGCTCGTGGCGTTCCTCGCGGCCGTGGTCGCCGTCGCGCTCGGCACGCTCTTCGGCATCATGGCGGGCTACTTCGGCGGCTGGGTCGACGCGCTGATCAGCCGTGTGATGGACGTGCTGCTGTCGTTCCCGCAGCTGCTCTTCATCATCTCCCTGGTCTCGGTCCTGCCGGACGATCTGCTCGGCCTCACCGGCAGCGGCGTCCGCGTCGGCATCCTCGTCCTGGTCATCGGCTTCTTCGGCTGGCCCTACGTCGGCCGGATCGTCCGCGGCCAGACGCTCTCGCTGCGGGAACGCGAGTACGTGGAAGCGGCCCGCAGCCTCGGCGGCGGAAAGCGCCACATCCTCTTCCGGGAACTGCTGCCCAACCTGGTCGCCCCGATCACCGTCTACGCGACGCTGATGATCCCGACCAACATCCTCACGGAGGCGGCCCTGAGCTTCCTCGGCGCCGGTGTGAAGCCGCCGACGGCCTCCTGGGGAGGCATGCTGCGCGACGCGCTCGAAACCTACGAGCACGACCCGATGTTCATGGTCGTCCCGGGTGTGACGATCTTCATCACCGTTCTGGCCTTCAACCTCTTCGGCGACGGGCTGCGTGACGCGCTCGACCCGAAGGGGACGCGCTAGAAACCCCCAACCGGCTCGCCCCTGCCGCATGTCAGGTGGCTCCACCCCATGGTTCTCCGGCAGCTCAAGGCCAGGGACCGCGAATCTCGGAGGTTACGAGAAAATGCCCACAGTTTCCTCGAAACGACGGCTCACCAGCGGTGCGGCCCTCGTCGTCGCGGCACTGGTGACCACCACGGCGTGCGGCGGCGGTGACGGTGACGGTGACTCGGAGGGTGCCGGCTACAACGCGGCGCTGAACAAGGTCGCCAACCCCTCGAAGAAGAAGGGGGGCACGCTGAAGATGGTCGGCAAGCAGGACCTCGACTCGGCCGACCCCCAGCGCGCCTACTACGGCATGTCCTGGGACTTCATGCGCTTCTACACCCGGCAGCTGGTGTCCTACGACACCAAGCCGGGCAAGGCGGGCACGAAGCTGGTCCCCGACCTCGCCACGTCCACCGCGAAGATCTCGGACGACGGCAAGACCTACACGTACAAGCTGCGGGATGGCCTGACCTGGGAGGACGGCTCCACGCTGACCTCCAAGGACATCAAGTACGGCATCGAGCGCGCGTGGGCGAAGGACACCATCACCGGTGGCCCGGGCTACATCAGGCAGGCGCTCGACCCGGACTCCAAGTACAAGGGTCCGTACAAGGACAAGGGCGGCCTGAAGGCGATCCAGACGCCCGACGACAAGACCATCATCTTCAAACTGCCCAAGCGCAACGGTGACTTCGAGCAGTTCCTCGCCATGCCGACCGGTTCGCCGGTGAAGCAGGCCAAGGACACCAAGGCGAAGTACACCGCGCGGCCGTTCTCCGCGGGCCCGTACAAGTTCCAGACGTACAAGTCCGGCAAGAAGATCGTGCTCGTCCGCAACGACAAGTGGAAGAAGTCCTCGGACCCGATCCGCGCGGCGCTGCCCGACAAGATCGACGTCACGATCTCCGCCAACCTGGAGGAGAACGACAAGAGGCTGATGGCGGGCGACTACGACGTCGACCTCAACGGCACGGGCATGACCCAGTCCGGTCGCGTCACCGCGTTCTCGAAGCACAAGGGCAACGTCGACAACATGCACACGTCCTTCGTGCGCTACGTCGCCCTGATCCACACCGCGAAGCCCTTCGACAACGTGCACTGCCGCAAGGCGGTCTTCTACGGCACGGACTTCGTGGGCCTCCAGCGGACCCGCGGCGGCAAGCTCGCGGCCGGTGACATCGCCAACAGCACCTTCCCCGTGGCGATCCCCGGTCACAGCGACTACGACCCGTACGGGGTGCTGGCGCGCAAGGGCAAGCCGGACGCCGCCAAGGCCAAGGAAGAGCTGAAGAAGTGCGGCAAGCCGAACGGCTTCAAGGCCAAGCTCACCGCCCGCAACAACAACCCGGGTGAGGTCGACGCCGCCGAGGCGCTCCAGGAGCAGCTGTTGAAGGTGGGCATCGACGTCAGCGTCGAGTCCCTGGACGGCGCCGACTCCGCCAGCATCACCGGCTCGCCCTCCGTCGTGAGGAAGCGCGGCTACAGCATGCAGATGAGCGGCTGGGGCCCGGACTTCCCCTCCGGCCAGGGATACGCGCAGCCGCTGTTCGACAGCCGTTACCTGATCGACAACGGCAACTACAACGAGTCGCAGATCAAGGACAAGAAGGTCGACGCGCTCTTCGACAAGGCGATCGCCGAGACCGACCCGGCCAAGGCCGGCGAGATCTACAAGCAGCTCGACAAGCGGATCCTCGACAACGCCGACTGGATGCCCTTCCTCTACGAGAAGAACATCACCTGGCGCGGGTCGCGGCTGACCAACGCCTACATGAACGACGCCTACAACGGCCGGTACGACTACGTCTCGCTCGGTGTCGTCAAGTAACCGACCCCGCATGACCCGTAGTTGACCGCCCCACCGCCGCCGAATCCCGCCAGTCCGAAGGGCAGGTGATGGCCCCGGGCGGTGGCCGGGACCCCTCACGAGGGGGTGCCGGCCACCGCCGGGCCGCGCACAGTGCTTGCTTATCTCATCCGGCGCCTGATCGCCGTCATCATCATGGTGCTGGTCGTACTGCTCGCGACCTTCACCATCTTCTTCATGCTGCCCAAGTGGGCGGGACAGGACATCGCCGTCCTCTTCGCCGGCAAGGCATCGGGTGCCGAGCAGCTCGAGGGCATCCGCGTCAAACTCGGTCTGGACGACCCGCTGCTCGTCCAGTTCTGGGACTTCATCAAGGGCATCCCGATGGGCCGTGACTACGTCAACGGAAGTGACGTCACGCACTGCCCCGCCCCCTGCTTCGGCTACTCGTTCCGTACCGAGGCGCCGGTCTGGGACACCCTCAAGGACGCCCTGCCCGTCACCGGCGCGCTCGCCGCCGGAGCCTGCGTGCTGTGGCTGGCCGGCGGTGTCATCACCGGTGTGATCTCCGCCCTGCGCCGCGGCACCATCTGGGACCGGGCCGCGATGACCACCGCGCTCGCCGGTGTCTCGCTGCCCGTCTTCTTCACCGGCATGATCGCGATGGGCGTCTTCGTCCACGAGCTGGGCTGGGTGAACATCGCCGACAGCCTCAGCACCGACGACTCGATCGACGTCTGGTTCCAGACGCTGATCCTGCCGTGGATCGTGCTCGCGTTCCTCAACGCCGCCATGTACGCCCGCCTCACGCGCGCCACGATGCTGGAGGTCCTCGGCGAGGACTACATCCGCACCGCGCGCGCCAAGGGCCTCGGCGAGGGCGTCGTCATCCGCAAGCACGCGCTGCGCTCCGCGATGACGCCGATCCTCACCGTCTTCGGCCTCGACCTCGGCGTCCTGATGGGCGGCGCGGTGCTCACCGAGTCCACCTTCAACCTGCCGGGTCTTGGCCTGGAGGCGGTCAAGGCCATCAGCACCAAGGACTTGCCCGTCATCCTCGGCGTCACCCTGTGTGCGGCGCTCGCGATCGCCGTGGCCAACCTCGTCGTCGACCTCCTGTACGCCGTCATCGACCCGCGAGTGAGGCTGGGATGACCGAACTGTCCAAGAGCGGAGCCGCGGTGGGCGAGCCCGTCACCGACTCGCCCGCTCCCTCCGCCTTCCTCGAGGTGCGCGACCTCAAGGTGCACTTCCCGACCGACGACGGCCTGGTCAGGTCCGTCGACGGGCTCAGCTTCCAGTTGGAGAAGGGCAAGACCCTCGGCATCGTGGGCGAGTCGGGCTCCGGCAAGTCGGTCACCTCGCTCGGCATCCTCGGCCTGCACACCGCCGGGCAGTACGGCCGCCGCAGGCCGCGGATCTCCGGTGAGATCTGGCTCAACGGCCAGGAGCTGCTGAGCGCCGACCCCGACGTGGTGCGCAAGCTGCGCGGCCGCGAGATGGCGATGATCTTCCAGGATCCGCTCTCCGCGCTGCACCCGTACTACTCCATCGGCAAGCAGATCACCGAGGCGTACCGGGTCCACAACGACGTCGACAAGAAGACCGCCCGCAAGCGCGCGATCGAGATGCTCGACCGGGTGGGCATCCCCCAGCCGGACAAGCGTGTCGACGCCTACCCGCACGAGTTCTCCGGCGGCATGCGCCAGCGCGCGATGATCGCCATGGCGCTCGTCAACAACCCCGAGCTGCTCATCGCGGACGAGCCGACCACCGCCCTGGACGTCACCGTCCAGGCGCAGATCCTCGACCTGATCCGGGATCTACAGAAGGAGTTCGGCTCCGCGGTCATCATGATCACGCACGATCTGGGTGTGGTCGCCGAGATGGCGGACGAGCTGCTGGTCATGTACGGCGGCCGGTGCGTCGAGCGCGGCACGGCCGAGAAGGTCTTCTACGAGCCCCAGCACCCCTACACCTGGGGCCTGTTGGGCTCGATGCCGCGCATCGACCGCGAGGAGACCGAGCGGCTCATCCCGGTCAAGGGCTCCCCGCCCAGCCTGATCAACCTGCCGAGCGGCTGCGCCTTCAACCCGCGCTGCCCCTACGCGGACATCCCCAAGGATCAGATCACCCGCCGCGAGCGCCCCGATCTGCGCGAGGTGGCCGCCGGGCACTACTCCGCCTGCCACATGCCGCAGGAAGAGCGCACCCGGATCTGGACCGAAGAGATTGCGCCGAAGCTGTGAAAGACGATGCGAAAGACCCGAAGGACACGGCGGAGGGCCAGGAGATGACGATCCCGGCGCGGACCCCGGCGCAGACCAAGGGCGCGACCGAGCCGCTGCTCAAGGTCGACGGCCTGGTGAAGCACTTCCCCATCAAGAAGGGGCTGCTCCAGCGCCAGGTCGCGGCGGTGCAGGCGGTCGACGGCCTGACCTTCGACGTACGCCCCGGTGAGACGCTCGGCGTGGTCGGCGAGTCCGGCTGCGGCAAGTCGACGATGGGCCGGCTCATCACCCGGCTGCTCGAACCGTCCAGCGGTCGCGTCGAGTTCGAGGGTACGGACATCACGCATCTGAACACCGCCAAGATGCGCCCGCTCCGCCGCGACGTGCAGATGATCTTCCAGGATCCGTACTCGTCGCTGAACCCCCGGCACACCATCGGCACGATCGTGGGCGCGCCCTTCAAGCTCCAGGGCGTCAAGCCCGAGGGCGGCGTGAAGAAGACCGTGCAGGAGATGCTGGAGCGCGTCGGCCTCAACCCCGAGCACTACAACCGCTATCCGCACGAATTCTCCGGCGGTCAGCGCCAGCGCATCGGCATCGCGCGTGCGCTGGCCCTGCGGCCCAAGCTCGTGGTGGCGGACGAGCCGGTCTCGGCCCTGGACGTCTCCATCCAGGCCCAGGTGGTCAACCTCCTGGACGACCTCCAGGACGAGCTGGGTCTCACGTACGTGATCATCGCGCACGACCTGTCGGTCATCCGGCACGTCTCGGACCGCATCGCGGTGATGTACCTCGGCAAGATCGTGGAACTGGCGGACCGCAAGGACCTCTACTCCACGCCGATGCACCCGTACACCAAGGCGCTGCTCTCCGCCGTGCCGGTGCCCGACCCCAGGCGGCGCGGCGCCAAGAGCGAGCGGATCCTGCTCCGCGGCGACGTCCCCTCGCCGATCGATCCGCCGAGCGGCTGCCGCTTCCACACGCGGTGCTGGAAGGCGACGGCGGTCTGCACGACGAAGGAGCCGCCGCTGATCCCGCTCGCCTCGGGCCACCAGGTGGCGTGCCACCACCCCGAGAGCGCGGAGGACCAGGCGCCCGAGGACACCGAGCTGCTGTCGGCCGCCAGGGACGCGATCGAGGTGGTGACGGTGGTCGCCAAGGCGGAGGAGACGGCGGCGGCGGAATCGGCCGCGCCGGCGAAATCGGCCGCGCCGGCGAAATCGGCCGAGGCAGCGGAATCGGCCGAGGCGGCCGCGCCGGCCGAGGCGGCCCCGGAGAAGCAGTCCTCCGACAAGCCCGCTTCTCCAGAGAAGTAGCGAGCCCGCCAATGGGAGGACGCGAGCACACCGCGTCCTCCCATTGCCGTGTCCCCGGCGGCCCTACGGGACAGAAGCACACAGAAACCCCAGCTCGGCGCCGCCGACGCGCACCGGAGGCGAGGGCGGCCAAGAGCCCGTCCCGCCGCGGGTAAGAATGGCGCGTGCTCCAGGACCTGTTCACACCCTCCGTCCAGCACGCGCTGGACATCGTGGGGATCTTCGTCTTCGCGATCTCCGGCGCGCTGCTCGCCGTGCGCAAGAACTTCGACGTCTTCGGCATCGCCGTCCTCGCCGAGGTCACGGCGCTGGGCGGAGGGCTCTTCCGCGACCTGGTCATCGGAGCGGTGCCCCCGGCCGCCTTCACCGACCTCGGCTACTTCATCACCCCGCTCGTCGCGGCCGCGCTGGTCTTCTTCCTCCACCCCGAGGTCGAGCGCACCCAGCTCGCGGTGAACGTGTTCGACGCGGCGGGTCTCGGCCTCTTCTGCGTCGCGGGCACGACCAAGGCGTACGACTACGGTCTCGGCCTCACCGCGTCGGCCGCCCTCGGCCTGATGACCGCGGTGGGCGGCGGTGTGCTGCGCGACATCGTCGCCAACGAAGTGCCCTCCCTGGTCC
Source organism: Streptomyces sp. NRRL S-920 (assembly GCF_000717945.1). Lineage (NCBI taxonomy): Bacteria > Bacillati > Actinomycetota > Actinomycetes > Kitasatosporales > Streptomycetaceae > Streptomyces > Streptomyces sp. NRRL S-920. The sequence goes on from NZ_JODF01000024.1 coordinate 16,116, forward strand.
GCTGGGACCGCGACCTGTACGCCGTGCCCGCCATCGTGGGCGCCGCCATGGTCGCGCTGTGCATCCGGTACGACCAGCTGACGGCGTTCACCAGCGGCCTCGCCGCCGTGACGACGTTCGTCCTGCGTCTCCTGGCGCTGCACTACCACTGGCGGGCGCCGCGCGCCTGGAACCGCCGGTCGACGGCGACGGAGGCGGAGGTGCGGGAGACGCCGTAGAGCGGAAAGCTACCGCTCAGTAATTACATGTTGTACGTTGCTGCCATGGCAACGGCAGCATCCCTCCCGGCAGCGGTGCCCGCGAGCATCGGCGACAGCGAGTTCGACCGCGACACCGCGGTCACCCGGCGCGAGCCCGGCGTCTACGACACCCAACTCTCCGCGGGCTGGACGATCATCAGCGCCGTGAACGGCGGCTACCTCCTGGCCGTCATCGGCCGCGCCCTCGCCGACGCCCTGCCGCACGCCGACCCGTTCACCATCTCCGCGCACTACCTCACCGCGTCCAGCCCCGGACCCGCCGTGATCCGCACGGACGTGGTGCGCGCCGGCCGCTCCCTCTCCACCGGGCAGGCCTCCCTCTTCCAGTACGACGAGGAGGGCCGCGAGATCGAACGGATCCGTGTGCTCGCCTCGTACGGAGATCTCGACGCGCTCCCGGACGACGTCCGTACGACCGCGAAGCCGCCCGCGATCCCGCCCCTCGACCAGTGCTTCGGCGCCCAGGACGCCCCGGACCACCGCCCGGTGCCCGGCAGCTCCGCCATCGCCGACCGCCTCTTCCTCAAGCTCGACCCCGCCACCCTCGGCTGGGCGCTCGGACAGCCCTCGGGCAAGGGCGAGATGCGCGCCTGGTTCGGCCTCGTGGACGGCCGCGACGCCGACCCGCTGTCGCTGCTGCTCGCGGTGGACGCGCTGCCGCCGACCGCCTTCGAGATGGGCCTGAGCGGCTGGGTGCCCACGGTGGAACTCACGGTGCACGTCCGCCACCGCCCCGCCCCGGGCCCACTGCGGGTCGCCATCACCACGCGGAACCTCGCGGGCGGCTTCCTGGAGGAGGACGCCGAGGTCTGGGACAGCGAGGACCGCCTGGTCGCGCAGTCCCGCCAGCTGGCCAGGGCGCGGCTCTCCTAGGGGCAGAGGGGCAGAGGGGTAGCGGGGCAAAGGGCTGCCGGGGTGACAGGGGCATGCGGGGCGGCCGGCGTGGGAGATCCTGGACGGCGTGAAAGCTGACCGGCTGCTCTCGATCCTGCTGCTGCTCCAGACCCGTGGCCGGGTGCCCGCGCATGAACTCGCCGAGCGCCTGGAGGTCTCGGTCCGCACGATCTACCGTGACGTCGAGGCCCTGTCCGCCTCCGGAGTCCCGGTCTACGCCGAGCGCGGGCGGCACGGCGGCATCGAGCTGCTGGCCGGGTTCCGCACCGACGTGACGGGGCTGACCGCCGACGAGTCGCGGGCCCTGTTCGTCCTCGCCGCCCAGGGCGCGCACGCCGCGCTCGGCCTGGACGACGCGCTCGGCTCCGCGCTGCGCAAGGTCATGGCCGCACTGCCCGCCCCGCACCGGCCGGGCGCCGAGCTGGCGAGCCGCCGCATCCTCGTCGACGCCTCGCGCTGGATGGCGGGGCCGGGGCCGGGCGCCGATCTGGAGGTGCTCCAGGACGCCGTCTTCGCCGACCGCCGTCTGCGGCTGCGCTATCGGCACAGCGGCACCGCGGAGCCGAGGACGTACACCGTCGACCCGTACGGCCTGGTCTCCAAGGCGGGCGTCTGGTACCTCGTCGCCGACCTGCGCGGCGCCCCGCGCCTCTTCCGTGCCGACCGGGTCTGCTCGGCGGCCCTCACCGACGCCCCGGTCCAGCGCCGCGCCGGGGTCGAACTGGCTGACGTATGGGCGGTGTTGAAGCGGCAGGTGGAGCAGCGTCCGGGCGGCATCGAGGTGACGGCCCGGGTGCGCCGCTCCCGCTTCGAGCTGTTCCTGCGCCTCAACGGCACGGCGATCACCCACCTGCCCGAGGGTGAGGGCGAGGCTGTGGGTGACGGCGAGGCGGGCGCCGGTGAGTGGGTCACGGTCCGGCTGGCCTATCAATTCGTGGGCGAGGCCAAGACGTTGCTGCCCTTCGCCGATCACGTCGAGGTGCTCTCGCCGCCCGAGGTGCGTAACGAACTCGCGGCCGCCGCGGCGGCCGTCACCGCGATGTACGCAGGAAACGGTCCAGTTCACCGGTGAGTTCGGCGGGCGCGTCCTCCTGTACGAGGTGGCCCGCGCCCTCGATCAGGCGCAGCTCGGCGCCGGGGATCGCCCGGGCCAGCTCATGGCCGCGCTCCACCGGGATCCAGGTGTCCTCGACGCCCCAGCAGATGAGCACGGGAAGGTTCAACTCCCCGTACCTGCTTTGGATCTCGTCGGTGTAGCGCTGGTCGTTCTGCTCGATCTGCCGGTAGAAGGCGGGCCTGCCCTCGTCCGTGCACCAGGCGGCGACCAGCCGGTCGAGGACGGCGGGGTGCAGGCCGCGGTGGCTGGCGGAGCCGACGTACTCGCGGACGAGCGCTTCGTGCAGGTGGGGCGGCAGCTGCCCGAAGATCTCGGCGTGCGCGCCCAGCAGCCGGTAGGTGGGGGAGCCCCACGGGGCGAGGGCCACCGGGTCGACGAGGGCGAGGCGGTCGTAGCGGGCGCCGTGCAGCAGGTGTGCGCGCAGGGCGACACAGCCGCCGAAGTCGTGGGCGAGCACGGCGGGACGCTCAAGGCCCCAGTGGTCGAGCAGTTCGGCGAGGACGCGCCCCTGCGCGGCGAGCGACACGTCCTGCCCGTCCCGCATCTCGGATGCGCCATAACCGGCCAAGTCCCACACGTACACGCGGTGGTCGCGCGCGAGGGCACGGGCGACGCCCCGCCAGACGTACGACGAGAAGGGCGTGCCGTGGACCAGTACGACGGGCGGGGCGTCGGCGGGGCCGAGCGCGGCCCAGCGGATCGTGCCCGACGAGCTGGGGAAGGCGTGGTCGAGCGGCCAGGTGTCACGCGCGTTCGTCATGACCGTAAAGGGTAGTTGCCCCTTACGTGAGAGTCGAGGACCCGATGGCAGGCGAGGTCCCGTCGGCAGTCGAGGACGCGCCGACAGGGGACTTGGCGGGGGCCGCGACCCCGGTGTTCAGCGCTCGTCCAGCCAGTGGCGGCGGCCGAGGCCGACGAGCCGCAGCCGGCGGCGCGCGGTGGCCGCCACCCGCTCCGCGGCTTCCGGGTCGCCCTCCGCCTCCATGAGCGCCGACGCGGTCATCACCATGTGGTCGACGTACATCCCGGCGAGCATCAGGAGATCGTCCTCGGCCCAGCCCGCCGCCTCCGGCTCCCGGGCGAACTGGTCCTTCACCTCCTGGGCGAACAGAGCGAGCTGACCGCCTATCGCGGCGCGCACCGCCTGCACGCCGCCGTGCTTCTCGCGCGCGATGAAGCGGATGTGGGCGGGGTGGGTGCGGACGTAGGCGGCGATCAGTTCGACGGTGGCGGCGATGCGCTCCTCCCCGTCGTCCTCGCCCGCGCTGTCGCCGGTCGCGGAGAGCAGGGCGGTCAGTGCCGTGTGCAAGCTGCCGAGCGCCTCCTCGACGAGGGCGACGCCGAGGTCGGCGGTGTCGCGGAAGTGCCGGTAGAAGGCGGTCGGGGCGACCCCCACGGCACGGGTGACCTCGCGCAGGCCCAGGCTGCTGAGGCTCTGCTCCTCCAGCAGCTGGAGCGCCGCGTCGAGGAGCGCCTGCCGGGTCTTCTGCTTCTGGGCCTGCCGGATGCCGAGAGTGTGACTCATGCCATGCAGTTAACAACTGTTCTCCGAGTTTTGAAAGCGCGGAGCGGAGTACTCTCTAAGTGAGTGAACAGTTGTTACCACAAGCGTTCACCGATTGGAGAGGGATCTCATGCTTTTCCTTGTCGCCGCCCTGCTCCTGCTGGGTGTCGCCATGGGTTCCGTGGCCCACCTCCCGCTGCCGGTCACCCTGGTCGCCGCCGTGGTCATCGGCGCGTGGCTCGCAGTCTTCGCGATCCGCGAGCGCCACACGCGCTCCATGCGCCACACGCGCCACCACTGAGCGGCCGTAACCCCCGGCCCGCACGGCACCTCCATCCGCAAGGAGTCGGACCATGGCACTCACCACCGAACGCACCGCTGACCGCATCGCCGAACGCACCGCTGACCGCACCGCCGAGCCCGTGACCGGCCGCGCCCCCGAGCGCCCCACCGGACGCCGCGACACCGACGGCATGGCCGTCGCCTCCTTCGTCTGCGGCCTCCTCGGACTGCTCGTCCTGAACATCTTTCTCGGCCCCGTCGCGATCGTCCTCGCGGGCCTCGCCCTGCGCCGCGGCACCGCCCGGAGGGGCCGCGCGCTGCTCGGACTCGGGCTCGGCGTGGCCGACCTCGTCGTCCTCGCCTCGCTCGTCGCGATGGACAACACCGTGTCCTGGGGTGTCGCAGGCTGATACCGCCGGGTCGTCCGGCGCCGCACGGCTCGTAGAATCGTGCGCACCATGGCCTACCTCGACCACGCAGCGACCACCCCGATGCTCCCGGAGGCGATCGCGGCGATGACCGCGCAGATCGCCGCCACCGGCAACGCCTCCTCGCTGCACGCGGCGGGCCGCCGGGCGCGCCGAACCGTCGAGGAGGCCCGCGAGACGCTCGCCGAGTCGCTCGGCGCCCGGCCCAGCGAGGTGGTCTTCACCTCCGGCGGCACCGAGGCCGACAACCTCGCCGTGAAGGGCCTGTACTGGGCCCGCCGCGACGCGCGACCGGCCCGCACCCGCGTCCTCGCCAGCCCCGTCGAACACCACGCGGTCCTCGACGCCGTCCACTGGCTCGGCGAGCACGAGGGCGCCACCGTCGAGTACCTGCCCGTCGACGCCCACGGCCGCGTCCACCCCGACGCGCTGCGCGAGGCGATCGAGCGCGGCCCCGACGAGGTCGCCCTGGCCACCGTCATGTGGGCCAACAACGAAATCGGCACGATCCAGCCGATCCGTGAACTGGCCGACGTCGCCGCCGAGTTCGGCATCCCGCTGCACGCCGACGCCGTGCAGGCCTACGGACAGGTCCCCGTCGACTTCGACGCCTCCGGGCTCGCCGCGATGACCGTCTCCGGACACAAGATCGGCGGCCCGTACGGCATCGGGGCGCTGCTGCTCGGCCGGGAGTACAGCCCCGTGCCGGTGCTGCACGGCGGCGGCCAGGAGCGGCACGTGCGCTCCGGGACGCTGGACGTGCCCGCCATCGCCGCCTTCGCCGTCGCGGGGGAGTACGCGGCCGGGCACCGGGAGCGGTTCGCCGCGGAGATCGGCGCCCTGCGCGACGACCTGGTGGCCGCGGTCCGCTCGGCCGTCCCCGAGGCGATCCTCGGCGGCGACCCCTCCCCGGCGGGACGACTGCCCGCCAACGCCCACTTCACCTTCCCCGGCTGCGAGGGCGACTCCCTGCTGCTCCTCCTCGACGCGCAGGGGATCGAGTGCTCCACCGGGTCGGCGTGCACGGCGGGCATCGCCCAGCCCAGCCACGTCCTGCTCGCCACCGGCACCGACCCCGACCTCGCGCGCGGCACCCTGCGCTTCTCCTTCGGCCACACGTCGACCCAGGCGGACGTCGAGGCGGTCGCGGCGGCGATCGGCCCGGCGGTGGAGCGGGCACGCACAGCGGGCCTGAGCTGATCCGCCGGACAGGCCCTAGGCCTTCTTCCCGGCCCCTTCGAGCCGCTCGCGCGCGGCGCGGACCAGGCGCATGTACCGGTCCCAGTCCCAGTGCGGGCCGGGGTCCGTGTGGTCCGTGCCCGGCACCTCGACGTGCCCGATGACGTGCTCGCGGTCCACCGGGATGTCGTACCGCTCACATATTCCGGCCGTGAGCCGCGCCGACGAGGCGTACATCGCGGCGGTGAAGGACGACTTGTCGTCGACGAAGCCCTCGTGCTCGATGCCCACGCTGCGTTCGTTGTAGCCCCTGTCGCCCGCGTGGAACGCCACGTCCAGCTCGCGGATCATCTGCGCCACATGCCCGTCCTTGCGCACCACGTAGTGCGTGGCGGCGCGGTGGGCGGGGTCCTTGAAGACGCGCAGCGCCGTCGCGTACCCGCCTTGGACCACGTGGATGATGACGCGGTCGATGGTGTAGTCGTCGGGGCGGTCCGCGCGGCGCCAGTTGTAGGCCGAGGCGGCGGTCCACTGCGCGCCCCTGGCGTCGACCTCGCCCTCCTTGCGCTTCTTGACCACACCGGGCATGCGCCACCACAGCCGCCCCAGGTCGTCCCTGGCGAACACGGCCGTGCCGAAGGCGGCCGCGCCGCCCCCGATCAGCAGGGCGCGCCGGCTGACTCCCCGACCTCCTGGCTTCTGCCCCTCTGGTTCCCCCATACGATCGTCAACGCTTACTCACGGGCGTCCGGTTCCCGAGGGCCCGTACTCTGTTAGAGCTATGAATCTGACCGAGACCCCGCAGCCTCCCCAGCGCCCCCTCCGTGTCCTGGCCGCCATGTCCGGCGGCGTGGACTCCGCCGTCGCCGCCGCCCGGGCCGCCGAGGCCGGCCACGACGTGACGGGAGTGCACCTCGCGCTCTCGGCGAACCCCCAGTCGTTCCGCACGGGCGCCCGCGGCTGCTGCACCATCGAGGACTCGCGCGACGCCCGCCGCGCCGCGGACGTGATCGGCATCCCGTTCTACGTGTGGGACCTCGCCGAGCGCTTCCGCGAGGACGTGGTCGAGGACTTCGTCGCCGAGTACGAGGCGGGGCGCACCCCCAATCCGTGCCTGCGCTGCAACGAGAAGATCAAGTTCGCCGCGCTGCTCGACAAGGCCCTCGCCCTCGGTTTCGACGCGGTCGTCACCGGCCACTACGCCAAGGTGATCGTCCGGGAGGACGGCACCCGGGAGCTGCACCGCGCCTCCGACATGGCCAAGGACCAGAGCTACGTCCTCGGGGTCCTTGACGACAAGCAGCTCGCCCACGCGATGTTCCCCCTGGGGGACACGGTCACCACGAAGGAGGAGATCCGCGCGGAGGCCGAGCGCCGGGGGCTCGCGGTGGCCAAGAAGCCCGACAGCCACGACATCTGCTTCATCGCCGACGGCGACACCCAGGGCTTCCTCGCCGCCCGCCTCGGCAAGGCGGAGGGCGACATCGTCGACGAGTCCGGGACGGTCCTCGGCACGCACGAAGGGGCGTACGGCTACACCATCGGCCAGCGCAAGGGCCTGCGGATCGGCACCCCGGCCCCCGACGGCAAGCCGCGCTACGTCCTGGACATCTCCCCGGTGAACAACACGGTGACGGTCGGCCCGGCCGCCGCCCTGGACGTGACCGGCCTGGCCGCCGTCAAGCCCCGCTGGTGCGGGGCCGCGCCCGCCGGACCCGGCACGTACACGGCGCAGCTGCGGGCCCACGGCGGCGAGACCGAGGTCCGCGCCGAGCTGGTCGACGGCGAGCTGCGGGTCTCCTTCACCGAGCCCGTCCGGGGCGTGGCCCCCGGCCAGGCGATCGTGCTCTACGACGGCACGCGCGTGGTGGGCTCGGCGACGATCGCGACGACGGAGCGGGTGACGGCGGGCGTCTAGGACCTGCCCTAGGGCCTGTCCTAGGACCTGTCCGGCGGATCGCACCGCGGGCCGCGGGGCCCGCCGGACGGGCCCGAGGGCGTGTCCGCGAAGTCCCGCCTGCGTCGCGACGCCCGCCCTGCGGGCGAACGACGGGACTTCGGGGAGACTCCCTAGCCCGCGACCCGGAGCACGATCTTGCCCCGCGTGCGCCCCTGCTCGCCGTACGCGTGTGCCTTCGCGGCGTCCTCCAGGGGCAGCACCGTGTCGATCTCGACGCGCAGCTTGCCCTCCTCGACCAGGCGGGCGATCTCCAGGAGGCCCAGGCGGTCCGGCTCGACGACCGTCCAGCCCGTGTGGACACCGCGCTCCCTCGCGAGGCCGGCGTCCGGCAGGCCGCCCGGGTCGGGCAGTGTGACCAGGTGGCCGCCGGGGCGGATCACCTCCAGGGACCGCGTGCCGTACTCGCCGCCCACACCGTCCAGGACGACGTCCACGTCGCTCACCGCCTCGGTGAAGTCCACGCGCGCGTAGTCGACGACCTCGTCCGCGCCGAGGCCCCGCAGGAAGGCGTGCTTGTCCTCGCGGGCCGTCCCGATGACATACGCCCCGTGCGCCTTGGCGATCTGTACGGCCAGGTGGCCGACGCCGCCCGCCGCCGCGTGGATCAGCACGCGCTGCCCGGCGCGCAGGCCCGCCGTCTCGATCAGCCCCTGCCAGGCGGTGAGCGCCGCGAGCGGCAGCGCGGCGGCCTGGACGTGGTCGATGCCCGCGGGCTTGGGCGCGAAGCGCCGGGCGGGCGCGGCGACGTACTCGGCGTAACCGCCCGTCTGCTCGGGGAAGCGGGGCATCCCGAAGACCTCGTCACCGGGGGAGTACAGCGTGACCCCGGGGCCCACCTCCTCGACGACGCCCGACACGTCGTAGCCGAGGATCGGTGTGTCGCCCCAGCTGCCGAAGGCGCCCTCCGCGCGGGTCTTCCAGTCGACGGGGTTGACGCCCGCCGCGTGCACCCGGACCAGGATCTCGGTGAGGCCGGGTTCGGGGCGCTCGACCTCCACCGGCACCAGGTTCTCGGGGGCGCCCCAGGAGCGGGGGCTTACGGCACGCATCTTCATGGTCATCCTTCTGAGTTCTCGGTCGAGCTTCTGTGTTCTCGGTCGAGCCAATGGCTTGCGAACCCAGGGTGCGACGGGACCGACGAGCACGGTGCTGGCAGTTTGGCCATGATGTGACAGGATTCGGCCATGCAATCGGCCACGACTTCCGCGAACAGGCGCCACCGGGTGGCGGTCCTCGCGCTGGACGGCGCGTACGCCTTCGAGATGGGCATTCCCCCGCGGATCTTCGGGGCCGCCGAGGACGCCGAAGGACGCCCGCTGTACGACGTCGTCGTCTGCACGGTGGACGGCAGGCCGGTGCGCACCGACGCCGGCTTCCAGGTGACCGTCGAGCACGGGCCCGAGGCGCTCGCCGAAGCGGACACCGTGGTGATCCCGCCGACGGAGCGCCTTTGCGGCGGCACGGACGAAGGCCTCCTGCCGGGGCCGCTCGCCGCCGCGCTCGCCCGGGTGCGGCCGGGCACGCGCTGGGTGTCGTTCTGCACCGCGTCCTACGTCCTCGCCGCCGCGGGACTGCTCGACGGCCGCCCCGCGACCACGCACTGGAAGGAGGCCGACCACTTCCGGCGCACCTTCCCCCGGGTCGCGGTCGACGAGGACGTCCTGTTCGTGGACGACGGCGACATCCTGACGGCGGCCGGTGTGGGCGCGGGCGTCGACCTCTGCCTGCACCTGCTGCGCCGCGACCACGGCAGCGCCGTCGCCCATCGCGTGGCCCGCTTCTGCGTGGTCCCGCCCTGGCGCGAGGGCGGGCAGGCGCAGTACATCGAGCGGCCCGTTCCCGAGCCCACGCTCGCCACGACGGCCGCCACGCGCGCGTGGGCCCTCGAACGGCTCCAGGAGCCGCTGCCCCTGGGCGAGTTGGCCGCCCACGCGCGCATGAGCCTGCGGACCTTCACGCGCCGCTTCCAGGAGGAGGTCGGCATGCCTCCGGGGCGCTGGCTGACCGCCCAGCGCATCGAACTGGCCCGTCAGCTCCTGGAGTCGAGCGACCTTCCCGTGGACGTGGTCGCCCACCGGGCCGGGTTCGGCACCGGCAACTCCCTGCGCCAGCACATGCGCGCGGTGCTCGGCGTCTCACCGGCCGCCTACCGCAAGACGTTCACCGCCGCCACCGGCGGCTACTCCCGCCCGGTGACCTCGGCGTCGTAGAAGCAGTAGTGGTCCTTGACGGCGGCCACCTCGGGCTTCGGCTCCAAGTACGCCCACACCGCGTCCCGCGCGCCGGGCAGCGACCAGTAGGAGGCCGTGCCCTTGAACGGGCAGTGCGTGGTCGTCTCCGACGGTGTCAGCAGGTTCGTACGCACGTCCTCCGGGGGGAGGTAGTAGCGCACGGGGTAGCCCGTCTCGCGCAGCAGCAGCGGGCGGGTGCTCTCCGCCACCACCTGCCCCTCGTGCACCACGCGCACATGGTCCGTCCCCTGCTCGACGGTGATCCGGTGTCCCTTGGTCACGACGTACCCTCCTCGACAGGTGCTGTCAGTGTCGGACCGTACCGTGAGCGCATGAACATCTGTGTCTTCCTCTCCGCCGCCGACCTCGACGACCGCTACACCGCCCCGGCGAGGGAGTTCGCCGAACTGCTCGGCAAGGGCGGGCACACGCTGGTCTGGGGCGGGTCCGAGAGCGGTCTGATGAAGGTCGTGGCGGACGGTGTGCACGAGGCGGGCGGGCGGCTCGTCGGCGTCTCCGTCGACTTCCTCGGGGCCAAGGCCAGAGCCGTCACCGAGCCCGACGAGATGGTGATCGCCCGCGACCTCGCCGAGCGCAAGGCACTTCTCCTGGAGAAGGCCGACGCGATCGTGATCATGGTGGGCGGCACCGGCACGCTCGACGAGGCCACGGAGATCCTGGAGCTGAAGAAGCACGGCAAGCACACCAAGCCGGTCGTCCTGCTGAACTCCGCGGGCTTCTACGACGGCCTCAGGGAGCAGTTCCGGCGCATGGAGGACGAGGGCTTCCTGCCCGTGCCCCTCACCGACCTGGTCTTCTTCGCCGAGGAGCCCGTCGGCGCCCTGGCCTACCTGGAGGAATCATCGGGCACCCAGTGATGCGAGCATGGCGGGTATGGCTACACATGTGATCACCGGGGCCGGCTCCGGCATCGGCGCGGCCGTCGCCCGCCGTCTGCACGCACGCGGCGACGAACTGGTCCTGCACGCGCGGGACGCGGGCCGCGCCAAGGAGCTGGCCGCCGAGTTCCCCGGCGCGAGCACCCTCGTCGGCGACCTCTCCGACCCCGACAAGCTCTCCTGGGCCTTCGGGCACCAGTCGCTGCCCGCGCGCGTGGACTCCCTCCTGCACATCGCGGGCGTCGTCGACCTCGGCCCGGTCGGCGAGCTGACCCCCAAGGCCTGGCGCCACCAGCTCAACGTCAACCTCATCGCCCCCGCCGAGCTGACCCGCCACCTCCTGCCCCAACTCCGGACCGCCCAGGGGCACGTGGTCTTCGTCAACTCGGGCGCCGGCCTCAGCGCCCATGCCAACTGGTCCGCGTACGCCGCCTCCAAGCACGGCCTGAAGGCCCTCGCCGACTCCCTGCGCCAGGAGGAGCACGGCAACGGCGTCCGGGTCACCTCGGTCTACCCCGGCCGCACGGCGAGCGCCATGCAGGTCAAGGTCCACCAGCAGGAGGGCAAGGAGTACGACGCCTCCCGCTGGATCGACCCCGAGTCGGTCGCCACCACGATCCTCATGGCCCTGGACCTGCCGCGCGACGCGGAGGTCAACGACCTCACCGTGCGGCCGGGCCGATGAGCGCGCGGCTCTGGAGCCCGGCGACCGGCGTCGGGTCCATGCCCGGCGGCGACGCCCGCGAGGCCGCGAAGACCGTCACCGGAAGCTTCGACGGACCCGAGGAGGGCATGCCCCACCTCGCCGAGCTGCCCGCCCGCGGACCCGGCGCCGACATGATCGGCCGCACGGCCGGCATGCTCGTCGACCTGTACGCGCGCGTGGAGCCCAGCGGTTGGCGCGTCGGCGACCGTCCCGGGCGCGACACCCGGCGCGCGCGGGCCTGGCTCGGCGAGGACCTCGACGCCCTGGAGGAGTTCACCCAGGGGTACGAGGGACCGCTCAAGGTCCAGGCCGTCGGCCCCTGGACGCTCGCCGCGGCCCTGGAGCTGAGGAACGGCGAAGTGGCGCTCTCCGACCCGGGCGCCTGCCGTGACCTCGCGGGATCGCTGGCCGAGGGCCTGCGCGAACACCTCGCCGACCTGCGCCGCAGGGTGCCCGGCGCCCAGGTGGTGCTGCAACTCGACGAGCCCTCGCTCATCGCGGTGCTGCGCGGGCAGGTCAAGACCGCCAGCCAGTACCGCACCCACCGGGCCGTGGACCGACAGGTCGTGGAGGACACCCTCCGCGACGTGCTGGCCGTCCAGGACGGCGGGCCCACGATCGTCCACTCCTGCGCGCCCGACGTCCCCTTCGCGCTCCTGCGCCGCGCCGGGGCCCACGCGATCTCGTTCGACTTCTCACTGCTCACCGAGCGTGACGACGACGTCATCGGTGAGGCGGTCGAGGGCGGCACGAAGCTCTTCGCCGGTGTCGTGCCGGGCGTGGACGGCGGATTGTCAGACCCTGCCGGTAGCGTCATGGGTGTCAGGACGCTGTGGCGCAGGCTGGGGCTGAATCCGGGATCGCTCGCGGAGTCGGTCACGGTCACTCCGTCGTGCGGTCTCGCGGGGGCTTCTCCCGCGTATGCGCGCGAGGTGCTCGCCCACTGCGTCAAGGCGGCGAGATCGCTCGCAGACAACCCTGAGTAATTGGGTATGACGTAACGGGAGGACGAAACGGTGGCTGTCGAACAGCAAGGCTCTGTGCCCGCCGAGGCACGGGATCAGCATGCCCAGCTGGCCGAACAGATCGAGGAGCACCGCTTCCGGTACTACGTGAAGGACCAGCCCGTCGTCAGCGACGCCGAGTTCGACAAGCTCCTGCGTTCCCTCGAAGCCCTGGAGGAGGAGTATCCGGAGCTGCGGACGCCCGACTCGCCCACGCAGAAGGTCTCGGGTTCGTACGAGACGGAGTTCACGGCCGTCGAGCACCGCGAGCGCATGCTCTCCCTCGACAACGCCTTCGACGACGCGGAGCTGGCCTCCTGGGCCGACCGCGTCGCCAAGGACGTCGGCTCCCCGGGGTACCACTTCCTGTGCGAGCTGAAGGTCGACGGCCTCGCGGTCAACCTCACGTACGAGGACGGCAGGCTGACCCGCGCCGCCACCCGCGGCGACGGCCGCACCGGCGAGGACATCACGCCGAACGTCCGCACGATCGCGGACATCCCCCAGCGCCTCAAGGGCGACCGCGTCCCCGCCCTCGTCGAGATCCGCGGCGAGGTCTTCTTCCCCATGGAGAAGTTCGAGGAGCTGAACGCCCGCCTGGTGGAGGCGGGCGACAAGCCCTTCGCCAACCCCCGCAACGCGGCGGCGGGTTCGCTGCGCCAGAAGGACCCGCGCGTCACCGCGACCCGCCCGCTGCACATGGTCGTGCACGGCATCGGCGCCCGCGAGGGCTTCGACATCGACTGCCTCAGCCACGCCTACGACCTGCTCCACGAATGGGGCCTGCCCACCGCCCAGCACAACAAGGTGGTCGACGGCCTCGACGGGGTACGGGACTTCATCACGTACTTCGGAGACAACCGCCACTCCGTGGAGCACGAGATCGACGGCGTCGTCGTCAAGCTGGACGAGATCCCGCTGCAAGGACGCCTCGGCTCCACCTCGCGCGCCCCGCGCTGGGCGATCGCCTGGAAGTACGCGCCCGAGGAGGTCAACACCAAGCTGGTCAACATCCGCGTCGGCGTCGGCCGCACCGGGCGCGTCACGCCGTACGCCCAGGTGGAGCCCGTCACCGTCGCGGGCTCCGAGGTGGAGTTCGCGACCCTGCACAACCAGGACGTGGTGAAGAAGAAGGGCGTCTTCATCGGGGACACAGTGGTGCTGCGCAAGGCGGGCGACGTCATCCCGGAGATCCTCGGCCCCGTCGTGGACCTGCGGGACGGCACCGAGCGGGAGTTCGAGATGCCCAGCGAGTGCCCCGAGTGCGGCACGCCGCTGCGCCCGATGAAGGAGGCCGACATCGACCTCCGCTGCCCCAACGCCCAGTCGTGCCCGGCCCAGTTGCGTGAACGCCTCTTCTATCTGGCCGGCCGAAAGTCCCTCGACATCGAGAACTTCGGCTACGTCGCCGCGGCCGCGCTGACCAGACCCCTGGAGCCCGCCCAGCCGCCGATCCTCGACGAGGGGGACATCTTCGACCTGAAGGTCGAGGAGCTGCTGCCCATCAAGTCCTACGTCCTCGACCAGGACTCCGGCCTGCCCAAGCGCGACCCCAAGACCGGCGAGGAGAAGGTCGTCACCTTCTTCGCCAACCAGAAGGGCGAGGCGAAGAAGAACACCCTCGCCATGCTGGAGAACATCGCGGCGGCCAAGGAGCGCCCGCTCGCCCGCGTCCTCACCGGCCTCTCGATCCGGCACGTCGGCCCGGTGGCCGCCGAGGCGCTGGCCCGGGAGTTCCGCTCCATCGACCGCATCGAACAGGCCACCGAGGAGGAGCTGGCAGCGGTGGAGGGCGTCGGCCCGATCATCGCCGCCTCCCTCAAACAGTGGTTCACCGAGGAGTGGCACCGCGAGATCCTCCGCAAGTGGCGGGCGGCCGGGGTGCGCATGGAGGAGGAGTCGAGCGGAGAGGACGAGGGCCCCCGCCCCCTGGCGGGCCTCACCGTCGTCGTGACCGGAACGCTGGAGCACTACACCCGGGATGGCGCGAAAGAGGCGCTCCAGACCCGGGGCGCGAAGGTGACCGGTTCCGTTTCGAAGAAGACGTCTTTCGTGGTCGTCGGGGACAACCCCGGTTCGAAGTACGACAAGGCGATGCAGGTGAAGGTTCCGGTTCTCAACGAGGAAGGCTTCGTTGTGCTGCTGGAACAGGGACCGGACGCGGCGAGGGAAGTCGCGCTTCCGACCGAGGAGTAGCGGTTGAAGGCCACCCGTTCAGCGCATACCAGATGCATACGGGTGGCCGGGTCGCATTCGGGCAACCGTAGTCGACCGCTGCCCGTGGAAGCCTTCTGCGGCCTACTGTTGAGGTGTGCGCCTGCCGTGCCCCGCTGCGACCGGGGCATCTCCTGCTCAACAAGAGCGTGGAAGGGGGCATCCCCTGCTCGGCACGAGTTCGGGAGCAGTGCATCCCCTTGCTCGTCCAGAGCTGGGGAACGAATGTGCGGGCCCGGTCGACCTTGGGCCGAGTCCGTGTGGCGTGGGCACCGCCGGCTGTGAGAGGGACGGGAATGGAACCGACCGAGAGCGCCGCCCCGGACTCACCGCTGCGCGCGCGCCGGTGGCGCGCGCCGGGCACCTGGCTCCGCGGCCGCCGGACCGTGCAGTCCGCCGACCCGGGCTCCACCACACCGCAGGCCGGTGCGGTGAGCACCGCCATCGAACCCCGCGAGCGGGCCTGGACCTCGTCCGCGACCGGCCACGGCACGGAGAGCGCCGTGGCCCTGGCGGGCGGCCCCACCGCCCCGGAGCCCCGCGACCCCTGGCCGCTGCTGCCCATCGTGGTCGTCACGGCCGCCGCGGTGCTGCTCGGCACCGGCTTCGTCCAGGCCCTCACGGGCCGGCACACCCTCTTCCCCTCCGGGGCCGCGGGCTGGTCCCTCGCCGTCCTCACCGGCCTCATCGTCGGCCACCTCGTCGCCCTCGGCCGGGACCGCTGGTGGGGCGGCACGGGGTCCGGCGGGGCGCTCACCGTCGCCGTGCTCCTGCTCTACGGGTGGGTGCCCGCCGGCATGGTCAGCCTCACCGTCGTCGTCCTCGTCGGCGTCGCGCGCAGGCACCGCTGGCGCCAGGGCGTCCTGCACGGCGCCGTCGACATCCTCGGCATCGGTGCGGGCGCCCTCACCCTGGCCGCGTTCGGCACGTCACCGACAGCCGAATCGCCCTGGCTCCCCGAGACCTGGGACCTGTACACCGCCCCCGAGGTGGCCCTGGTCGCCGTCGCCTACCTCGTCGTCACGCGCGTACTGCTCTGGTACGTCCACGCCCCGCGCACCGGCGCCCTGCCGACCGTCACCCGAACGGCCCTGGTGCGCCAAGGACTTCTCGGCATCGCGCTGCTCGGCATCGCCCCGCTCATCTGCGTGGTGGCCACCTCGCTGCCGATCCTGCTGCCCCTCTTCGCGATCCCGCTGGTCGCGCTCGACTCCACCCTGTGGATCGCCCGCGCCCGCGCGGAGGAGCAGCTGAGGGACCCGCTCACCGGGCTGCCCAACCGGCAGTGGCTCCTTGAGCGGACCTGGACCGCCCTCGACGACGCCGAGCGGATCGGGGCGAGGTCCGCCCTGATGCTGATCGACATGGACCGCTTCCGGTCGGTCAACGACACGCTCGGGCACCTCGCCGGTGACCGGCTGCTGTTGCAGATAGCGGACCGGCTGCGGCTCGCGCTGCCGCGCGGCGCGGAGGCGGCCCGGCTCGGCGGCGACGAGTTCGCCGTGCTCCTCCCCATCGCCGACTCCACGACGTCCGCCACGCGCGTGGCCCGTCAGCTGGTCGCGGCGCTCGGCTCGCCCCTCGACCTGGACGGCCTGACCCTCGTCCTGGAGGCCAGCGCGGGCCTCGCCGTCTTCCCCGATCACGCGCTCGACGCGGAGGGGCTGCTGCGGCGGGCGGACGTGGCGATGTACCAGGCGAAGCGGGACCGCACGGGCGTCGAGGTGTACGAATCCAAGCGGGACTCCAACACCCCGGACCGGCTCGGCCTGTTGGGGGACCTGCGGCGGGCGCTGGACGCGGGCGACGTCGAGCTGCACTACCAGCCCAAGGTCCGCTTCGACGGCAAGGTCGCGGGCCTGGAGGCGCTGGTGCGCTGGGTGCACCCCGAGCGCGGCAAGGTGCCGCCGGACGAGTTCATCGCCATCGCCGAGTCGTCCGGACTCATGCCGCACCTGACGGAGTACGTCCTGGAGTCCGCCCTCGGCCAGGTCGCCAAGTGGCAGGCGCAGGGCCTGAAGGTCCCCGTCGCGGTCAACGTCTCACCGCGTGACGTCCACACCCCCGGCTTCGCGGGCGCGGTCGCGGCACGCCTGGCCCGGCACGGCGTCCCCGCGGGGGCGTTGCAACTGGAGATAACCGAGCACGTGCTCCTGGAGGACCCGCAGCGGGCCGCGGACACCCTGGCCGGGCTCACCGGGCACGGCGTCAAGATGTCGCTCGACGACTTCGGCACGGGGTACTCCTCGCTGGTCCACCTGCGGCGGCTGCCGGTGAGCGAGCTGAAGATCGACCGCTCCTTCGTGGCGCGGCTCGCCATCGACGACGAGGACGCCTCGATCGTCCGTTGCACGGTGGACCTCGCGCACTCCCTGGGGCTGCTCGTCGTCGCCGAGGGCGTCGAGGACGACGAGACGTGGGAGCGGCTGCGGGACCTCGGGTGCGACGCGGTGCAGGGGTGGCTGGTCGCCGCGGCGATGCCGCCCGACGAGACCACCGCGTGGCTGCGGGCGCGGGGCTCGCGCGGCTGGCGCCGCCCGGTGGACGTCGCGGCGGAGGCGGCGGCCCTCGCTGAAGGCTCCGACGTGGGGGAATCCTCGGGGCATGTGGTGAAGTAGGCGTCTGCCGCTCTCCCGTGCGGGGCTGCTCCTGGGGTACGAGGCGGTGCGGGGCACATGGGCGGGTGGGTGGGAGAGGCCCGCCGCGGAGCGGCGAGAAGCTTCCTACGGAGCCGCCGGGGGAAACCGTTTAACGGCCACGCCATCGCGCCCCATAGGATTGGGGTCACAACCCGCACACTCACCCCTGAGGATCGCCGCATGCCTGGCATCACGCGCGAGGAGGTCGCCCACCTCGCCCGCCTTGCACGTCTGGAGCTGAAGGCCGAGGAGCTCGACCACTTCGCCGGACAGCTCGACGACATCATCGGCGCGGTCGCCCGCGTCTCGGAGGTCGCCGACCAAGACGTACCGCCGACCTCGCACCCGCTGCCGCTGACGAACGTCATGCGCGCGGACGAGGTCCGTCCGTCGCTCACCCCCGAGCAGGCGCTCTCGGGCGCCCCCGCCCAGGAGCAGCAGCGTTTCAAGGTGCCGCAGATCCTGGGGGAGGACTAAGAACATGACGGACATCATCAAGCTCACCGCCGCCGAGATCGCGGCGAAAATCGCTTCCGGCGAGCTGACGGCCGTCGAGGTCACCGAGGCCCACCTGGCCCGCATCGACGCCGTCGACGAGAAGGTGCACGCCTTCCTGTACGTCGACCGCGAGGGCGCCCTCGCGCAGGCCCGCGCCGTCGACGAGAAGCGCGCCAGGGGCGAGAAGCTCGGCCCGCTGGCCGGCGTTCCCGTCGCGCTCAAGGACATCTTCACCACCGAGGGCATCCCGACCACGGTCGGCTCCAAGATCCTCGAGGGCTGGATCCCGCCGTACGACGCGACCGTCACCAAGAGGCTGAAGGCCGCCGACGTCGTCATCCTCGGCAAGACCAACATGGACGAGTTCGCCATGGGGTCCTCCACCGAGAACAGCGCCTTCGGCCCCACCGGCAACCCCTGGGACCTCACCCGCATCCCCGGCGGCTCCGGAGGCGGCTCGGCCGCCGCCCTCGCCGCCTACGAGGCCCCGCTGACCCTCGGCACGGACACCGGCGGCTCCATCCGCCAGCCCGCGGCCGTCACCGGCACGGTCGGCGTCAAGCCCACCTACGGCGGCGTCTCCCGCTACGGCATGGTCGCCTTCTCCAGCTCCCTGGACCAGGGCGGCCCCTGCGCCCGCACCGTCCTCGACGCCGCGCTGCTGCACGAGGCCATCGCAGGCCACGACGAGCTGGACTCGACGTCCATCGACGCCCCGGTCCCGCCGGTCGTCGAGGCCGCGCGCAACGGCTCCGTCCAGGGCATGCGCGTAGGCGTCGTCAAGCAGTTCCGCGGCGAGGGCTACCAGGCCGGTGTCGTCCAGCGCTTCGACGAGTCCGTCGAGCTGCTCAAGTCGCTCGGCGCCGAGATCGTCGAGCTGGACTGCCCGACGTTCGACCTGGCGCTGTCCGCGTACTACCTGATCGCGCCGTCCGAGTGCTCCTCGAACCTCGCCCGGTTCGACGCCATGCGCTACGGCCTGCGCGTCGGCGACGACGGTACGAAGTCCGCCGAGGACGTCACCGCGCTCACCCGCGAGGCCGGCTTCGGCGACGAGGTCAAGCGCCGCATCATCCTCGGCACGTACGCGCTCAGCTCCGGCTACTACGACGCGTACTACGGAAGCGCCCAGAAGGTCCGCACGCTCATCACCCGTGAGTTCGAGGCGGCCTTCGAGCAGGTCGACGTGATCGTCTCCCCGACGACCCCGACCACCGCCTTCCCGATCGGGGAGCGCGCCGACGACCCGATGGCCATGTACCTGGCCGACCTGTGCACCATCCCGACCAACCTGGCGGGCAACTCCGCCATGTCGCTGCCCTGCGGCCTCGCGCCGGAGGACGGCCTGCCCGTCGGATTGCAGATCATCGCCCCTGCCATGAAGGACGACCGCCTGTACAAGGTGGGTGCCGCCGTCGAGGCCGCCTTCGTGGAAAAGTGGGGTCACCCGCTGCTCGAGGAGGCACCGTCGCTGTGAGCGCTCTGAACAAGGCCAAGGGCTTCAAGAAGTCCAAGACCGGTACGTATCTGTCGATCGGCACCACCGCGTTCGGGGCGGTCTCCGTGCTCAAGCAGGCCAAGAAGGCCCGCTACGAACACGACACGCTCCGCCTCGTGGACGCCGTCGTGTCCGCTGCCGCCATCGCCACCGGCGTCGCGCTGCTCCTGCGGGAGCTCAAGCGCCTCGGCGACGACGACGTCCTGCTGGGCTGAGAGGGAAAGTTTCACCGTGACTGTCACTACCGACCTGGTGTCGTACGAGGAAGCCCTCGCGACGTACGACCCCGTCATGGGCCTTGAGGTCCATGTCGAGCTGGGCACCAAGACCAAGATGTTCTGCGGCTGCTCGACCACGCTCAAGCAGGGCGCGAACAGCCAGACCTGCCCGACCTGCCTCGGCCTGCCCGGCGCGCTGCCGGTCGTGAACGAGATCGGCGTCGAGTCCGCCATCAAGATCGGCCTCGCGCTGCACTGCGAGATCGCCGAGTGGTGCCGCTTCGCCCGGAAGAACTACTTCTATCCGGACATGCCGAAGAACTTCCAGACCTCCCAGTACGACGAGCCGATCGCCTTCAACGGCTATCTGGACGTCCAGCTGGAGGACGGCGAGGTCTTCCGCGTGGAGATCGAGCGCGCCCACATGGAGGAGGACACCGGCAAGTCCACGCACGTGGGCGGTGCGACGGGCCGTATCCACGGCGCCTCGCACTCGCTCCTGGACTACAACCGCGCCGGTATCCCGCTCATCGAGATCGTCACCAAGCCGATCGAGGGCGCGGGCGAGCGCGCCCCCGAGGTCGCCAAGGCGTACGTCGCCGAGCTGCGCGAGCTGATCAAGGCGCTCGGCGTCTCCGAGGCCCGCATGGACAAGGGCCAGATGCGCTGCGACGTGAACCTCTCCTTGCGTCCCAGGGGCCAGGAGAAGTTCGGCACGCGCAGCGAGACGAAGAACGTGAACTCGCTGCGTTCCGTGGAGCGCGCGGCGCGCTTCGAGATCCAGCGCCACGCGGCGGTGCTCTCCTCGGGCGGCACGATCATCCAGGAGACCCGTCACTTCCACGAGGAGGACGGCTCCACGACCTCCGGCCGCATCAAGGACAACGCCGAGGACTACCGGTACTTCCCGGAGCCCGACCTCGTCCCCGTCGCCCCGTCCCGCGAGTGGGTCGAGGAGCTGCGCGCCGGACTCCCGGAGCTGCCGCGGCTGCGCCGCAACCGGCTCCGCGAGGAGTGGGGCATCTCCGAGCACGACATGCAGTCGATCCTCAACGCCGACGCCATCGGCCCGATCGTCGCCACCGTCAACGCGGGCGCGGACGCCGCGTCGGCCCGCAAGTGGTGGATGGGCGAGCTGGCCCGCCACGCCAACGAGCAGGGCGTGGAGCTGGGCGCACTGCCGATCACCCCGGAGCACGTCGCCCGCGTCACCGAGCTGGTCGCCTCCGGTGACCTGAACGACAAGCTGGCCCGCCAGGTCATCGAGGGCGTTCTGAAGGGCGAGGGCACGCCGGACGAGGTCGTCGAGAAGCGCGGCCTGAAGGTCGTCTCGGACGAGGGTGCCCTCACAGCCGCCGTCGACGAGGCCATCGCCGGCAACGCCGCCATCGCCGAGAAGATCCGCGGCGGCAAGGTCGCGGCGGTCGGCGCCCTGGTCGGCGCGGTCATGAAGGCCACCCGCGGCCAGGCGGACGCGGCCCGCGTCAAGGAACTCATCCTGGAGAAGCTGGGCGTCAGCGAGGGCTGACGGTCTCTTCGCCCGCGGGAGGGGGCGGCGCACCCGACAGGGGCGCCGTCCCCTCCCGCGTACCCGGAGGCCCGGCGAGAGCACGGTCACCCGGCCCCGCGCGGTCCGAACGGCTCGAAGAACATGTACTCCAACGGGTCCTGGTCCGCGCGCAGTCCGTGGAAGCCGGCGGTGGCCGGGCCGTCGCCGCGCAGCCAGTCCAGCAGCGTCTCGGTGAAGTTCCCCGGCAGCGGCGGGCCTTGGTCACTGTGGCGCGGATCGACGGCGACGCGCCACTTGTCGGGCTCTCCCTCGGCGCACCAGCCGATCATGTCCCCGTCGATGGTCGAGGCGAACGGCAGGAAGCCGCCCGGCTCCGGCCAGGCGGGCAGGGGGTAGTACTGGGGATGCCCCTCACGCAGGTCGCGGTAGCCCTCCAGCATCTCCTCGACGCCGGCCGCGAGCCCGCGGCGGCTGCGCAGGTCCAGGGGAGCGGGCATGTCGAGCCACCAGCTCCAGTTCCCCGCGCCGTACCGCTCCGAGAGCGCCACGAAGTCCGGGGGCAGCCGGGTGCCGAGCCGCTCGAAGACCTGCTCCCAGGTGCCCTCGCCCAGGTGCGGGTCGAGCGGCGGGGGTATCAGCGCGGTGACCGCCGCCAGGCCCTCGCCCTCGGTGAGCGCGGCGTGCTGGCGGGCGTCGACGTACGCACCCCGGGGCGGCGGGGACCAGGGGCGGGCGCCGGCCAG
Organism: Streptomyces sp. NRRL S-920; assembly: GCF_000717945.1. NCBI lineage: Bacteria > Bacillati > Actinomycetota > Actinomycetes > Kitasatosporales > Streptomycetaceae > Streptomyces > Streptomyces sp. NRRL S-920. Next base: position 37,900 of record NZ_JODF01000024.1, read on the forward strand.
CGGCGCCCAGGCGCGGACGGCCACACCCTCCCGCGCAGCTGCGCTCTCGCGGGCGGGCGCCGACAGCACGTCGAGCAGCGGGACTTCGTAAGACACCCAGGGCTCGCCCTCGCCGACGGCGATGGACGTGGTCAGGAGCACCACCGGCCACGCGTCCGGGTCCTTCGACACCGAGGTGTCCCAGAACAGGTGGTCGCCGCCCGCCGTCGTGGCGAGGGCGAGGAGGCCGCCCTCCTCGGGCAGGAAGCGGCGCCGTTCCCGGGTGAACATGCGCGGCCGGATCGCGGAGTGGCGGTGGGTCTCGACCACCCAGGCCCCGTATTCATACCGCCCGTCGGCGCTGACGCACGGGGTGTGCAGGCGGATGGCCGCGACGCCGTCACCTATCTCGACCGGGCCGTACGCCGAGACCAGCGCCTTGTAGTCAGCCGGGAGGGGGACTTCGAGCCAGGCCTCCACCGCGGCCCAGTCGACGGCGGGCACGGCGTCGGGCGGCGGGCCGGCCAGGTCCGTGAAGGCGGCGAGGCGCGCGGTGATCTCCATGCCTCCGAGGATGGCACCCCCCACTGACAACGCCCTCGCGAAGGGGGCGCCGACGCGGCCCGCCAACGCCCGCGCGTCCGGGACCTTTTGGACGTTCACCCCGACTTTGACCCTCGGCCTTCACAAGGAAACCGGACGTCACTAGCGTCCCGGCGGAACAGGTCAATGGATCACCAGCGGACCATTGGCTGTCGGCCAGGACTACTGGGAGGTCGTACGTGACTCCGGAGATTTCGCGCAGACGCCTGATGGCGATCGGCGGCGGCGCGCTCGGCGCGGCCACCGCCGGTTCCTTCCTGCCGCCCTCGCTGAGGGAGGCGCTCGCGCACGAGCCGCCGCGCGGCGGCGGTCTCGACTCGATCGAGCACGTCGTGATCCTGATGCAGGAGAACCGCTCCTTCGACCACTACTTCGGCTCCCTGCGCGGGGTACGCGGCTTCGGTGACCGCAACGCCATCCGGCTGCCCGGCGGCACATCGGTGTTCGAGCAGCCCGGCGGTGCGCACACCGTCCTGCCCTTCCCCGTCCGCGAGGCCGCGAGGACGCAAGCCAAGGACCTCCAGTACATCGGCGACCTGGACCACTCCTGGAGCGGCGGGGCCAAGGCCTGGCGCGACGGCTGGATGGACGGCTGGATCACCGCCAAGACGGCGGCCACCATGGCGTACTACACGCGCGAGGACATCCCGCTGCACTACGAACTCGCCGACACCTTCACCGTCTGCGACGCCTACCACTCCTCCATCCACACCTCCACCAGCCCCAACCGCAACCACCTGTGGAGCGGGAGGACGGGCTACGAGGCGAACGGCAAGCGGGCCGTCGGCAATGACGCGTACGCCGAGGGCACCCACCCCGGCTACGGCTGGGGCACGTACGCCGAGCGCCTGGAGAAGGCGGGCGTGAGCTGGCGGACGTACACGGAGTGGGAGAACTTCACCGACAACCAGATCGAGTTCTTCACCACCTTCAAGGCCATCGCCCGCAAGGCCCTGGCCAAGACCGGCCTCACCTTCATGGAGGCCTTCTACGCCAAGGTGCGCGACACCAGGGACGAGGCCGAGCGCGCCAAGCTGCTCGCCACCCTGGACGAGGGCGTCGCCACGCTGAGCAAGCGCGAGCGGTCCCTGTTCGAGCGCGGGCTGCGGCGCGTGCCGACCGGCAAGCTCGTCGAAAAGTTCGCCGAGGACGTCGCGGGCGGCAAGCTGGCGAAGGTCACCTATCTGGTGCCGTCCGCGGTGGACTCCGAGCACCCCGGCGTCTCCTCGCCGATCCACAGCGCGACCATCGTCTACAAGATCCTCGACGCCCTCGCCTCCCACCCCGAGGTGTGGCGCCGCACCGCCGTCTTCATCAACTACGACGAGAACGACGGCTTCTTCGACCACGTCCCGCCGCCCGTGCCCGGTGGCGACTCCGCCCAGGAGAAGGAGGAGCGCTGGGAAGGGAAGCCGACCGGGCTCGGCATGCGCGTGCCGATGCTCGTCGTCTCGCCGTGGACCGTCGGCGGCTACGTCTGCTCCGAGGTCTTCGACCACACCTCCGTCGTGCGCTTCCTGGAGAAGTGGACCGGTGTCAAGGAGCCCAACATCAGTGACTGGCGCCGCAAGGTCACCGGCGACCTCACCGGCGCCTTCGACTTCCGGCGCGCCCACCGGCAGCCGGACGTCGAGCGGCCCGGCCCGATCCCGGCATTCACTGGACGCTGGAAGCCCCAGCCGCCCCTGAAGCAAGCCATGCCGGTCCAGGAGCCCGGTGTCCGGCGTGCCCGCCCGCTGCCGTACCAGCCCGACGCCGACGTACGCCCCGCCGAGGACGGCACGCTCACGGTGCGGCTGCGCAACGGCGGCAGCTCCAGCGCGCACTTCGCGCTCTACCCCTACGCCGGCGAGTTCCCGGTGCCCCAGCACCAGGACGTCGTGCGCAAGGGCTCCTGGACCGTGCCGGTGCCGGGTGACACGTACGCGTTCACCGTCACGGGGCCGAACGGCTTCCGGCGCGAGTTCGCGGGCGGCACGGCAGGCGGAGGCAAGGGCGGCACGGCGGGCAAGGGCGGCAGCGACGGCGGCGCGCGGCTCGCCTCCGCGATCACCCGCCGCGAGATCCACCTCACCCTGGCCAGTCGCGGCCGCGCGGATCTGGTCTTCACGGTCAAGCCGCTCGGATACGTGGACGAGGAGGACATCCGGCGCCGGACGCGGACCGTCCGTGTCCGGGCGGGCAGCAGCCGTACCGTCGCCTGGCGGACCGAGGACGAGCACGGCTGGTACGACATCGAGGTCACCACCGACCGCGACACCGCCTTCCGGCGCCGCCTCATGGGCCACATAGAGAACGGACGCGTGAGCGTCTCGGGCTGACGCGACGCACGCGCGGGTGCGCGGAGGTTTCCCGAGGGACTTCCGCGCACACCTTGTGCCCTTGTGAGTATGGCCACGAAAGGGACTAAGGATCACCAAGGGCTGTCAAGGTGTTTCTGGCGCTCATGTCGCCGCTATGCGTTCTTTGCGGGCTGTTCAGTTGATTCACTGCTGTTCCCGATAAAGATCCACGAATCACCCCAGGGAGCCAGTACGTGGGAGCACTCGCACGGTGGTGCGTCAGGCACCGTCTTCTCGCCGTTCTGCTCTGGCTCCTCGCGCTCGGCGGCACCGCGACCGCCGCCACCGTCGCCGGATCCTCGTACTCGAACGACTACGAGGTCCCCGGCACCGAGTCCGGCCGCGCGACCCAGCTCCTGGACAAGGGGTTCCACGGCCTCGGCGGCGACAGCGACACCGTCGTCTGGCACACCGGCCCCGATGCCTCGGGGCGCGTCGCCGCCGTCCGCGCCGCCGATGTCGAGCAGACCATGTCCGAGACCCTGGACAAGCTCGCCGACCTGCCCGCCGTGGCCTCCGTGACCAGCCCGTACGACCGTGAGGGCGCGGGACGGATCAGCCAGGACGGCCGCACCGCCTACGCCACCCTCACCTTCCGCGCACAGGCCGACGACCTCGACAAGGCCGACGCCCAGCAGGTCGTCGACACCGCCAAGGCCGCCGAGTCCGAGGGCCTGGAGGTCGAACTCGGCGGCACCGCCATCGGGCTCACCGAGTCCAAGAGCGCGAAGGTCGCCGAGATCGTCGGGGTCGCCGTCGCCGCCGTCGTGCTCTTCCTGGCCTTCGGTTCGCTCGCCGCCTCGGTGCTGCCCATCGCCACCGCGCTGGTGTCCGTCGGCACCGCGTACGCGGGAATAGTGCTGCTCGGCCAGGTGATGACCGTCGCCGACTTCGCTCCGATGCTGGGCACGCTGATCGGCCTCGGAGTCGGCATCGACTACGCGTTGTTCATCGTGACCCGGCACCGCAAGGGCCTCAAACGCGGCCTGCCCGTCGCCGAGGCCGCCGAGCGGGCGGTGGCCACCACCGGGCGCGCGGTCGTCTTCGCGGGCGCCACCGTCTGCATCGCCCTGCTCGGCATGCTCATCCTGCGGCTCAGCTTCCTCAACGGCGTCGCGATCGCCGCCTCGCTCACCGTGATCCTCACCGTCGCCGCGTCCGTGACCCTGCTGCCCGCGCTGCTCTCCTGGATCGGGCCGCGCGCCCTCAGCCGCCGCGAACGCCGCAGGCTCACCGAGCAGGGGCCGCAGCCGGAGCTGCCGACCGGGCTCGCCGCCCGCTGGGCCGCCTTCGTCGAACGCCACCCGAAGCTCCTCGGCGGTATCGCCGTCCTCGTCATGGCCGTGCTCGCGCTGCCCGCGTTCGCCCTGCACCTGGGCACCTCCGACCAGGGCAACAACCCCGCGACCGCCACCACACGGCAGGCCTACGACCTGCTCGCCGACGGCTTCGGCCCCGGAGTCAACGGCCCCCTGACCCTGGTCAGCCAGGTCTACGGCGCGGGCGACCGCAACGCCCTCGACGACCTCGGCACCACACTGGAATCGACCGAGGGCGTCGCCTCCGTGACCCCGGTGACGTACGACGAGAACGGCCGCACCGCCTTCCTCACCGTCGTCCCCGACTCCTCCCCCCAGTCCGAGGCGACCAGCGACCTCGTCGACCGGCTGCGCGCGCACGTGCTGCCCGCGGCCGAGGCGGACAGCTCCCTGGACATCGCGGTCGGCGGCGTCACCGCGAGCTACGACGACTTCGCGGAGATCATCGTCGGGAAGCTGCCGCTCTTCGTGGGCGTCGTCATCGGGCTCGGCTGCGTCCTCCTCCTGCTGGCCTTCCGCTCCATCGGCATCCCGCTCAAGGCCGCCGTGATGAACGTCGCCGCCGTCGCCTCCGCGTTCGGGATCGTCGTCGCGATCTTCCAGTGGGGCTGGGGGAGCGAGCTGCTCGGCCTCGGCAGGGCCGGGCCGATCGAGCCCTTCCTGCCCGTGATCATGGTGTCCGTCCTCTTCGGGCTCTCCATGGACTACCAGGTGTTCCTGGTCAGCAGGATGTACGAGGAGTGGCTGGAGACCGGCGACAACCGGCGGGCCGTGCGGGTCGGCCTGGCCGAGACCAGCCGCGTGATCAACTCCGCGGCCGTGATCATGATCTCGGTCTTCCTCGCCTTCGTCCTCAGCGGCGACCGCGTCATCGCGATGTTCGGCATCGCGCTCGCGGCGGCCGTCGCCCTCGACGCCTTCGTCCTGCGGACGCTGCTGGTGCCGGCCCTCATGCACATGCTCGGCGGCGCCAACTGGTGGCTGCCGCGGCGCCTGGACCGCGTACTGCCGCGCATCAGCATCGAGCCGCCCGAAAGTCGCTCGAATCCGCGCGGCGGGCGTGCGAAGATCCCCGAGCGTCGGGACGAAGACGCGGACGCACAGGGGCTGAAGGAGCGGGATGTTCGCGATATCGCTGGCCGAGGGCGCTGAGCTGCGGCCGCTCGAGCCGTGGCAGGCGGCGGAGTTCATCGAGCACGTCGACCGGGCGCGCGAGTACGCGGGGCCGTGGGTGCCCTTCACCGTGGACGTGAAGGACCTGGAGACGGCGCGCGGCTTCCTGCGGAGATACGCCGAGAGGGCGGCCGCCGACACCGGGCGCCTCTACGGCATCTGGCTGGACGGCACGCTCGTCGGCGGTGCCCTCTTCCGGATCTTCGACACCAGCTCCGAGAGCTGCGAGCTGGGCGTCTGGCTGGAGCCGTCGGCCGCCGGGCGCGGGCTGGTGAACAAGGCCTCGCGGATCGTCATCGACTGGGCCGTCGAGCAGCGCGGCATGCACCGCGTGGAGTGGCTGGTCTCGTCCCGCAACGACCGCAGCAAGGCCGCCGCCCAGCGGCTCGGCTTCACCAGGGACGGCGTGCTGCGCGAGAGCTTCCCCTGGCAGGGGGTGCGGCACGACATGGAGGTGTGGTCCGTCCTCGCTCCGGAGTGGCGGGCGGTGCGGGACGCGGGGGCGGCGCGGGACGCGCGTTAAGAGTGCTCTCAGACTCCGTCCGTACGGTGCGGAGCATGGGTACTAAGACAGATGACGCGGCCGGTGCCAAGGGTGCCGCCGAGGCCGAGGCCGAAGTCGAGGCCGAGACCGGTGAAGTGACCGACACCGGTGAAGTGACCGACACCGACGCCGAAACCGGCATTGAGGCCGACGCCGATGCCGACGCCGAGGCCGTCGCGTCCGCCGGCTCCACCGGCGTCGGTCAGGGCGCCGCCGCCGTCGTCTCCGCCGCGCTCGGCGTGATCGGCCTCTCCGGCGGCTGGCTCGGCACGATCGCCGGGGCACGCTCGAACATCATGGGGCAGCTGGAGACCAAGCAGTCCGCGAGCGTCTCCGACCAGCTCCAGGCCATGTACGGCGACTCCTGGCAGGCCACCGCGCTGGTCGCCGGCATCTTCGCGCTCTCCGCGCTGGTCATCGGCTTCGTGGTGCTGGTCAGGCCCGCGTTCGGCGCCCCCGGCAAGGAGCAGGCGCCCTGGATCAAGTCCGTGGCGTGGGCGGGCGTCGCGCTCGGCGTGATCGGACTGATCCTCGCCGTGGCCAAGTACTCCGACCTGCTGCTCGGCCTGCCGTCGGCACCTTCCTGAGGCACTGGGTCCTTACGTAAGGCAGGGGCGGGTCAGGGGCTAAGGCCCCCGGCCCGCCCCTCGTCGTACCTAAGGCCCCCCGCCCTCGGGAGATGCGGAACCCGCCCGATGCGGCGGACCCCTCTGGGAGACGAGAGTGGAGACATCGCAGAGAGCGACACCGGCGATGACCACCACAACGCACCACCCAGACAAGCCGAGGGGTACAAGATGTTCGAGTACGAGATGTACCAGATGCGCGCCGCCGACCTCGTCCGGGAGGCCGACCGCCGCCGCCTGATCCGCGAGGCCCGCGGAAACCGCGCCGCCGCCCGCCGCTCCGGCCGCGACGAAGCCGGGGGGCGGGTGAGCGTGCCCCTCTGGAAGACCCGCTTCACACGGGCCGCCTGAGGTGAACGCGCCGGCGCCGGTGACCGCTCCGCGGATATCGGGTGCCGCATCGCGCGATCTCTGTGCGATGCTCGCGGGCGTGCAGACCAGGTCCGTCAGTCCCGTGTTCGTCGGCCGCTCCGACGAACTGGGCATTCTGAACGAAGCGCTCGCCCGTGCCACGGGAACCCCGCTCGAAGGAGCCGGGAACCCGGGCACGGGTGAGCCGCAGGCGTTGCTGCTCGGCGGCGAGGCGGGCGTCGGCAAGACCCGCCTCGTCGAGGAGTTCGTCGAAGCCGCCCAGAAGCGGGGCGCCGTCGTCGCGCTCGGCGGCTGCGTGGAGATCGGAGCCGACGGCCTGCCGTTCGCCCCCTTCTCCACCGCCCTGCGCGCCCTGCGCCGCCAACTGCCCGACGAACTGGCCGCGGCCGCCGAGGGACAGGAGGAGGAACTCGCCCGGATCCTGCCCGAACTGGCCGGCGCCGCCCCCCACCCCAACGGACCCGGCGGCGGAAACGACGAGCAGGGCATGGCGCGGCTCTTCGAACTCACCGCCCGCCTCCTGGAGCGCCTCTCCCGCGAACGCACCGTCGTCGTCGCCCTGGAGGACCTGCACTGGGCGGACGCCTCCACCCGCCACCTCCTCGCCTACCTCTTCCGCACCCTGCGCGGCGGCCGCCTCGTCCTCCTCGCCACCTACCGCGCCGACGACATCCACCGCCGCCACCCGCTGCGGCCCCTGCTCGCCGAACTGGACCGGCTGCGCACCGTGCGGCGCATCGAACTCGGCCGCTTCAGCAAGGACGAGGTCGCCCGCCAGATGGCCGGGATATTCGCCGCCGAACCCGAACAGTTCCTGGTGGACGAGATATTCGAGCGCTCCGACGGCAACGCCTTCTTCGTCGAGGAACTCGCCGTCGCCACCCACGGCGGCAGCTGCGCGGGCCTCACCGACTCCCTGCGCGACCTGCTCCTCGTACGCGTCGAGGAACTGCCCGAGGACACCCAGAGGGTGGCGCGGATCGTCGCCGAGGGCGGCTCCACCGTCGAGTACGAACTGCTCGCCGAGGTCGCCGGGCTCGGCGAGGACGACCTGATCGAGGCCCTGCGGGCCGCCGTCGGCGCGAACATCCTGCTCGCCTCGCCCGACGGCGACGGCTACCGCTTCCGGCACTCCCTGGTCCGCGAGGCCGTCAGCGACGACCTGCTGCCCGGCGAACGCTCCCGCATCAACCGCCGCTTCGCCGAGGCCCTGGAGGCCGACCCGGCACTTGTCGCCGCCGACCAGCGCGCCGCCCGCCTCGCCACCTACTGGTATTACGCGCACGACGCGGCCAAGGCCCTGCCCGCCGTCCTCAGAGCCTCCGTCGAGGCCCGCCACCGGCACGCGTACGCCGAGCAACTGCGCCTGCTCGAACGGGCGATGGAGCTGTGGGACGACGCCCCCGCCGGTGTCCGCGCGGAACTGCGCCCCGCCGACTACGTCGAGGGCTACCCCGCCTGCGGCTGCGACCCCACCACCCCGCTGAGCTATCTGGACCTGATGGCGGAGGCCACCGTCGCCGGACGCCTGTGCGGGGAACGCGACCGCGCCCTGAAGAGCACCAAGCGCGCCCTGCGCCTCCTGGACGGCGAGAACGACCCCCTGCGCTCCGCCTGGTTCTGGGTCCAGCGCTCCCGCCTCGTCTCCACCCTCGGCCGCGGCGACGGCTGGGCCGAGATCGCCAGGGCTCAGGAGCTGATGCGCGGCCTGCCGCCCTCCGAGGTGCACGCGGACGTACTCGTCTACCGCGCCTCCTGGGGCATGCTGCACGACCCCGGCCCGGAGACCATGGCCGCCGCCGAACGGGCCGTCGAGTTCGCCCGCATGGTCAAGGCCGACACCATCGAGCTGAACGCCCGGCTCACCCGCGGCAACCTCCTCATCGAGGCGGGCGACCCGGAAGCCGGCCTCGCCGAGATGTACGAGGTCAGGGACCGCGTCGTCGAGCAGGGCCTGGTCACCGACCTCGGCCGCGCCCACATCAACCTCCCTTCCGCCCTGGAAGGCGTCGGCCGCTCCGCCGAGGCGGTGAAGGTCGCGATGGAGGGCATCGAGTTCTGCCGCAAGTACGGCCTGGTGGACACCGAGGGCTGGATCTGGGCCAACGCCGCCGAAGCCCTCGTCTCCCTGGGCCGCTGGGACGAGGCCGCCGAGGCCGTCGCCCACACCCACCGCTGCGTGCACAGTTCCAAGCCCCGGGGCTCCGCCGAGCAGTGCTCGGCACGCATGGCGCTCTTCCGCGGCGACCTCGACGCCGCGACCCGCCACCTCCAGGCCGCCCACCACCACTACGGCACCCATGACCCGCAGCCGCAGTACACGCTGCCGCTGGCCCGGATCGCCCTCGGCATCGCCGCGGCCGAGGGGCGCGTCCTGGACGGCCGCGCCCAGGCCGAGGACCACCTCGCCTCCGGGCTTCCCTTCGGCACCTACAAGTACGGCTGGCCGCTGCTGCTCACCGCCGCCGCGATGGAGGCCGACGCCCGCGGCCTGCCCGCCGCCGAACAGGGCCGCCCCGCCGCCCTCGAACGTATCCGCAAGGTGACCAGGTCCCTCGCCACACCGATTCCGCTCTGGCGCGCCTACGACGAGTGGACCCGCGCCGAACTGCTGCGCGCCGAGGGCCGTGACGGCCCCGCCGACTGGGCCGCCGTGGTCGCCGCCGTCGAACCCCTCGACCGGCCCTACGACCTCGCCCAGGTCCGCCTGCGCCTGGCCGAGGCACTCCTCGCCCCGGACGGCACCGACCGCGACCGCGCCGCCCACCTGCTGCGCCAGGCGGCCCAGGAGGCCGAGCGGCTCGGCGCGCGGCCGCTCATCGACTCGATCACCGGGCTCGCCCAGCGGGCCCGCCTCACCCTGCGCCCCGCCGAGGGCACGCCCGCCCCCGCCGCCCCCGCCGACCCCGTCGAGGCGCTCGGTCTGACCAGCCGGGAGCGGGACGTCCTGCGCCTGGTCGCGGTGGGCCGCAGCAACCGCCAGATCGCCGAGGAACTGTTCATCTCCCCGAAGACGGCGAGCGTCCACGTCTCCAACATCCTCGCCAAGCTGTCCGTGACCGGCCGGGGCGAGGCCGCAGCCCTGGCCCATCGGCTGCGGCTCTTCCCACCCGCGAGCCGCGGCTGACCCGCGCCTCTTCGCTCCCGGCCGGTTTCGCGGGCCCTCACTTACGCTTGACGGCAGGAACTCGGCTCCAGGGAGGCGCAGTGTTCAACGCGATAGAGGCTCTGTTCGCGCCGGGGCGCAAGCACACCGACGACGAGCAGAAGCGTCTGGAGATGACCCGCGTCGACCTCGCCGACGGCGATCCCGGACGCGGGCCGATCGATCTGACCTCGGGCAAGGTGGTCGTACGCCCACCGGTCCCGGCACCCCGCACGGACGGGACGCCGGACTCCGACGAGACGCCCGGCTCCCACGAGACGCCCGGCTCCCACGAGGCGCCCGGCTCCGACGAGGCCCGTGGCTGACCTACTCCACCTCCACCTCCAGGATCTTGTCGTCCCCCTTCTCCGGTGTCCCCCGCGAGTCCGTCTCGCTCGTCACCAGCCACAGCTTCTTCCCGCCCGCCGCGAGCACCGTGCGCAGCCGGCCGTGGTCGCCCTTCAGGAACGCCTGGGGTTCCGGCTCGCCCGTCACGCCCCGCACCGGGATGCGCCACAGCCGCTCGCCGCGCAGGCCCGCCATCCAGACCGAGCCCTCGGCGTAGGCGACACCGCTCGGTGAGGCCTCCGAGGTCTTCCACTGGGCGATGGGATCGCGGAACCCGGTCTTGCCCGCCTTGCCCTCGGCGTCCGGCCAGCCGTAGTTCTCACCGGCCTTGATCTCGTTCAGCTCGTCCCAGGTGTCCTGGCCGAACTCCGAGGCCCACAGCCTCTTCTGCTCGTCCCAGGCCAGGCCCTGCACATTGCGGTGGCCCAGCGAATAGACGGGGGACGCGTCGAAGGGGTTGTCGGGGGCGGGCTCCCCGTCCGGGGTCAGCCGCAGGATCTTGCCGCCCAGGGACTTCTTGTCCTGGGACAGATCCGTGTCGCCCGTCTCGCCCACGCCCGCGTACAGCATCTTGTCGGGGCCGAAGGCGATCCGGCCACCGTTGTGGATCATGCCCTTGGGGATGCCCTTGAAGACCGTGTCCGGTGCGCCGAGCTGCTTGCCGGACGGCTTCTTCTCGTCGTACAGCATGCGGGCGACGCGGTTGTCGGACTCCGTCGTGAAGTACGCGTACACCATGTGGTCCGAGGCGTACGAGGGAGAGAGCGCGAGGCCCATCAGGCCGCCCTCGCCGCCGGGGGAGACGCCGGGGACCTCGCCCAGCTCCGTCTTCTTGCCCGTCGTACCGTCGACGCGGGTGATCGTGCCCTCGTCGCGCGAGGAGACCAGAAGGTCCCCGCCGGGCAGCGCGGCGAGACCCCAGGGGGACTTCAGGCCCGTGGCGAGGGTGCGGGTGACCTTCGCCGAGCCCTTCTCCGGTGGGGGTTCGGCGCCCGGCTTCCCGGTGGGGGACTTCCGCGCGCTCTCCTTCTTCGAGGGGCTCTCGCGGTGGTCCGGGCCGTCCGTGCCGCCGGACGAACATCCGGCCGCGAGGGCGAGGACGGCAGCGGTCAACACGGCCGTGACAGCAGGTCGTTGCACGATCAGGATCCCTTCGACGCAGCGCTTGTCCTGTTCATACACCTCTCACGCCCCGCGGGTGCCCATCGCGGCGCGCCTCCTCAGTCCCAGGACCCCAGAGCCGCGGGCAGCGCGCCTATCTCCGCCAGGTCCACCCCGGTCAGCCGCACCTGGGCCGCCCGCGCGTTCTCCACCGCCCAGCGCTCCCGCTTCGCCCCCGGGATCGGCACCACATGCCGCCCCTGCGCGAGCACCCACGCCAGCGCGATCTGCGCCGGTGTCGCCCCGTGCCGCTCCGCCACCCGGCGCAGCCCCACCACCAGCGGCTGGTTGGCCGCCATCATCTCGGCGGTGAAGCGCGGGTGCCGGGCCCGCAGATCGTCCGGCTCGAACCCCTGACCGGGCGTCAGCGTCCCGGTGAGGAAACCATTCCCCAGCGGCATCGCCGCGAGGAAACCCACCCCGCGCGCCACGCACCACGGCAGCAGCGCCTCCAGCGCCTCCGGCGACCACACCGACAGCTCGGCCTCCACCGCGCTCACCGGAAAGACCTGCTGCACCCGCTCCAGCTGCCGGATCGTCACATCGTGCAGCCCGGCCCGGGGCCGCCCCGGCGCCGTACGCCGATGAGCGCGCGCTCCCACCGCACAGAGCCCGAGGGCCCGCACCTTCCCGGCGGCGACGAGTTCGGCCATCGCGCCCCACGTCTCCTCGATGGGCACCTCGGGGTCGGCGCGGTGCAGTTGGTACAGGTCGATCGTCTCGGTCTGGAGGCGCCGCAGCGAGGCGTCGCAGGCCCGCTTCACATAGCCGGGGCGGCCGTTGGCGACGATGTGCTGCTCGCCCACGAGCAGTCCGCACTTCGTCGACACGAACGCCTCGCCGCGCCGCTCCTTGAGCACCCGGCCGACCAGCAGTTCGTTGGTGAACGGCCCGTACATGTCCGCGGTGTCCAGCAGCGTGAGACCCGCACCGGCGGCGCCGGTGGCGTCCAGCGCGGCGTGCACGGTGCGCAGCGACGCGTCGCCGCGCTGCCGCGAGCCGGTGTATGCCCAGCTCATCGGCATGCAGCCGAGTCCGACGGCGCCCACCCCGAGCGCCCCCGCGCCGATCGTCCTGCGCTCCACCTGGCCGTACCCTCCCACTCCTCGTCCGGAGATCACCCAAACTATCCGCTGCCGCCCCGGCCCCGGGCGCGGCCTCCCGCGGGCCGCATGTGACCTGCGCGTATTAGCCTCCAGGTCATGACGACAGATGTATGGCTTCCGTTCGAAGCGCACGAGATCGAAGGGCTGCCCGGGGCGTCTGAGGCGGGCCTCAACTACCGCTACTGGGACGGCGGTCCGGACTTCCCCGCGGACCCGGCCGACTGCGCCTTCTATGTGGTGCCCTATCTGAAGGGCGACGAGGTGTCCGTCCGCCCCCTGCCCGCGATGACGTCCGTACGCGTCGTGCAGACACTGACCGCGGGCATCGACCACCTGGACTCGGGGCTCGGGTCCCTCGCGCCCGGCGTGCGGCTGTGCAACGCGCGCGGGGTGCACGAGGCCAGCACCGCCGAACTGGCCATCGGCCTGATCCTGGCGTCGTTGCGGGGCATTCCGCGCTTCGTCGAGGGGCAGCGGGCCGAGGAGTGGCGGGCCGGGTTCTATCCGGCGCTCGCCGACAAGTCCGTGCTCATCGTGGGCTATGGATCGATCGGTTCCGCCATCGAGGACAGGCTCACCCCTTTCGAATGTGCGCGGGTAGCGCGCGTCGCGCGCTCTGCCCGTGCCGCGGAGCGCGGCCCCGTGCATCCGCTCACCGAACTGCCGTCACTGCTGCCCGCGGCCGACGTCGTCGTGCTCTCCACGCCGCTCACCGAGGACACCCGAGGCCTGGTGGGCGCCGACTTCCTGGCCCGTATGAAGGACGGCGCGCTGCTCGTGAACGTCGCCCGCGGCCCCGTCGTCGACACCGGGGCCCTCCTCGCCGAACTGGAGTCCGGCCGCCTCACCGCCGCCCTCGACGTGACCGACCCGGAACCGCTGCCCGCAGGTCACCCCTTGTGGCACGCTCCTGGAGTGCTCATCAGCCCGCACGTGGGCGGCTCCTCGTCCGCGTACCTCCCCCGCGCCCGCCGTCTGCTGGCCGCGCAACTGACCAAGTACGCCACCGGACAACCCCTCGACAACGTCGTACGGATCACCGGCAGTTGATCACCTGGCGTCGTTTTGCGCACGCTCCGCACTCGAATGCGTGCGCCCCGTGTCCACTTCCCCTCCGGTAGTCACGGAGCGTAGAGGAGCTATGTCCCTGTGTGACGAGCCTGGTGTATCGTCCCGACAGGGGACGCGCCGTGGACCATGCGGCGCCGGGGATTGAGGCACGGACTGCGAGGGGGGCGACGGGCGATGTATGGCCTATGGGCGGACGATCCGACACGGCGGGACAGCCGCCGCCGACTCTCGCGCACGCCGATGCGCACACACCAGCGGCCGTACGGGCACGGCCGGCGCCTGGACCGCACGGACACGGGGGCGGCGCGGACCAGGGCCGTCCGGTGAGCGCCCCGCCGACCACGCCCGTCCTTCAGACGGGTCCGGCCACGGCACCGCCGCCCGCGAGGGCGCCACAGGCCCGCTACCCCCTGCCGGGCGGCCGCGGCCTCGCCTCCCAGCTCGTGCTGCTGCTCGTCTGCGGTGGGTACGCACTGGGCTCCGCGCTCGGCTGGGGCTCGGGCCGACTCGCCCTGATCATGGGCGACTTCGGCCTCAGCATCGCCGCCGCGGCCGCCGCGATCTCCTGCTTCCGCTACTCCCGCACCCGCCGCAGCCGCTTTCGACCCGCATGGCTGCTCTTCGCGCTCTCCTCCGCGATGGCCTCCCTCGGCAACGCCGTCTGGGGCTGGTACGAGGTCGTGCTCCAGCAGGAGGTGCCGAGCCCCGGCCTCGCCGACCTGTTCTTCCTGTGCTTCGCCCCGCCCGCCATCATCGGCCTGCTCGTGCTCGCCAAGCGACCGGTGACCAAGGCGGGCTGGGGCTGCCTCGCCCTCGACTCCTGGCTGATCGGGGGCTCGCTCCTCACGCTCTCCTGGAGCCTCGCCCTCGCCCACACCGCGCAGTTCGAGGGCCAGACCGTCGCGCACGCCGCGCTCTCGCTCGCCTACCCGCTCCTCGACATCGCGCTGGTCAGCATGGTCCTCGCGCTGCACTTCAGACGGTCATCCGCCAACCGCACGGCGGTGAACACCGCGATCGGCGCGCTCGCCCTGACCGTGATGTGCGACGCGGTGTTCACCTCGCCCCTGCTGCACGCCAGTTACCGCTCGGGCCAGCTCCTCGACGCAGGCTGGTTCGCCGGCTCGCTGCTCCTCGCGTACGCCCCCTGGGCCGCCCCCTGCCACGCGCGCGGGGGAGCCGGGCAGGACCACGCGCGCGGGGCGGCCCTCGCCGAGCCCGAGGACGCGCGGTCCGCGGCCACCCGGCCGATCGCCGGATCCCTGGCCGCCCTCACGCCGTATCTCGCCGCCGCCGTCTGCACCTTGGGGATCCTCTACAACGTCCTCAGCGGACGCAGCGTCGACCGCGTCGTGCTCTTCACGGCGGGCACCGTCGTGCTCGCCCTCGTCGCACGCCAGGGCATCATGCTCCTGGACAACATCACCCTCACCCAGGAGCTGGCCCAGAAGGAGAACCACTTCCGCTCCCTGGTCCAGGGCTCCAGCGACGTCATCATGATCGCCGCGCCGAACGGCATCCTGCG
This sequence comes from Streptomyces sp. NRRL S-920, assembly GCF_000717945.1. Taxonomy (NCBI): domain Bacteria; kingdom Bacillati; phylum Actinomycetota; class Actinomycetes; order Kitasatosporales; family Streptomycetaceae; genus Streptomyces; species Streptomyces sp. NRRL S-920. Next base: position 53,214 of record NZ_JODF01000024.1, read on the forward strand.
CTACGTGAGCCCGGCCGCGGCCGGGGTCTACGGCCGCGACGCCGAGGAACTGGTCGGTTCGGAACTGGCCTCGCTGATACACCCGGAGGACCTCGGCCGGGTCGTCCACGAGGTCCGCAGATTCCTCGCGGCCAACCCCGTGGAGGAGCCCACCACCCGCATCGAATGCCGCTTCCGCTCCGGCCACGGCGACTGGCTGAACGTGGAATCCACCGTCAACCGCCACCACGGCGGCCTCATCTTCAACAGCAGGGACGTCACCGAACGGGTCCGCCTCCAGGCGCAGTTGCAGCACAACGCCGAGCACGACCCGCTCACCGACCTGCCCAACCGCGCCCTGTTCACCCGGCGCGTGAGCCAGGCGCTGACCGGCCGCAGAGTGACCGACCGCGGCACGGCCGTGCTCTTCATCGACCTCGACGGTTTCAAGGCGGTCAACGACACCATCGGCCACCAGGCCGGTGACGAACTGCTCATCCAGGCGGCGCGCAGACTTCAGGAGGCGGTGCGTTCGGGCGACACCGCCTCCCGGCTCGGCGGCGATGAGTTCGCGGCTCTCATCGTCGGCGACGGGACAAGGGACCAGGCCGCCAGGGAACAGCACATCTACGAACTCGCCGACCGGCTGAGAATCACCCTCTCCCAGCCCTACGCCATCGACGGCAACGACGTGCGCGTCGCCGCGTCCATCGGCGTGGCCTTCGCCGAACCGGGCATCGGAGCGGGGGAGCTGCTGCGCAACGCCGACCTCGCGATGTACCGCGCCAAGGCCGCGGGCAAGGGCCGCGTCGAGCTGTACGCCCCCCAGATGCAGGCCGACGTCGCCCGCAAGGCCGAGCTGGCCACCCGGCTGCGCTCCGCGCTGCACGACGGCGAGTTCGCGCTGCTCCACCAGCCCGTGGTCTCCCTCGACGACGGCCGGATCACGGCGGTCGCCGCACAGGCCCGCTGGCGCTCGGCGCAGGGCATCCTCTTCACGCCCGCCGAGTTCCTGCGGGTGTCCGATGCCGGGGGCGGCAGGGACGCGGGAAGCGGCAGAGAGGGCGACCGCGCGGCCGAGCTGGGCCGCTGGATGCTCGAAGAGGCCGTCGAGCAGGCCGCCGAGCGCGGCCGCACCGGCCACGCGGTGCCGGTGGCCGTCCGGATGAGCGCCCGGCGCCTCCTGGACCGCTCCATGCCCCTCGGCTCCATCGAGGCGCTCCTGACCCGACACGGGCTGCCCTCCGGGGCGCTCATCATCGAGCTGGCCGACAGCGACCCCCGGGTCTCGCTGGACGACCTGGAGCGCCGTCTCACGGCCCTGCGCAGACTGGGCGTACGCATCGCCCTGGACGGCTTCGGCAGCGGCTATGCCGCGATCACGGCGCTGCGCCGGCTCCCCGTCGACGTACTGAAGCTGGACCGCGGCCTGATCGAGGGCGTCGTCGAGTCCGCGCGGCTGCACAAGATCACCGCGGGGCTGCTGCGCATCGCGAACGACCTCGGGCTGCTCTCCGTGGCCGACGGCGTCGACCTGCCCGAGCAGGTGATCGCGCTGCGCGCCATGGGCTGCACGCACGGGCAGGGCATGGCGTTCTCCGGGCCGCTCGACGAGTACCGGCTGCGCAGGGCCCTCGCGCTCGGCGAGTACCCCGTGCCCCGCGGCCCCGCGGAGCCGGTCCTGGCGGGCGGACCCGCGAGGACGTACGTCAGCAGCCCTCCGGGCGCCTTCGCGGTCAGCTCCCCGGGCGCCTTCGCGGGCGGCCCGACCGCGACGTACGCGGGAGGTCCTGCGGTCTACGCCCGTTCACATAATGAGACCCCCATCCCACCTACTTGACAGGTACTGCGTGCCGGGGGGAGGGTCAGAGCCATGCGCACCCGAATTCTCGTACTTGGAAAGCGCGTCGGCTGAAGCTGGGACCGACCGGTCCGAACACCGGATCCCAGCGACCGCACCCGGCGCGCTCCCCTCGCTTGCCTCACGGCACGAGGGGTTTTTTGTTGCACTGGCACCCGCCAAAACCCTGCGAAACCCCCGCGAAAACCCTCAGCTTCGAGAAGAGAATGCCGATGACCGAGCAGGCCACCGGGGCCCACCATCCGCAGCCGCGGCCCCGATCCTCAGGACAGCAGTCCGTCCCCGTCGAGCACGTCACGGGCGCGCAGTCCCTCATTCGTTCTCTCGAGGAGGTCGGGGCCGACACGGTGTTCGGCATCCCCGGCGGCGCCATCCTTCCCGCGTACGACCCGATGATGGACTCCACCCGGGTCAGGCACGTCCTGGTCCGGCACGAGCAGGGCGCGGGCCACGCCGCCACCGGCTACGCCCAGGCCACCGGCAAGGTCGGCGTCTGCATGGCGACCAGCGGCCCCGGCGCCACGAACCTCGTCACGCCGATCGCCGACGCCCACATGGACTCCGTCCCGATGGTCGCGATCACCGGGCAGGTGGCCTCCAAGGCGATCGGCACGGACGCCTTCCAGGAGGCGGACATCGTCGGCATCACGATGCCGATCACCAAGCACAACTTCCTGGTCACCAAGGCCGAGGACATCCCGCGCACCATCGCCGAGGCCTTCCACATCGCCTCGACGGGCCGCCCGGGCCCGGTCCTCGTGGACATCGCGAAGGACGCCCTCCAGGCGCGCACCACGTTCTCCTGGCCGCCGCAGCAGGACCTGCCCGGCTACCGCCCGGTGACCAAGCCGCACGCCAAGCAGATCCGCGAGGCCGCCAAGCTCATCACCGCGGCCAAGCGCCCCGTCCTGTACGTCGGCGGCGGCGTCCTGAAGGCTCGGGCCACCGCCGAGCTGAAGGTCCTCGCCGAGCTGACCGGAGCGCCCGTCACCACCACCCTGATGGCGCTCGGCGCGTTCCCCGACAGCCACCCGCTGCACGTGGGAATGCCGGGCATGCACGGTGCGGTCACCGCCGTCACCGCGCTACAGAAGGCCGACCTGATCGTCGCCCTCGGCGCCCGCTTCGACGACCGCGTCACCGGCAAGCTGGACAGCTTCGCGCCCTTCGCGAAGATCGTCCACGCCGACATCGACCCGGCCGAGATCGGCAAGAACCGCGCGGCCGACGTGCCGATCGTCGGCGACGCCCGCGAGGTCATCGCCGACCTCGTCCAGGCCGTCCAGGCCGAGCACACCGAGGGTCACACCGGCGACTACTCCGCCTGGTGGAACGACCTCAACCGCTGGCGCGAGACCTACCCCCTCGGCTACACCCAGCCCGAGGACGGCTCGCTCTCCCCGCAGCAGGTCATCGAGCGCGTCGGCCAACTGGCCCCCGAGGACACGATCTTCGCGGCGGGCGTCGGCCAGCACCAGATGTGGGCCGCGCACTTCATCCAGTACGACAAGCCGGCGACCTGGCTCAACTCCGGCGGCGCCGGGACGATGGGCTACGCGGTCCCGGCCGCGATGGGCGCCAAGGCCGGTCAGCCCGGCCGCACCGTCTGGGCGATCGACGGCGACGGCTGCTTCCAGATGACCAATCAGGAGCTGACCACCTGCGCCCTGAACAACATCCCGATCAAGGTCGCGATCATCAACAACGGCGCCCTCGGGATGGTCCGCCAGTGGCAGACCCTGTTCTACAACCAGCGTTACTCCAACACCGTCCTGCACAGCGGCCCCGAGGACATCGGCCCCAACAAGGGCACCCGCGTCCCGGACTTCGTGAAGCTGTCGGAGGCTATGGGCTGTGTGGCGCTGCGCTGCGAGCGCCCCGAGGACCTGGACAAGGTCATCGCCGAGGCCAACGCCATCAACGACCGCCCGGTCGTCGTCGACTTCATCGTCCACGAGGACGCCCAGGTCTGGCCGATGGTCGCCGCCGGCACCTCGAACGACGAGGTCATGGCCGCCCGCGGGGTCCGCCCCGACTTCGGCGACAACGAAGACGACTGAGCGAGAGCGAAAGAGAGACCACGCGCCATGTCCACCAAGCACACGCTCTCCGTCCTGGTCGAGAACAAGCCCGGCGTCCTCGCCCGGATCACCGCCCTGTTCTCGCGCCGCGGCTTCAACATCGACTCGCTCGCCGTGGGCGTCACCGAGCACCCCGACATCTCCCGCATCACCATCGTGGTGAACGTCGAGGACCTGCCGCTCGAACAGGTCACCAAACAGCTCAACAAGCTCGTCAACGTCCTGAAGATCGTCGAACTGGAGCCGGGCGCCGCCGTGGCGCGCGAACTCGTCCTGGCGAAGGTCCGCGCCGACAACGAGACCCGCTCCCAGATCGTCGAGATCGTCCAGCTCTTCCGCGCCAAGACCGTGGACGTCTCCCCGGAGGCCGTCACCATCGAGGCCACCGGCAGCAGCGACAAGCTGGAGGCCATGCTCAAGATGCTGGAGCCCTTCGGCATCAAGGAGCTGGTCCAGTCCGGCACCATCGCGATCGGCCGCGGCTCCCGCTCCATCACGGACCGCAGCCTGCGGGCGCTCGACCGCTCCGCCTGACCCGGGCCGCCCGGGCCCCTCTCGGATACCGAGACCCGACAACTTCCCTCGCCGAACCCGCCGTACGGTGGGACGCAACACCAGCACACATAGGAGATTCCCAGTGGCCGAGCTGTTCTACGACGACGACGCCGACCTGTCCATCATCCAGGGCCGCAAGGTCGCGGTCATCGGCTACGGCAGCCAGGGCCACGCCCACGCGCTGTCGCTGCGCGACTCGGGTGTCGACGTCCGCGTCGGTCTGCACGAGGGCTCCAAGTCCAAGGCCAAGGCCGAGGAGCAGGGCCTGCGGGTCGTCACCCCGTCGGAGGCGGCGGCCGAGGCCGACGTCATCATGATCCTGGTGCCGGACCCGATCCAGGCCCAGGTCTACGAGGAGTCCATCAAGGACAACCTCAAGGACGGCGACGCCCTGTTCTTCGGCCACGGCCTGAACATCCGCTTCGGCTTCATCAAGGTCCCCGAGGGCGTCGACGTCTGCATGGTCGCGCCCAAGGGCCCGGGCCACCTCGTCCGTCGTCAGTACGAGGAGGGCCGCGGCGTTCCGTGTATCGCGGCCGTCGAGCAGGACGCCACCGGCAACGGCTTCCAGCTGGCGCTCTCGTACGCCAAGGGCATCGGCGGCACGCGTGCGGGCGTCATCAAGACGACCTTCACCGAGGAGACCGAGACCGACCTGTTCGGCGAGCAGGCCGTGCTCTGCGGCGGCACCGCCGCGCTGGTCAAGGCGGGCTTCGAGACGCTGACCGAGGCGGGCTACCAGCCGGAGATCGCGTACTTCGAGTGCCTCCACGAGCTGAAGCTGATCGTCGACCTCATGTACGAGGGCGGCCTGGAGAAGATGCGCTGGTCGGTCTCCGAGACCGCCGAGTGGGGCGACTACATCACCGGCCCGCGGATCATCACCGACGCCACCAAGGCCGAGATGAGGAAGGTCCTCGCGGAGATCCAGGACGGCACCTTCGCCCAGCAGTGGATGGACGAGTACCACGGCGGCCTGAAGAAGTACAACGAGTACAAGACGCAGGACGAGAACCACCTCCTGGAGACCACCGGCAAGGAGCTGCGCAAGCTCATGTCTTGGGTCAACGAGGAGGCCTAGTCCCACCCGGGTCCGGGGCACCGCCTCGGGGCTCCGCCCCGGACCCCGCTCCTCAAACGCCGGAGGGGCTGAAATCTGGACTCCCGCTCCGCGAACGCCGGAGGGGCTTACCTTTAGTACACCGCGTCCAGCCACGGACGGGTGATCCTTCCTCAGAGGCACATGCTGATCCGTTCGGCGCCACTATGCTTCTGTTCAACATTCGCGTCGGGCCCACAGCGTCGTGCGTCTTCCACGCGGCAAGCACCCTCCACCGCCTGCGGCCGTCGGGACGGCCGTCCGCAATGGACTTGTGAGGACTCACGTGAGCACTGCTGCCACCGGCAAACCCGTCGTACTCATCGCTGAAGAGCTGTCGCCCGCCACCGTCGACGCCCTGGGCCCGGACTTCGAGATCCGGCAGTGCAACGGCGCGGACCGCGCCGAGCTGCTGCCCGCGATCGCCGACGTCGACGCGATCCTGGTCCGCTCCGCGACCAAGGTCGACGCCGAGGCCATCGCCGCCGCCAAGAAGCTGAAGGTCGTCGCCCGCGCGGGCGTCGGCCTGGACAACGTCGATGTGTCCGCCGCCACCAAGGCCGGCGTCATGGTCGTCAACGCCCCGACGTCGAACATCGTCACCGCCGCCGAGCTGGCCTGCGGTCTGCTCCTCGCCACCGCGCGGAACATCCCCCAGGCCAACGCCGCCTTGAAGAACGCCGAGTGGAAGCGTTCCAAGTACACGGGCGTCGAGCTGGCCGAGAAGACCCTCGGCGTCGTGGGCCTCGGCCGCATCGGCGCACTGGTCGCGCAGCGCATGAGCGCCTTCGGTATGAAGGTCGTCGCCTACGACCCGTATGTGCAGCCCGCCCGCGCCGCCCAGATGGGTGTGAAGGTGCTGTCCCTCGACGAGCTGCTCGAAGTCTCCGACTTCATCACCGTGCACCTGCCCAAGACGCCCGAGACCCTCGGTCTCATCGGCGACGAGGCGCTGCACAAGGTCAAGCCGACCGTCCGCATCGTCAACGCCGCGCGCGGCGGGATCGTCGACGAGGAGGCGCTGTACTCCGCCCTCAAGGAGGGCCGCGTCGCGGGCGCCGGTCTGGACGTGTACGCGAAGGAGCCCTGCACGGACTCCCCGCTCTTCCAGTTCGACCAGGTCGTCTGCACCCCGCACCTCGGCGCCTCCACGGACGAGGCGCAGGAGAAGGCGGGCATCGCCGTCGCCAAGTCGGTGCGCCTCGCCCTCGCCGGTGAGCTGGTGCCCGACGCGGTGAACGTGCAGGGCGGCGTCATCGCCGAGGACGTGCGCCCCGGCCTGCCGCTCGCCGAGAAGCTCGGCCGCATCTTCACCGCCCTCGCGGGCGAGGTCGCGGCCCGCCTCGACGTCGAGGTGTACGGCGAGATCACCCAGCACGACGTGAAGGTGCTCGAACTCTCCGCGCTCAAGGGCGTGTTCGAGGACGTCGTCGACGAGACCGTGTCCTACGTCAACGCCCCGCTGTTCGCCCAGGAGCGCGGTGTCGAGGTCCGCCTCACCACCAGCTCCGAGTCGCCCGACCACCGCAATGTGGTCACGGTGCGCGGCACGCTGTCCGACGGCGAGGAGATCGCGGTCTCCGGCACGCTGGCCGGGCCCAAGCACCTCCAGAAGATCGTCGCCATCGGTGAGTACGACGTGGACCTGGCGCTCGCCGAGCACATGGTCGTCCTGCGGTACGCCGACCGCCCGGGTGTCGTCGGCACCGTCGGCCGCGTCCTCGGCGAGGCCGGGATCAACATCGCCGGCATGCAGGTCGCCCGCGCCGACGTGGGCGGCGAGGCCCTCGCCGTGCTGACCGTCGACGACACCGTGCCGCAGTCGGTCCTGACCGAGCTGGCCGAGGAGATCGGTGCGGAGTCCGCGCGCGCGGTGAACCTCACGGACTGAGGCTTCGGGCCCCGGAGTTCTGGGCGCCGTCGCCACCGGCTTCGCCGAGTTCGCCCTCACACGCCGGACGGGCTGGATATTCCTCCAGCTCGTCCGGCGTTTTCGTGCGCAGCGCCCGTGCGGCCACCGTCGCCGCCGCCAGCAGGATCACCGCGCCGGTCAGCGCCGCGGCGTGCATGCCGCTGGTGAACGCCTCGCGCGCCGCCGCAAGGAGCGTGTCGGACGCGCGCCCCGGCAGGTGGTGTGCCGCCGCCACCGCGCCGCCGAGTGTCTCGCGGGCCCCGGCGGGGGCCCAGCCGGGGACCGCGTCGCGGTAGACCGCGTTGCCGATGGAGCCGAGCAGCGCCATGCCCATGGCGCCGCCGAACTCCTGGCCCGTCTCCAGGAGCGACGACGCGGTGCCCGCCTTCTCCGTCGGGGCCGCGCCGAGCGCCAGGTCCGTGAGCTGTGCGCCGATGACCGTCCCGCCGCAGGCCAGCACGCCCGCACCGGCGAGCACCAGCCCCAGCGAGTCGGCGCCGGCCAGGGCGAGCAGGCCGTAGCCGCCCGCGGCGACGGTGAAGCCGGCGGCCACCACATGGGCGCGGTCCACGCCGCGCTGTACCAGCGCCGTGGCCAGGGGCGCCGCGAGGCCGATCGGTACCGAGGGCAGCAGCGCCCAGAGCGCCGCCTCCAGGGCGCTCATCCCGAGGACGGACTGGAGGTACTGGGTGGTGAAGTACACCGAGCCGAACATCGCGAGCGACGAGATGAGATTCAGCGAGACAGCGGCACCGAAGGCACGGCCGCGCCCCCGGAACAGTTCCGGTGGGACCATCGGCGCGGCGGTGGTGCGCTGGCGCCGGACGAAGAGCGCGGCGAAGGCGAGACCGACGGCGACGGACACGACGTAGGACAGCTCGACGCCCTGCGCGGCGACCTCCTTGAGGCCCCAGACGAGCGGCAGTACGGCGGCCATGGACAGGGGCACGCTCAGCAGGTCGAAGCGGCCGGGGTGCGGGTCCCTGGCCTCCGGGATCAGGACGGGTGCGAGGACGAGCAGCAGCACCATCGCGGGCAGGTTGACGAGGAAGACCGAGCCCCACCAGAAGTGCTCGACGAGGACGCCGCTCATCACCGAGCCGAGCGCGATGCCGGCGACCATGACCGTCTGCCACAGGCCGATGGCCTTCGCGCGCTGTCCGGCGTCGCGGAACATCGTGCGTACGAGAGCCAGGGTGGACGGCATCAGGGTCGCGCCGCCGATTCCGAGGACCGCGCGGGCCGCGATCAGCGTCTCGGCGCTGTCGGCGTACGCGGCGACGAGCGAGGCGGCGCCGAAGGCCGTGGCCCCGAACAGCAGGAGCCGGCGGCGGCCGATGCGGTCGCCGAGCGAGCCCATCGTCATCAGCAGTCCGGCCAGGACGAACGCGTAGATGTCGAAGATCCACAGCTGTTGGGTGCCGCTCGGGTCGAGGTCGGCGGTGATCTGCGGGATCGCGAAGTACAGGACGGAGACGTCCATCGAGACCAGCAGCAGCGGAAGCATCAGGACGGCGAGGGCGGTCCACTCCTTGCGGGTGGCCCGGGCGGGGGCGGTGGGGTCGGTGGCTCGCGGTTTCGTTCGCATGGCGGTGACTGTACGGGCGTCTTATACGTACGTCTAGTACACGCGTATAATTCATGCGTGTAGATCGCTCGTGTAAGACGGCGGTATGGGACGCTCGTTTGGATCGACGTAGGCTGCGCGCATGGGACACCGTGAAGATCTGCTCGAAGGCGCCAAGCGCTGCCTGCTGGAGAAGGGGTTCGCGCGGACGACGGCCCGCGACATCGTGAAGGAGTCGGGGACCAACCTCGGGTCCATCGGCTACCACTACGGGTCGAAGGACGCACTGCTCGCGCAGGCGTACATCGCGCTCATCGAGCCGCTGGGGGACACCTTCGAGAGATCGCGGGCCGGGGGGAGCCCGGGGGAGGGGGGCCTGGAGCGGTTCCAGGAGATCTGGGGGAACATCATCCGCTCGGTCCCCGAGGCGCGGCCCATCTGGATGATGACGCTGGAGGTCATCACCCAGGGCGAACGCCTCGCGGGCATCCGGGAGTTGCTGATCGCGGCGCAGAAGCAGGGGCGCAGCGGAATCACGGCGCTGTTCACCGGCATCGAGGAGAGCGAGATCCCCGCCGACGTGCTGGAGAGCGAGGGCCGCCTCTACACCACGCTCCTCAACGGCCTGATGATGCAGTGGCTCTTCGACCCGGAGTCGGCGACCACCGCCGAGCAGCTGACCGAGGGGCTGCGGCGGGTGACGCGGCGGATGCGGGAAGAGGTCTGAGAGGCGGGCGTCGGCCGGTGAACCCCGGCACCACCAAGCCGCGTGCTACAGCCGTGAGGACTTCAGGACCATGTGCAGCAGCAGCCGGTCCTCGCCGTCGTCCAGGTCGAGGCCGGTGAGCTGCTCCACGCGGGAGAGGCGGTAGTAGAGGGTCTGGCGGTGGATGCCCAACTCGGCGGCCGCGCGGCCCGCCTGGCCCGCGCAGTCGAGGAACACCTCGGCGGTGCGGGCCAGTTCGCGATGGGTGGGGCCGAGGAGCTGGCGGCCGACCGGGTCGTGTGCCGCCTCCGGGGGCAGGGCGGTCAGCAGGCGGTAGGGGCCGATGTCCGACCACCGTGCCACCGGGCCGAAGCGCCGCTCGGCGAGCGCCGCGCGGGCCGCCGCCGACGCCTCCCACCAGGCGGCGCCCAAGTCCTCAAGGCCGTGCCGGGCCCCCGCGATACCGGCCGCGCCGCCCGGCGCCGACTCCAGCAGGCGCGTCGCCGCCGTATGCGCGGGCGTCGGCGCGTCGGCGGAGCGCAGCCGTACCAGGGCCGCCAGGGACTGCGCGGTCGTGCCCCATGGGACCGTGCACACCGCGGCCGCGCCCGGCACCGTACGGGCGGCCGGTGCGTCGTCCGGGTCCGCGGAGCGCCACGGCGCCACGCACACCACCGCGTGCAGGCCGTCGCCGCGCGAGCCGAGCGCCGTGCGCAGGGCGGCCACCGCCATATCGCGCTGCCAGCCGCGCTCGGCCGTCAGGACCGCGCGGAACTCGCGGGTGAGGTCGGCGCCCGCCTGCGCCTCGTCGGCCAGGAGCGCGCCGATCCGGGTGGCCACCTCCATGGCCGCGCCCAGCTGCTGGTCCGTCGGGCCCGGATCGTCGTCGAGCAGCCACACGTATCCCAGGGCGAAGCCACGGTGGCGCACGGGCAGGCAGATGCGGCCCCGGTGGACGCCCGCCTCCGGGGTGGGCGGGATGCGGACCGGGCCCGTGGCGCGGGTGATGCCGAAGCCCTCGAACCAGGTGCGGACCTCGGCGGTGGAGCGGCGCGTGAGGATCGAGCGGGTGCGGACGGGGTCGAGGACGGTCGCGTCGAAGCCGCTGTCGCCGCCGCCGTCGTGCGCGCCGAAGGCGATCAGCTCGAAATCGCGGTTCTCCAGGGTCGCGGGGGCGCCGAGCAGCGCCGAGATCTCGTCGACCAGTTCTTGGTAGTCGCCCTTCACGATGACCATTCTCGCGCAGCCCGCCGCGTTCTTCAGACATCTGTCTGAGATCCAGGGCACGGATGCGTGACAGGTGTCGATGGCCCACGATCGGAGGGATCCTTAGATTTCACGGTGGTTCTCCGTGCCGTACCGCAGCATTACCCGCACGTAGGGATATGTCGGTAGGGCATCCGCTTTCGTACACCTGTGGAGGTGCCCCGTGCTGGGTCCCGTGATCCTCGCCGCGTCGCGCAGCGACAACATGCGCCGTTTCGTTTCGGCGGCCCCCGGCACCAAGCAGGTCGTCTCCCGGTTCATCGCCGGTGAGACCGTGGACCAGGTCGTCCCGATCATCGTCGACGCCGCGGACAAGGGCCTTGAGGTCACCCTCGACGTGGTGGGCGAGGACATCACCACCGTCGAGCAGTCCCACGCGGCCCGCGACGCCTACCTGGAGCTGATCGGCCGCCTGAAGGACCTCGGCCTCGGCACCCGGGCCGAGATGTCGGTGAAGCTGTCGATGTTCGGGCAAGCGCTTGAGGGCGGCCATGAGCTGGCCCTCGCCAATGTGCGGCCCGTCGTCGAGGCCGCCGCCGCCATCGGCACCACGGTCACCCTGGACGCCGAGGACCACACCACCCTCGACTCGATGTTCGCCATCCACGACGAGCTGCGGAAGGACTTCCCGCAGACCGGCTGCGTCATCCAGGCCTACCTGTTCCGCACCGAGGCCGACGCCCGGCGCCTCGCCGCCGACGGCAGCCGCGTCCGGATCGTGAAGGGCGCCTACAAGGAGCCCGCCGAGGTCGCCTACCAGGACAAGGCCGAGATCGACAAGGCGTACGTCCGTATCCTGCGCATCCTGATGGAGGGCGAGGGGTACCCGATGATCGGGTCCCACGACCCGCGCCTGATCTCCATCGCGCAGGAGCTGGCGCGGCGCGCGGGGCGCAAACTGGATGAGTACGAATTCCAGATGCTGTACGGCATCCGCAGCGACGAGCACCTGCGGCTGGCCGCCGAGGGCCACCGGATGCGTGTCTACACCGCGTACGGAACCGACTGGTACGGCTATTTCATGCGCCGTCTCGCGGAGAAGCCCGCCAACCTCCTCTTCTTCGCCCGCTCCATCCTCACCAAGGACTGAACCAAGGGCTGAGCTTCCCACCCCCTCGACCCTCTTAAGGAGATACGGAACTCATGGACGCTGTGACCCAGGTCCCCGCCCCGGTCAACGAGCCGGTACACGGTTACGCCCCCGGCTCGCCGGAGCGCGCCCGCCTCGAGACCAAGCTCAAGGAGCTGGCCGAGAACCCGATCGAGCTGCCGATGACCATCGGCGGCGTCAAGCGCCTCGGTGGCGGTGAGCCCTTCCAGGTCGTGCAGCCGCACAACCACAAGGCCGTCATCGGCACCGGCCGCCACGCCACCCAGCAGGACGCGCAGGACGCGATCGACGCCGCTCTCGCCGCCGCCCCGGCGTGGCGCGCGATGTCCTTCGACGACCGCGCCGCGATCATCCTGCGCGCCGCCGAGCTGCTCTCCACCACCTGGCGCGAGACCCTGGCCGCCTCCACGATGCTCGGCCAGTCGAAGACCGCCCAGCAGGCCGAGATCGACACTCCCTGTGAGCTGGTCGACTTCTGGCGCTTCAACGTGAAGTACGCCCGTGACCTGCTCGCCGAGCAGCCCCCGGCGAACGCCACCGGCGTCTGGAACCGCCTGGACCACCGCCCGCTGGAGGGCTTCGTCTACGCGATCACGCCGTTCAACTTCACGGCCATCGCGGGCAACCTCCCCACCGCCCCCGCCCTGATGGGCAACGTGGTCGTGTGGAAGCCGTCCCCGACGCAGACGCACGCCGCCGTGCTGCTCATGCAGCTCCTGGAGGAGGCGGGCCTGCCCAAGGGCGTCATCAACCTCGTCACCGGTGACGGCATCGCGGTCTCCGAGGTCGCCCTGCACCACCGCGACCTGGCCGGCATCCACTTCACCGGCTCGACCCCGACCTTCCAGCACCTGTGGAAGACGGTCGGCGAGAACATCGCCAAGTACCGCACCTACCCGCGCCTCGTCGGCGAGACGGGCGGCAAGGACTTCGTCGTCGCGCACCCGAGCGCCGATCGCGCGATCCTGAAGACCGCGCTGACCCGCGGCTCCTTCGAGTTCCAGGGCCAGAAGTGCTCGGCGTCCTCGCGCGCGTACATCCCGGCCTCCATCTGGAACTCCGGTTTCAAGGAGGAGTTCGCGGCCGAGGTCGACGGCATCAAGATGGGTGACGTCACCGACCTGTCGAACTTCATCGGCGCGGTCATCGACGAGCGTGCGTTCGCCAAGAACAAGGCGGCCATCGACCGCGCCAAGGCGGACGACTCCTGCACGATCGTCGCGGGCGGCACCTACGACGACTCCGTCGGCTACTTCGTGCGCCCGACCGTCGTCGAGTGCTCGGACCCGGCCAACGAGGTCTTCACGACCGAGTACTTCGGTCCGTTCCTCGCCGTCCACGTCTACGAGGACGACAAGTACGACGAGATGCTGACCCAGATGGAGTCGGTCTCGGACTACGCGCTCACCGGCTCGGTGATCGCGAACGACCGCGCGGCGGCCGCGTACACGATGGAGAAGCTGCGCTACGCGGCGGGCAACTTCTACATCAACGACAAGTCGACCGGCGCCGTCGTCGGCCAGCAGCCCTTCGGCGGCGGCCGTGCCTCCGGCACCAACGACAAGGCGGGCGCCCCGCAGAACCTCCAGCGGTGGACGCTGACGCGCGCCATCAAGGAGACGCTGGTCCCGCCGACCGAGTACGGCTACCCGCACATGGGCTGACGCCCGCCGCGGACCGCCTCGGCCCGCCCTTGAACCCCGCCTCCGATCTGGGCCCCACCCCGGTCGGAGGCGGTGTGTTTTCCAGGGGGCCGTCACGCTCAGGTGAGGGCGTCGACGGCGATCCGGGTCATGTCGGCGGCGATGCGGTCCTCGCCGGGGGTGTCCGGGTCCAGGCGGGTCGTGTAGACGGAGATGACCAGCGGGGCGCCGCCCTTCGGGGGCCAGGCCACGGCGACGTCGTTGATCCCGCCGTACGCGGGGGAGCCGGTCTTGTCACCGACCCGCCAGCCCTCGGGAAGCCCGGCGCGGATCCGCTTGTCACCGGTGGTGTTCTCCACGAGCCACCGGATGAGCTGGTCGCGGTCGAGGGGGGCGAGGGCGTCGCCGAGGACGAGCTTGCGCAGGTTCGCGGTCATGGCCGCGGGAGTCGTCGTGTCGCGCGGGTCGCCGGGGATGTTGGTGTTGAGATCGGTCTCCCACCGGTCGAGCCGGGTGTGGGGGTCGCCGAGGGAGCGGGCGAACCTGGTGATGCCGGACGGGCCGCCGATGCGCCGCATCAGCAGGTTGCCCGCCGCGTTGTCGCTGTACGTGATGGTCGCGTCGCACAGCTCCCGTACCGTCATGCCCGTCGCGAGGTGCATCTCGCAGCGCGGTGAGTACGTGACCAGGTCGTCGCGCCCGTACCGGATCACCGTGTCGAGCAGACCGGGCTCCTCCTCGCGCGCCCTGCGCAGGATCGCCGCGGCGGCGAGGACCTTGAACGTCGAGGCGATCGCGAAGCGTTCGTCCGCGCGGTAGCCGAGGGTGGCGCCGGTACCGGTGTTCAGGGCGTGCAGCCCGATGCGGCCCGGGTAGCCCTTCTCCAGTTCGCGCAGCCGCCGCCGGGCGTCGGTCGAGGGCGTCGCGTGCGCGGTGCCGGGCACCGAGAGGAACACGGGAGCCGCGGCGGCGGCGCCAAGGAGGGCTCTGCGGGAGGGAGTCACGTTCATGATCACGACCGTACCCGGGTGGTGGGGCGCCGGGCCAGGAAGTCCTCGATCAGCCCGGCGGCCCTCCCACGCCCGGCAGTTGGCCGGTACCAGTACCGGCCAACTGCCGCTCAGACCTCCACGAGGACCTGATCGAGGGACTTGCGTACGAGATCGGGGACCCGGCAGTCCGGTGCGGGGTAGCCCACGGGGATCACCGCGAACGCCTTCTCGTTCTCGGGGCGGCCCAGCACCTGCGACAGGAACCGCATCGGACTCGGCGTGTGGATGAGCGCGGCGAGGCCGGACAGGTGCAGGGCGGACAGGAGCATGCCCACCGCGATGCCGACCGATTCGTCGACGTAGTAGTGCTTGTGCTTGGTGCCGTCCTCGCCCAGCCAGTACCGCTGCTGGAAGACGACGATCAGCGCGGGCGCGTCCGTCAGATGCGGCTTCACCTCGTCGGTGCCGAGGGGGCGCAGGGCCGCCAGCCACTCCTCGCCGAGCCGGCCGTCGTACGAGATCTGCTCCTCGTTCTCGGCCGCCACGCGGATACGGCGGCGGACCTCCGGATCCTGGACGAGGACGAACGTCCACGGCTGCTGGTGCGCGCCCGACGGAGCCGTCGCCGCGCACGCGATGGCGTCCCGCACCACCTGCGGGGGCACCGGGTCCGGCGCGAACTGCCGCACGGTGCGCCGCTCCCGCATGCGTTCGCGCAACTCGGCCGCCCGGGCCAGGGATTGGGCCTCGGGCATGCGCTCGGGCCGGTAGGGCACGGAGCGGTAGGGCTCGCCGTGAATGGGGGTCCACTCTCGCTGCTGCTGGGTCTCAGACATGGCCCCGATTCTGCTGCGCGCAGCCCGCCCGCGCCATGGTGCAGACCAATGAGGATCGCCCGGCGCCCCGGTAATGACGCGCCTCGTTACGATGGTGAGGTGCCGGAAAACACCCTGCGGACGTGCCACACGAGCGAGCTGGCGGCGGCCGATCTGCGCGCCGCCCGCGCCCTGCTCGACGAGGCCTTCGACGGCGACTTCAGCGATCAGGACTGGGATCACGGCCTGGGCGGCGTGCATGCCCTCGTCCACGACACGGCGGGCGCCCTGCTCGCGCACGGCTCGGTGGTGCAGCGGCGGATCCTGCACAACGGCCGTTCCCTGCGCGTCGGTTACGTCGAGGCGGTCGCCGTCCGCCCCGACCGGCGGCGGCGGGGTCTCGGCGGCCTGGTGATGGGCGCCCTGGAGCGGGTCATCGACGGGGCGTACGAGCTGGGCGCGCTCTCGGCGTCCGACGACGGCGCGGGGCTCTACCTCGCGCGCGGCTGGCGGGAGTGGAAGGGCGCGGTCGGCACGCTCGGCCCGACGGGCGCGGCCCTCATGCCGGACGAGGACCCGCCGCTGCTGTGGGGCCCGGCCGACCCGGACCCCGCGCACCCGCTCCTCGTCGACTGGCGTGACGGAGACGTGTTCTAGGCCCTGTACGGAGACGTGTTCTAAGCTCCGCCGGTCGCGCGGACGATCATCTTCCCCACGTTCTCGCCCCGCAGCATCCCCAGGAACGCGTCCACGATCCGCTCGAACCCCTCCACCACCGTCTCGTCGAGCCCGACCCGCCCGCTCCGCAGGTGCGGCACCACGAACTCGTACAACTCCTCCTGCACGGCACGGTGGTTGCTGACGAGGAAGCCCTCCATGCGCAGGCTCTTCTCGACGATGTCGGGGAGGTTGCGCAGCGTGTACGGCGCGGCGGTGGCGTTGTACTGGGCCAGGGTGCCGATCCGTACGATCCGCCCGAACTCGCGCAGTGAGGAGATCGCCGCCTCCAGGTGCTCGCCGCCGACGTTGTCCACGTAGACGTCGATGCCGTCGGGGGCCGCCTTCGACAGGAGGTCGGCCGTGGGGCCCGCGTGGTAGTCGAAGACCTCGTCGTAGCCCACGCGCTCGGTCAGGTACGCCGCCTTCGCCGCCGTCCCCGCGCTGCCGACGAGCCGTCCCGCGCCCATGAGCCGGGCGAGGCGCCCCGTCGCCGTACCGACGCCGCCCGCCGCCGCGGAGACGAACAGGTCCTGCCCCGCGCGGAGTTCGGCGATCCGGGTGAGACCCACGTAGGCGGTCAGGCCGGTGCCGCCGAGAATGCCCAGGTGCGCCGAGAGGGGCACACCGTCGAAGCGGGGGACGGGGCGTGCCTCACCGCGGGTGACCACGGCGTGCGTGCGCCAGCCCTGACGGTGGAGAACGATCTCCCCCTCGGTGAGGGCCGGGTCGCGGGACTCGATGACGCGGCCCAGCGTGCGGCCCTCCAAGGGGGCGTGCAGCGCGAAGTCGCCGTCCATCATCTCCCGGTGGTAGGGGTCGACGGACCAGTAGAGGTTCTCGACGAGGGCGGTGCCCGGGATGGGCTCGGGCCGCGCGTACTCCACGAACGCGAAGTGGCCGGCGGTGGGGAAGCCGTGGGGGCGGGCGGTCTGGTGCACGGTGAGCGCGGTCTCGGTCATGTCCGTGACCGTAGGCAGGAATGCCGGGACCGGGCAGAGGGTTGCGCTCATGGAACGCCCGGATCCATGAAGAGCCCTCATAGAAGCAGGTAGGAGCCTCGATGGACGGCGTACACAGCGCGGACCTCGCCCCGCACGAACTGCGTGTTCTCGTCGCCGTCGACCGCGAGCGGGGCTTCTCCGCGGCGGCGCGGGCGCTCGGGCTCACCCAGTCCGCGGTCTCCCACTCGATCCGCGGCACGGAACGCAAGGTGGGCGCGGTCCTCTTCGAGCGCGGCCGCAAGGGCGCGACACCGACCCCCGCGGGCACCGCGGCGGCCGCCCACGCCCGCCGGGTGCTGCGGCTCCTGGACGCCCTGGTCACCGAGGCCCGTGCCGCCGAGCGGGGAGAGGTCACGGGCCCGCTGCGCATCGCCGCCTTCCGCAGCGCGGCCCTGCACCTGCTCCCGGCCGCCCTGGAGCGCCTCACCGCCCGCCATCCCGGCATCCGCCCGGAGGTCAGGGTGGTGCGCGAGCTGGGCGCGGGCACCGCGGGCGAGGTCGCGGAGGGGCGCGCCGACGTGGGCATAGCGACCCTCGGCGGTGCCTCGCCCGTGCCGGCGGGACTCATCGGCGACGCACTCGTCGAGGAGCCGTACTCCCTCGTGCACCCGGCGGGCCACCCCGACCCGCGCTCCCTGCCGCTGATGGACTGGCACGAGAACTGCGGCTCGTACACGAGGGACTGGTGGCGCCGCCAGGACTGGATCCCGGGCGCGACGGTCCTGGCCGAGGACGACGGGGCCGTGCTCTCCATGGTCGCCGGCGGCCACGGGATGGCGATCATGCCCGCCCTCTCCCTGACCGGAGCCCCGGCGACGGTCGAGATCACCGATCTCGGGCCGGACCGCCCGACCCGGTCCGTCGGCTATGTCACCACCCCCGAGCTGGCCTCTTCCCTCGCCGTCCGGGCCCTGATCCGCGAGCTGAGAGCGGCGCGCGCGTGAACGCCGTCTCAGATAGTAGGAAGTCCGAGTAATTGTGGAGACAGACGCTCCGCTCTCCCTTAGCTTTGGAGGAGCCGAACGTCTCGCTCGACCCAGCGAATGGCGGATGTGAGCCGGAGCCCACGCAGGCGAACCCTGCCGCTCCGACGTTCCCCGCCGCTTCCGGCGTCTCGAAATCACCCTTCCCTCAAGGAGTGGATCTCCCATGGCCGAGACGACCGCCCGCCGAGTCCGTCACATCTCCCGCACGAGCGACTCCGAGCGCACCGAGCGCAAGAACGCCGCAGCAGCCCTCCAGCGAGCCCTGGACCGCAGGGACAACGGCGGCAAGACGGGTCACTGAGCCCGCTGCTTTCCCCGCTCCACCTCGAAGTGGTCGACGCGCTCGCCGTTCTCGGCGAGCGCGGAGACCGACAGCTTCGGGCGCGCGCCGGCGCTGACCTCCACCGCGAGGAACGAGAAGCCGGTGTAGCGCACGCGTGACCACTCGACCGTCTCGGGCGCGGCCCGCCGCGACGCCGTCCAGTGGAAGCTCGCGATGGGATCGTGATCGTGATCGGGGGCGTTGCCCTCGTAGCTGTCCTCGACCCCGGGCCCGAAGCCGTAGAGGTCCTTGCCCGCGCCGCCCGCGGTGACGTACACGATGCCGTCGCGCGTCGGATCGGTCGACGCGCCGACCGGCACGGGCCTGCCGACCTCGCCGCCCCTGATGGCGTCGGTGCGCTCGTACACGTGGTTGTGGCCGTTGATCACCAGGTCCACCTGGTGCTTGGTGAACAGCGGCAGCCACGCGTCGCGCACCCCGCCGTCGGAGGCGTGCGTCGACGTCGCGTACGCGCAGTGGTGGAAGAAGACGACGATGAAGTCGATGCCCTCGTCCGCCCGCAGCTCGCCGAGCCGCCTGTCGAGCCAGGCGGTCTGCTTCCCGTCCGTGTAGCCCCTGTTGGCGGGAATCTCGTACGAGACGTCGTTGGTGTCCAGCGCGACGACACCCACGTTGCCGTACGTGAAGGAGTAGACGCCCGGCGCCTCGCGCGGATCGAAGCCGTTCTCGGGCAGCGACCAGCGCGCCGACTGCCCGCCGTAGCCGTTCGGCGAGTACCACGCCTCCATGTCGTGGTTGCCCGTCGTGACCATCCACGGCACCGACTTCGCGACCGACTCCGTCTGCGCGAGGAAGGTGTCCCACACGCGCGCGTCGTAGGTGTCCGACTCCTTGCCGTGCCCGGTGGTGTCCGCGTAGCAGATGTCGCCCGCGTGCAGATGGAAGGAGGGGTTCTGGCCCAGGATCACCTGGTCGTTGGCGAGCGCGTGATAGCTGACGCCCTGGTCGCCGAAGGCCGTGAAGACGAACCTCTCCGCCCGCGCGGGAGCCGTCCTGAACGAACCGATCGTCGACATCCGCTCGGGCGACGCCGGGTCGAAGCCGTCGTGGCCGACGCCGTAGTAATACGTCGTGCCGGGCTTGAGGCCGTCGAGCGCCGCGTGGAGGTAGTACTGCTCCACCGCCGGGAGCTTCTTCGACAGGGAAGGGGTGTGCAGGTCGCGCACCTCCGCCTCGATCTTCTGGCTCAGCTCCCAGGGCCTCAACCCCACGCGCACATAGGGGGACTTGACGGCGAACGGCACCTGCCAGGAGATCCGCATCTGCCTCTTCGGGTCGGCCCCGAACGCCAGGTGCCGTCCGAAGGGCGCGACCAGCTTGCCGTCGACCCCGATCCGGGCAGACGAGGCGGCCGCCACCCGCGGGGCCTCGCCGTACGCGCCGCTCGAACCGCCCGCCAGCAGGCCGACGCCGCCCACCGTCCCGGCCGTGGCGAACGAACGGGCGAGCACCCTGCGGCGGGAGAGCCGCGTGCGCAGGTACTCGTGCTGCTCCGGCATGCTCATCCGCGCCGCGAGCGGCTCCGGTATGCCGACGTTGGGGGTGTCCATGACTCAAGACTTCCCAGGGGACCCCAACTGTGCCCGGGCGTACGGGTGAACAGAGGTTGACCGAGAAGCGACCGTCCGCATGCCGGACATCGAGTGTCATCCCCTGGGACGAAGAGTAGGCTGCCCGCATGTCGGCTAGCTCTCGCATCCTCAATCTCGCAGTGATCCCCGGTGACGGCATCGGCCAGGAAGTCGTGGCCCAGGGGCTCAAGGTCCTAGGCGCCGTCCTCCCGCAGGATGTGAAGCTGGAGACCACGGAGTACGACTTCGGCGCACGGCGGTACCACGCCACCGGTGAGACCCTCACCGACGCCGACGCCGAAGCCCTCAAGCGGCACGACGCGATCCTCCTCGGTGCCATCGGTGACCCCTCGGTCCCCTCCGGTGTCCTGGAGCGCGGCTTCCTGCTGAAGCTCCGCTTCCTCTTCGACCACCACGTCAACCTGCGGCCGTCGAAGCTGCTCCCGGGCGTCGCCACCCCGCTCGCCGGGCAGCCGGAGATCGACTTCATCGTCGTACGCGAAGGGACCGAGGGCCCCTACACGGGCAACGGCGGCTCGATCCGCACCGGCACCCCGCACGAGATCGCCACCGAGGTCTCCGTCAACACCGCCTTCGGCGTGGAGCGCGTGGTCCGTGACGCCTTCGCCCGCGCGCAGGCCCGCCCGCGCAAGAAGCTGACGCTGGTCCACAAGAACAACGTCCTGGCGTACGCCGGTCACCTCTGGACCAACGTCTTCAGCCGCGTGGCCAAGGAGTTCCCCGAGGTCACCACCGACTACCTGCACGTCGACGCCGCGACGATCTTCCTCGTCACCGACCCCGGCCGCTTCGACGTGATCGTCACCGACAACCTCTTCGGCGACATCATCACCGACCTCGCGGCGGCCGTCTCCGGCGGCATCGGAGTCGCGGCCTCCGGCAACATCAACCCGAGCCGCGAGTTCCCGTCGATGTTCGAGCCCGTGCACGGCTCGGCGCCGGACATCGCGGGCCAGGGCAAGGCCGACCCCACGGCCACCGTCCTGTCCGTCGCCCTGCTGCTGCGCCACCTCGGGTACGAGCCCGAGGCCGCCCGCATCGAGACCGCCGTCTCCGCCGACCTCGCCGAGCGCGGGACGAGCGTCCGCACCACCGAGCAGATCGGCGACGCGCTCGCCGTACGAGTAGCGGGCTGACCCGGTAGCTCGAAGACCAGACAGCAGCCGCCGGGTCCCTCAGGGCACCCGGCGGCTTCTCGTATGCGGTCCCCGGGTGTCACCATCGACCCCCGGGTCGCACTCATGCCGTTTCCTCCTCGGGACCCCGCGAGCGATAATCGAACGTGGGGCCGTGAAGACAGGGAAGCTCGGACGTCCTCGTACCGCGTGGTACGGGCGTGAGCGCGGTCCGTCACCATCACACCGTGAAGGACAAAGCAGTCATGACGACGACGCCGACCATCGAGCTCAAGCCCTCCTCGTCCCCGCTCGCCGCCGCGGAGCGCGAGGCGATCATGGCCAACCCCGGGTTCGGCCGCCACTTCACCGATCACATGGTGACGATCAAGTGGACGGAGGGCCGCGGCTGGCACGACGGCCAGCTCGTGCCGTACGGGCCGCTGGCCCTCGACCCGGCGACGAACGTCCTGCACTACGCCCAGGAGATCTTCGAGGGCCTCAAGGCCTACCGCCGGCCCGACGGCACGGTGGCCACCTTCCGCCCCGACGCCAACGCCCGCCGCTTCCAGGCCTCCGCGCGGCGCCTCGCGATGCCCGAGCTGCCCGTCGAGACGTTCATCGAGGCGTGCGACGTGCTGGTGAGCCAGGACAAGGAGTGGGTCCCGGCCCACGGCGGCGAGGAGTCGCTCTACCTGCGCCCCTTCATGATCGCCACCGAGGTCGGCCTGGGCGTGAAGCCCGCGAACGAGTACCTGTTCGTCGTGATCGCCTCGCCGGCGGGCGCCTACTTCCCGGGCGGCGTCAAGCCCGTCTCCATCTGGCTCTCCGAGGACCGCGTGCGCGCCGTGCCCGGTGGCATGGGCGACGCCAAGACCGGCGGCAACTACGCCGCGTCGCTGCTCGCGCAGGCCGAGGCCGCGGCGAAGGGCTGCGACCAGGTCGCCTACCTCGACGCCGTCGAGCACAAGTGGGTCGAGGAACTGGGCGGCATGAACCTGTACTTCGTGTACGGCAACAAGATCGTCACGCCGACGCTGACCGGCTCCCTGCTCGCGGGCATCACCCGTGACTCGCTCCTCACCGTGGCCCGCGACCTCGGGTACGAGTCCGAGGAGGGCCGCGTCTCCATCGACCAGTGGAAGACCGACTCCGAGAACGGCACGCTCACCGAGGTCTTCGCGTGCGGCACGGCGGCCGTCATCACGCCCGTCGGCACCGTCAAGTGCAACGCGGGCGAGTGGCAGCAGAGCGGCGGGAAGCCGGGCGAGGTCACGCTGAAGCTGCGGGACGCGTTGCTGGACATCCAGCGGGGGACGTCTGAGGACGTCCATGGCTGGATGCACAAGCTCGGCTGAGGGCTTTTCGCTTTTCCGGTAGGTCTCTGTGGCCCCGCGTCCCGGGTCGGCGCGGGGCTGTTCCCTTTGTTCTCGTCCGCAGGTCGTGGGGGCCGGCCGCGCAGTTCCCCGCGCCCCTACGGGGCGCTGGGTGCGGCCCGTGTCAGCGTGCGCTGTGGGAGGCTCGGTCAGGGGCGCGGGGAACTGCGCGACCAGCCACACACGACCCGCGGGCGAAAGCGAACCCGACCCCCCTCAACGCGCCGCGAGCGTAAGGCTTCCCGGTACCGCGCCGCAGGCAACCCTCAGGGCGGCCGCCAGGTGATCCCGCGTAGGAGCGGGCCCCTCCGTCCACGCCTCCACCGCCCGGTGAAACGCCGCGACCAGCACATCGATCGCGAGCCGCGCCCGCAGCTCGTCCTCGTCCGGCAGGGCGAACCGGCGCCGAGCCACGTCCAGCGCCGCCCGGCCGGTGCGGTCACAGAACGCGAGTCCGTGCGCGTCCATGGACGGAGTCCGTGCCGCGAGCCGCCGGCTGAGCAGCACCCGATGGGCCCACCCCTCGGCCGGCATGCGCCCGAGCGCGGCCAGCAGCGCGTCCCGCAGTACGTCGAACAGTGGCTGCCCCGGGGCCGGTTCGCAGCTCTCCAGCTCTTCCAGGAACGCCCCCCACAGATCCTGGGTGGGCGCCATCGCCACGTCCTCCTTGCTGCTGAACGTGCGGAAGAACGTCCGCTTGCTGACCTCCACCGCATCGCACAGGGCGTCGAGCGTCACGCCGTCGAAGCCGCGCTCGGTGAACAGCTCCAGGGCGGTGTCGACGAGCGCCTGCCGCGTCCGCAGCTTCTTGCGCTCCCGCAGGGGGAGCCGGTCGAGGTCCGTCGCGTCCATGCCGGAAGTGTAGCCCGCGACGGGCATGCGGAGGCGAATGCCCCTTGAAGGCTTATGCCACTCAGTGGCACTATTGCGACGGCCGGGCCCGATCGCGGTACCCCTGCCTGTCCTTGGCGTACGTCGAAAGGCAACTCCCATGCGCGCACTGCTCGTTGACCGCTCCGCCCCCGGCGGGCTCCGCCTCGGCGAGGCCCCCGTCCCCGAGCCGGCCCCGCACCAGGCCTTGATCCGCGTACGTGCGACCTCCCTGAACCACGGTGAGGTGAGGTGGGGCATCGAGGGGGCGCCCGAGGGGGCGGTACTCGGCTGGGACGCGGCCGGTGTCGTCGAGCGGGCCGCCGCCGACGGCTCGGGCCCCGCGGCGGGCACCCGCGTGGTCACCCTGGCCGGTGACGGCGGCTGGGCCGAATACCGGGTCGCCGACACCGACTGGATCGGCGTCGTGCCCGAGGGCGCGGACCTGGGAGCCATCAGCACCGTGCCGGTCGCGGGCGCCAGTGCCCTGCGCGCCCTGGACCGGATCGGCCCGATCCTCGGCAGGCGCGTGCTGGTCACGGGCGCGACCGGGGGTGTCGGGCGGTACGCGGTACAGCTCGCCCGACGGGGCGGCGCGCACGTCATCGCGGTCACCGGTGACCCCGAGGGGCGGGGCGAGATGCTCAGGGCCCTCGGCGCGCACGAGGTGATCGCCGAGCCCGAGGCCGCCGGGGCGCCGGTGGACGGCGTGGTGGACGTGATCGGTGGCCGCCAACTGGTCGCCGCGTACCAGCAGTTGGGCGAGCGCGGCACCCTCGTCTCCGTCGGGCAGGCGGGCGGCGACCCCGAGCACTTCCCGCTCAAGGCCCTCTACGGCGAGCAGGGGCGCCACGACCGCTCGATCGTCAACTTCCAACTGCTCGGCTGCTCAGGCCTGTCCAGGGACCTGACCTGGCTCGCGGAACAGGTGGCGGCGGGCACGCTCGACCCCGGCACGTCCTGGCGGGGCCCCTGGGACAGGGCCCCGGAGGCGATCGAGACCCTGCTCACCCGCCGCCTCCAGGGCAAGGCGATCCTGGACATAGCCTGAGGGCCGTCCCAGCCCAATCGGCGTGCGGCGCGTGAGGCCCCCCAGGGGCGCGGGGAACTGCGCGGGCAAGGCAATCCTGGACATCGCTTGATGGCCGTCACAGTCCAGGCGTGCGGCGCGTAAGGCCCCCTAGGGGCGCGGGGAACTGCGCGACCAGCCACATCCGACCCGCAGCGGAGAAGCCGGCCTCAACCCGCCACCGTCTCCTCCCCCGCCAGGGCCCGCTGGCCCGCGGCCAACGCCCGCCGGGTCAGCGCCGCGTACGTCGCGCCGCCCACCACCCCCGACAGCAGGAAACTACAGTCCACCCCGCCGGTCAGCGGCAGCAGTGGGCCCTCGTACGACGGGAGGGCGACCGAGAGCAGGCCGACCGTCGCGCCGAGCGCCCAGGAGGCGGTGGCCTGGATGTTCCAGCCCGACCGGAACCAGTAGATGCCGCCCTTGGAGCGGCGGTTGAAGACCTGGAGGGCCTCCGCGTCGTACTCGCCGCGACAGCGCGTGAAGCCGATCAGCGTGATGACCGCCCAGGGCGTGCCGATGGCGGTCAGGAGCAGGACGAACGACGTCATCGCGTCCTGCGCCTCCCACGCGAAGTGCCCCACGAAGACGCAGGCGGTGGCGACCACGGCGACCGTGTAGGTGGCGCGGGCGCGCGAGGCGCGGGGCAGGATCGCGTCCAGGTCGAGGCCCATGGAGTAGAGCATGAGCCCCGCGTTGCCGACCGACCCGGCGGAGGCGGCGAGCAGCAGCGGCAGCAGGTACCAGGTGGGGGAGGCGTCGACGAGGCCTCCCGCGTAGTCGAGGGCGGCACGCGCCGCGTACGCCGTGAACGTACCGAAGAGTTGCGGGATCAGCAGCCCCGCGAGCAGGCCCGTCCAGGCCGCGCCGAGGACCGCGCGGGAGCTGTGCCGGGTCGGGGAGATGTAGCGGGTGTAGTCGCCGAGCAGGGTGATGAAGGCGACGGGTCCGGAGAGGCCCGCCGCGACCAGGGCGAGCAGCCACGTCGGCCAGAACGAGCCGAGGAGGTAGCCGCCCGCACCCGGCAGCGCGGAGGTCGTGAAGTCGGGGGCGTACGCGATGACGCCGAGGATCAGCAGCGCCGTCATGCCGAAGGCGAGGACGCGGGACAGGCGCAGCAGCACGCGGTAGCCGAAGACCGCACCGACCACGGTGGCCGCGGCGAGCAGGGCGTAGACGACGCCGTACGAGAGCCCGTCGGCCGGCAGCCCGAGCAGGCGGTGCAGGGTGCCCACCATCACGTCACCGCCGATCCAGATGGTCAGGGCGGTGTAGCCGAGGGAGAGCAGCAGGCCGACCACCGAGCCGACGAGGCGGCCCCGCACGCCGAACTGGGCTCCGGAGGAGGTGGAGAGGTTCGTCCCGGTGCGCAGGGACACCAGGGCGAGCGGCGCGGTCAGCGCCGTGCCGAGCACCGTGCCCGCCACCACCGCGCTCACCGACTCCCACCAGCCGAGGCCGAACGACGCCGGCAGCCAGCCGAAGACGATCACCCCCAGGCAGAGGTTGGAGCCGATCAGGATCGATACGAGATCGCGGGGGCCGCTGGTGCGTTCCCCGTCCGGGATGGTGTCGACTCCGCGCTGTTCTATCGGCATGGGTGCCCCTGACGCTCGCTTGGTCCCGATGGTTGCCTCACTTAGAGCAGCGCTCAATGTGACCTGTGGAACCCTGCTTCGTCAATGCTTCCCGCATGCGGAATCCGCAGTTAGAGTGGCGCTCTAAATGTTGGAACAGGGAGGTACGGCGCGTGCGACTGACGCCCACCGAACGTGACCGGCTGCTGCTCTTCGGGGCCGCCGAGCTTGCCCGGGCCCGCAAGGCGCGCGGCCTCAGACTCAACGTCCCCGAGGCGACCGCGCTGATCGCCGACACGGTCTGCGAGGCCGCCCGCGACGGCGCCCGGCTCGCCGAGGCCGTCGAGCGGGCCCGCGCCGCCCTCGGCCCGGACGACGTACTGCCCGGCGTCGCCGACGTGGTCACCGAGGTGCACGTCGAGGCCGTCTTCGACGACGGGTCCCGCCTCGCGGTGGTCTCCGACCCCATCGGCGCAGGCCGGGGCGGTCACGGCGGCCTCGACGGTCACGGCGGTCACGGGGGCGGTCTCGGCGACGAGGCGCCGGGCGCGCTGCTGCCAGGGCCCGCGCACGACGACCCCGCGCCCGCCGTGACGCTGACCGTGCGCAACACCGCCGCCGTGCCCGTCTCCGTGACCTCGCACTTCCACTTCTTCGAGGTCAACCCCCGGCTCGACTTCGACCGTGCCGCCGCGTACGGGCTGCGCCTGGCCGTGCCCGCCGGGTCCTCCGTCCGCTTCGGGCCCGGCGAGAGCGGCGAGGTCGGCCTGCTGCCGATTGGCGGCGAGCGCATAGCCATCGGCTTCGCCGGTCTTGTCGACGGCCCGCTGGACGCGCCGGGCGCGAAGGAAGAGGCCCTGCGCCGCGCCGCCGCCTGCGGCTACCTCGGCGTACCCGACACCACTGAGCAGGAGGTCCAGCGATGAGCCGCCCCGGAGGGCACCCCGCCGAACCACGCCGCCTCACCCCGTACGAGTACGCCTCCACACACGGCCCGCGCGCCGGTGACCACGTCCGGCTCGGCGACTCCGGGCTGACGATCCGCGTCGAGTCCGACGCCCAGAAGTACGGCGACGAATTCCTCGCGGGATTCGGCAAGACCGCCCGCGACGGACTGCACCTGAAGGCCGCCGCCGTCCGCGAGACCTGCGACGTCGTCATCAGCAACGTCGTCGTCATCGACGCCGTGCAGGGCATCCGCAAGGTGTCCATCGGCATCAGGGAAGGCCGCATCCACGCCATCGGGCGGGCGGGCAACCCGGACACGCTCGACGGCGTCGACGTTGTCGTCGGCACCGGCACGTCCATCGTGTCGGGCGAGGGGCTGATCGCCACCGCCGGATCCGTGGACACCCACGTGCACCTGCTGTCGCCGCGCATCATGGAGGCCTCGCTCGCCTCCGGAGTCACCACGATCATCGGCCAGGAGTTCGGGCCGGTATGGGGCGTCGGCGTCAACTCGCCGTGGGCGCTGCGCCACGCGTTCAACGCCTTCGACGCCTGGCCCGTCAACATCGGCTTCCTCGGCCGTGGTTCGTCCTCGCACGACGCCCCGCTGATCGAGGCGCTCGCCGAGGGCGGCGCGTCCGGCTTCAAGGTGCACGAGGACATGGGCGCGCACACCCGCGCCCTGGACACCGCGCTGCGCGTCGCCGAGGAACACGACGTACAAGTGGCCCTGCACAGCGACGGATTGAACGAGTGCCTGTCGGTCGAGGACACCCTGAAGGTCCTCGAAGGGCGCACCATCCACGCCTTCCACATCGAGGGCTGCGGCGGCGGCCACGTCCCGAACGTCCTGAAGATGGCGGGCGTACCGAACGTGATCGGCTCCTCCACCAACCCCACCCTGCCCTTCGGCAGGGACGCCGTCGCCGAGCACTACGGCATGATCGTCTCCGTCCACGACCTGAAGACCGACCTGCCGGGCGACGCGGCCATGGCCCGCGACCGCATCCGCGCCGGGACGATGGGAGCCGAGGACGTCCTGCACGACCTGGGAGCCATCGGCATCACCTCGTCCGACGCGCAGGGCATGGGCCGGGCCGGCGAGACCGTACGCCGCACCTTCGCGATGGCCGGGAAGATGAAGGCCGAGCTGGGCCCCATGGAGGGCGACGGCGAGCGCGACGACAACGCGCGCGTCCTGCGCTACATCGCCAAGCTCACCATCAACCCCGCCCTCGCGCACGGCCTCGCCCACGAGGTCGGCTCCATCGAGGTCGGCAAGCTCGCCGACATCGTGCTGTGGCGCCCCGAGTACTTCGGCGCGAAGCCGCAGCTCGTCCTGAAGTCCGGCTTCCCCGCCTACGGCGTCACCGGCGACCCGAACGCCGCGACCGACACCTGCGAACCGCTCGTCCTCGGCCCGCAGTTCGGGTCGTACGGCGCGACGCCCGCCGACATCTCCGTGGCGTTCGTCGCGCAGGCCGCGCTCGACCAGGGCAACGACCTGATGCCGACCCGCAGGCGCCGCGTCGCCGTCCGGGGCACGCGCGGCATCGGCCCCGCCGACCTGCGCCTGAACTCCCGCACCGGCTCCGTCGACGTGAACCAGAAGACCGGCCTGGTCACCCTCGACGGTGACCCGGTCCGCTCCGAGCCCGCCGACTCCGTCTCCCTCAACCGCCTCTACTTCCTTTAAAGGTGTACGTCATGTCTGCTGCCGCCGACGGCTTCCGCATGCCCGCCGAGTGGGCCCCGCACGAGCGCACCTGGATGGCGTGGCCGGGCCCCAACCCCACCTTCGACGACCCCGAGGGCCTGGACGAGTCCCGCCTGGCCTGGGCGAACGTGGCCCGTGCCGTACGCCGCTTCGAGCCGGTCACCGTGGTCTGCGGCCCCGCCCAGTCCACGTACGCGAGCGAACTCCTCGGCCCAAACATCGAGGTGGTGGAACGCGACCTGGACGACGCCTGGATGCGGGACATCGGCCCGACCTTCCTCACCGACGGCAAGGGGCGACTGGCCGCCGTCGACTGGACGTTCAACGGCTGGGGCGCCCAGGAGTGGGCCCGCTGGGACCACGACTCCAAGATCGGGTCGTACGTCGCCGACCTCGCGGGCGCCCGTACGTACGCCTCGCGCCTCGTGAACGAGGGCGGCGGCATCCACGTCGACGGCGAGGGCACCGTCCTGCTCACCGAGACCGTCCAGCTCGGCCCCGAGCGCAACCCCGGTCTGACCAGGGAGGAGGTAGAGGCGGAGATCCACGCCCAGCTCGGCACCACCAAGGCGATCTGGCTGCCGCGCGGCCTCACCGCCGACTACCCCGGCCACGGCTTCGGCACCCTCGGCCACGTCGACATCGTCGCCGCCTTCGCCGCGCCCGGCGTCGTCCTCGTCCACTCCCAGCGCGACCCGTCGCACCCCGACTTCGAGGTCAGCAAGGAGATCATCGCCACCCTGAAGGGTCGGACGGACGCCCGCGGCCGCACCCTGCGGATCGTCGAGGTACCCGCGCCGACCGTCCTCAAGGACGACGAGGGCTGGGTCGACTACTCCTACATCAACCACTACCTGTGCAACGGCGGCGTGGTCCTGTGCGCCTTCGGCGACCCGAACGACGAACTGGCGGCCGGAATCTTCCGCGGCCTCTTCCCCGACCGTACGGTGACGCTCGTCGACGCCCGTACGATCTTTGCCGGGGGCGGTGGCATCCACTGCATCACCCAGCAGCAGCCCAAGGTGTGAACAAGGAGTGAGAGATGGCCGGTCAAGTCCGCACGCGGAAGAACGCCCCTCCGCGTGAGGACGTACTGACCACCGCCATGGAGATGATCGCCGAGCGCGGCCTGGAGAAGCTGACCATGGCCGCGCTCGGGCGCGAGGTCGGCATGAGTTCCGGGCACCTCCTCTACTACTTCAACACCAAGGACGAGCTGCTCCTGCGCACCCTGGAGTGGAGCGAGGGCCGCCTCGGCATCGAGCGCGGCCGGCTCCTCGCCCGCACCGGCACGGCCCGCGCGCGCCTGGACGCGTACGTCGAGCTGTACGTTCCCGACGGCCCCGGCGACCCCCACTGGACGCTCTGGCTGGAGGTCTGGAACCGCTCGCTCAACGCCGACGAGGAGGGCCGCGACCGGCAGGCCGCGATCGAGGGTGCCTGGCACCGCGACCTGGTGGCGCTGCTCGCGGAGGGCGTCTCGCGCGGGGAGTTCGGGGCGATCGACCCCGACCGGTTCGCGGCGCGGCTGCGCGCGCTGCTCGATGGGTTCTCCATCCATGTGGCGATCGGGCTGCGCGGCACGGGCCGCGAACAAGTGCTCGCGCACGTGCGGGAGTTCCTGGACGGGACGCTGGCCGCGGGCGCGTAGGGACGACCGGCGGCCTGTCTAGGTTGTACGCGTTCCGGCGGATTGCCCGCTGTCTGCTCATGCGTTTGTATCTTCGTGAGCCCGCCCGCCGACCATCCGGCGTCGGGCCGCACGTGCGCGAGAACAGCGCACGAAGAAGAGCACACGGGGGAACCACACATGCACCGCACCAAGCACCGCGCCGCGCTGGCGGCCACCGTCCTCGCCGCCGTCACGGCCACCGCCCTGCCCGCGGCCGTCGCCGCTCCGGCCGCGCCCCGCACCGAGGGCGTCAGCGTCACACCGGCGGGCAAGGCCGGGAACGACACCTCCGCGCACGCCGTGATCAGCCGCGACGGCCGGTACGCCGCCTTCGACTCCGAGGCCTCCGACCTGGTCGCCGCGGACACGGGCGGCCTCAGCGACATCTTCGTACGCGATCTGCGCACCGGGCGCACGGAACGCATCGCCCTCGCAGGACGCCGGCTCAGGAGCCCCTCGCTGAGCGCCGACGGCCGCTATGTCGCGATGATCACCAGCCCCGCCGACTCCTACTCCGGCCGCGACGTACGCCTGTACGACCGCCGGACGAAGAAGACCGAGCGCCTCGACGTCGAACTGCCCGACGGCTACCCCGGCGACAGCGCGGGCAGCGTCTCCCTGAGCGCGAACGCGCGCTACGCCGTCTTCGACACGGACGGGCCGCAGTACGACGGCACCGCGGTCTTCCTGCGCGACCGGAAGACCGGCACCACTGAGAGGATCAGCCACCCGTACACGGGCGGCGACGGGGAGCGCGACGCCCACTCGCCGACGGTCAGCGACGACGGCCGCCGCGTCGCCTACGCCACCTCCTTCACCAACGGCCCGCGCGGCGACGACTGGAGCGACCTGTGGCTGCGCGACCGCCGGACCGGGAAGGTGACGCAGGTCGACCGCTCCCACGACGGCTCCAGGACCGAGAAGGAGTCCCTTCGGCCCGCCCTCAGCGGTGACGGCCGTACGGTCGTCTTCGAGTCCCGCGACACCCACCTGGTCCCGAACGACGACGACGCCGCGTGGAACGTCTTCGTCCACGACCTCGCCTCGGGCGCCAACCAGCGCGTCCACGGCACCCAGGGCGGCCCCGGCGAGGCCTACACCCGCGCGCCCGCGATCAGCGCCGACGGCCGCTACCTCACGTATATGTCGGAGCTGTCCGAGCCGGGATCCCAGTGGGGCAAGGAGTGGCCCGTCTACCTGCGTGACCTGAAGCGGGGCACCACCACGCTGGTCACCCCGGACACCACGGGCGGCGCGGCCACGGCGGACGTCGGCCCCGGCGGCATCTCGGCGGACGGCCGCAAGGTCGCCTTCCTCTCCGGTGACCCGGCGCTGCTGAGCGGCGACACCAACGACGGCGACGACGCCTTCGTGCGGCACGTGCGCTGACGTCCTCGTCGGTGCGGGCGGCGTGTCCCACGCGCCGCCCGCATCGTGAGACGGTGCCGCGCGGCGGAAGCGAGCTGTGGCAGGCTGCCCCCGTGCTCTCGTTCGCCATGATTATTGGCAGCAGGCGCGCCGGTCCGCAGTGACCGTCTCGTACCACCAAGTACGGGCGGACACCGTCGTCCTCGACCCGCGCGCAGACCTCTCGCACCCGCGAGGGGTTTTTTCGTTTCCCGGCCCATCTTCAGCCGGACGCGGAGCGCGCGGGATCATTGTGGGCGGTGGAGCCGGTCCTTCCGGTAGACCGAGATCCGACACAGGAGCCAGATCAGCATGACGGAAACCAGCACGCCCGACGATTCCTTCCATGTCTTCGACACGACGCTGCGCGACGGCGCGCAGCGCGAAGGCATCAACCTCACCGTCGCGGACAAGCTGACCATCGCCCGGCATCTGGACGACTTCGGCGTGGGCTTCATCGAGGGCGGCTGGCCCGGCGCCAACCCGCGCGACACCGAGTTCTTCGCGCGGGCCCAGCAGGAGATCACCTTCCGGCACGCCCAGCTCGTCGCCTTCGGCGCCACCCGCCGCGCGGGCGCCAAAGCGGCCGACGACCCGCAGGTCAACGCGCTGCTGGCGGCCGGCGCCCCCGTCATCACCCTCGTCGCCAAGGCCCACGACCGGCACGTCGAACTCGCCCTGCGCACCACCTTGGACGAGAACCTGGAAATGGTCCGGGACACCGTTTCCTACCTCCGCGAGCAGGGCCGTCGGGTCTTCGTCGACTGCGAGCACTTCTTCGACGGCTACCGCGCCAACCCCGAGTACGCGAAGTCCGTCGTACGGGCCGCCGCCGAGGCGGGCGCCGATGTCGTCGTCCTGTGCGACACCAACGGCGGCATGCTGCCCGCGCAGGTCCAGGCTGTCGTCGCCACGGTCGCCGCCGACACCGGCGCCCGGCTCGGCATCCACGCCCAGGACGACACCGGCTGCGCGGTCGCCAACACCCTCGCCGCCGTCGACGCCGGCGCCACCCACGTGCAGTGCACGGCCAACGGCTACGGCGAGCGCGTCGGCAACGCCAACCTCTTCCCGGTCGTCGCCGCCCTGGAACTGAAGTACGGCAAGCGGGTCCTGCCCGAGGGCGCGCTGCGCGAGATGACCCGCGTCTCGCACGCCATCGCCGAAGTCGTCAACCTCACGCCGTCCACGCACCAGCCGTACGTGGGCGTCTCCGCCTTCGCGCACAAGGCGGGCCTGCACGCCTCCGCGATCAAGGTCGACCCCGACCTGTACCAGCACATCGACCCGGACCTCGTCGGCAACCGCATCCGCATGCTCGTCTCCGACATGGCGGGACGCGCCTCCATCGAACTGAAGGGCAAGGAACTCGGCGTCGACCTCGGCGACGACCGCGCGCTGGTCGGCCGGGTCGTGGAGCGGGTCAAGGAGCGCGAACTCCAGGGCTATACGTACGAGGCCGCCGACGCCTCCTTCGAGCTGCTGCTCAGGGAGGAGGCCGAGGGCCGGGCGCGGAGGTACTTCCGGGTCGAATCGTGGCGGGCCATCGTCGAGGACCGCCCCGACGGCACGCACGCCAACGAGGCGACCGTGAAGCTGTGGGCCAAGGGCGAGCGCATCGTCGCCACGGCGGAGGGAAACGGTCCGGTCCACGCGCTCGACCGGGCGCTGCGGGTCGGCCTGGAGCGGATCTACCCGCAGCTCGCCAAGTTGGAGCTGGTGGACTACAAGGTCCGCATCCTGGAGGGCAAGCACGGCACGTCCTCCACCACGCGCGTCCTGATCTCCACGTCCGACGGCACGGGCGAGTGGTCGACCGTCGGCGTCGCCGAGAACGTCATCGCCGCGTCGTGGGGGGCGCTGGAGGACGCGTACACCTACGGGCTGCTGAGGGCCGGGGTCGAGCCCGTGGAGTAGCCCATCCTCCCCGGACCTCCCTTCTCTCCTCCGGCCTCCGTCGGCGGCCCCGCTGGGTTACGTTCGAAGTATGAGGAATCGGACGAAGCGGATCAGTGTGGGAGTGTCCGGGCTGCTGCTGGCCCTGGGTGCCGCGTCCTTCACGGCGGCGCCCGGGGCCGCGGCCGCGGCGGACACCTCGGAGGTGGCCGCGGCCTGGGAGAAGAGCCCGGTCTACGTCGATCCCGCGGCCTCGGACCAGCTGTCCGATTCCCAGGCCGACGCCCTCGCCCGGAAGATCGAGGACGCGGACAAGCCGGTGTTCGTGGCCGTGCTGCCGCAGGACTTCCCGCGCCAGGACCTCTTCCGGAAGCTGCGGACCGAGACAGGCGTGACGGGTGTCTACGCGGTACGCCTCGGCGACGGCTTCGACGCGAAGGCCGACCGCGCGGTCCTTTCGGGCAACGCCGTCACCAACCTCGTCTCCCTCGTGCGGGGCGAGGACGCCGCCACCCAGCTCAACGGCTTCGTCGACGAGGCACTCGCGCAGGCCGCGGGAAAGGCCCCGCGGTCCTGGAGCGGCGGCCCCGAGGGCGACGGCGTCTCGGTGGGCGCCCTCGCCGGTGTCGGCGTGGTGATCGTCGCCGGTGGTGTGGGCGCGTACGCCGTGATCCGGCGCAAGAAGCGGCGCCACGAGGAGGTGCAGCGCGAGGCGCTGCGCAAACTGTCCGTCGTCGTCGACGAGGACATCACCGCGTTCGGCGAGGAACTGGACCGGCTCGACTTCCACCCCGCGGAGCCGGGCGCGGACGACGCCATGCGGGCCGACTACGAGCGTGCGCTCGACGCGTACGAGAAGGCCAAGTCGTCGATGGCGGCCGCGGTGCGCCCCGATGACGTGCGGGGGGTGACCGAGGCCCTGGAGGACGGACGCTTCTCGCTGGCGCTGCTCGCCGCGCGGCGCGAGGGGCGGCCCCTCCCGGAGCGGCGGGCACCCTGCTTCTTCGACCCGCGGCACGGGCCTTCGACCGAGGACGTGATGTGGGCGCCGCCGGGCGGGCCCGAGCGTTCGGTCCCGGTGTGCGCGGCGGACGCGGCACGCCTGGCGGACGGGCAGGACCCGATGACCAGGACCGTGGCCACGGAGTCCGGGGAGCGGCGCCCCTACTGGGAGGCGGGGCCCGCGTACGGGCCGTGGGCGGGCGGCTACTTCGGCGGGGGCATCCTGCCGGGGCTGCTGATCGGCACGATGCTCGGCGGCATGATGGCGGGCCCGGCGTACGGGGCGGACTTCGGGGACGGCTACGGCGACTTCGGGGGCGGCGACTACTCGGGGGCGGACTTCGACCCCGGTGACTTCGGTGGCGGTGGCGGGGACTTCGGCGGGGGAGGCGGGTTCTAGGGCGGCGGGTGCCGGGGTGATCGCGGGCGGTCTTGTGCGAGGAGCTAGCGAGACGGTACGGTTCGTCTCGTACATGGTCGGTGGTCGATGGTCAGTTCGACTCGTGGAGGTGGCTCATGGTGCGGGAGCGGTATGTGGAGGTCGCGGCGGGGGTGCGGCTGTGGACGGAGCGGCGAGGGGAGCCCGACGCCCCGGCGCTGCTGCTGGTCATGGGGGCCCAGGCCGCCGGGCTCGGCTGGCCCGAGGAGCTGGTGGATACGCTCGCGGAGCGGCATCACGTCATCCGCTACGACCATCGCGACACGGGGCGCTCAAGTCACTGCTTCGACGAACACCCGTATCGCGTCACGGACTTGGCGCGGGACGCCGTCGCGGTCCTGGACGGCCTCGGGATCGAGCGCGCGCACCTGGTGGGGCTTTCGCTCGGCGGCATGCTCACCCAGCTGGTGCTGGCCGACCACCCCGAGCGGGTGCTGAGCGCGACCCTGATGGGAACGTGCGCGCTGAGCGAGACGCCGTACGCGGGGCCCGACGGTGCGAGCGAGCTGCCCGGCATCGCGCCGGAGGTGCTGGAGATGTGGGCGCGGTCGGTCGAGGACCACGGCCTGGAGGCAGAGCTGGATCGGCGCGTAGAGCACTGGCGGCTGCTCGGCGGTGCTCAACTGCCCTTCGACGCCGCGTACTTCCGGCGGCTCGAACGGCGCATCATCGAGCATACGGGCAGCTATACGCCGTCGACCGCGCACGCGCGTGCCGACGACTCGGGGATGCTCCGCACCGCCGAGCTGGCCCGGAACAAGGTCCCCACCCTCGTCGTCTCGGCCCCCGCCGAGCCGGTCTTCCCGCCGCCGCACGCGCGGCATCTGGCCCAAGTCGTCGCGGGGGCCCGGCTGGTGGAGGTGCCGGGCATGGGGCACGCTCTGCCCCCGGCCGTGCTCGGCCCCCTCACGGAGGTGATTCTGGCGCACACGAGTGGCGTCCCGACCGCCCCGGTCGCCTGACGCTCCGTCAGTCCCCGTGCGGATCCTGGGCGGAGACCGACCAGCGGCCCGAGTGGCCGGGCGGCAGTGCCAGGTCCCGCCGTACCGCCGCGTAGTACTCCTGCCGGGCGGTCCGCTGCCGCTCCAGCATGCCGGCCCACGCGCGCGGGTCCCGCGTCCCGTCGCGCAGGAACCGTTCCATCTCGATGACCGTGAGCACCCACACGCGCGCCTTGTCCACCACGTCCGGCGCCCCCAGCATGAGCAGCGCCTCCCCGGCCGGGTCGCGGGCGTCGGCGGCCTCCGTGAAGTGGGGCGCGGCCGCCTCGGGGGACAGGGGGTGCGGATGGGGGTCGTTGCCGAGGTGGGCGGCGACGCGGTAGGTCAGCGTGACGGACTGCTTGAGGACCCGGGCGTACTCGGTGTAGATGGCGAGCCGCCGCTCCTCCCACCGGGCGGCCTGCTCGCGCAGGAAGCGGATCCGGTCGCCGCGGGTGATCGCCATGTACGACCCGAGCGCGCCGACGATCACACCGATGAGTGCGGGCAGTTGCTGTATGAACTCGGGCACGGCGAAACGGTAGCGCGCGGGCGCGGGCGGCGCTCGGCCTTAGGAGGCCGCCTTGATCGCCGAGATGTCGAAGTTCAGCTTGATCTTGTCGGAGACGAGGACGCCGCCGGTCTCCAGGGCGGAGTTCCAGGTGAGGCCCCAGTCCGAGCGGAGGATCTCCGCCTTGCCCTCGAAGCCGACGCGTTCGTTGCCGAACGGGTCCTTGGCGGAGCCGTTGAACTCCAGGTCGATGGAGAGCGGCCGCGTCGTGCCGAGGATCGTCAGGTCGCCGGTGACGCGGTAGTCGTCGCCGCCGAGGAACTCCGCCTTCGTGGAGCGGAAGGTCATCTCGGGGAACTCCTCCGTCTTGAAGAAGTCCGCGCTCTTCAGGTGCCCGTCACGGTCGGCGTTGCCCGTGTCGATGCTGTCCATCCGCACGTCGATGGAGGCCGTCGAGCGCGATGGGTCCGTGCCGTCCAGGTGCAGCGTGCCCGCCATGTCGCGGAAGGAGCCCTTGACGTTCGTGACCATGGCGTGCCGGGCGACGAAGCCGATCGTCGAGTGTGCGGGGTCGATCGTGTAGTCGCCGGTCAGCGCGGCGAGCCGCGGGTCGGCCGCGAGGGCCGGGGCGGCGGTGGCAGTGGCAGTGGGGGCGGTGCTGGCGGTGGTGTCGTTCTTGCGGCTGAAGAGACCCATGACGTGCTCCTTGGGGACTGGCTCCGATGGACAGCTTCTGTTGAAGGTTCAACGAGATTGAAGGTAGCGCGATTCAGTTCAACATTCAACCTCTAGCGGGGTGCGTCTCTTCAGTTACTCGGTATCCCGGTGGCCGGATGTCCTGTGGCAAGAGGGGTGGCGTCACGTGGCGCCACGGCGGTGCCACGGTGTAGCCAAAAATAGTGCCAGCGCGCCTGACCTGCGGAAATGGGCCGCCAGCATGCTGCTGGGCAAGGGTGTGGCGCCCTCGACGCTTGCAATGGCGCCACAGTGGTGCCACTATGGCGTCATGAACCTCACGCAGTACGTCGACCACCTCCGGCAGGAGCTGGCGGTCGCCGCCGAAGCCGGTGGCGAGGAGGCCCGCGCCCTGGCCGAGCGCCTCACCGCCCCGCTGGAGTCCGCGGCCCGGCTCACCTTGCTGAACGCGCTCTCCGCCGCCGCGGAGGAGATCACCAGCGAACTCGCGCCGGGCTCGGTCGATCTGCGACTGCGCGGCCTCGACCCCGAGTTCGTGGTGACGCCGCCGCCCGCGGGAGACGCGTTCGACGCCCAGGCGGAGTACGCGGCCCTCATGGCGCCGACACCGCCGCCGCCCGCCGCGCCGCTCGCCCCCGACGCCCCGGACGACGGCGGCACGGCCCGTATCAACCTGCGCCTCCCGGCCCACGTCAAGGCCCGCGTCGAGGAGGCCGCGAACCGCGACGGCCTCTCGGTCAACGCCTGGCTCGTCCGCGCGGTCTCCGCCGCCCTGGACCAGCCGGGCGGCGGCAGACCCGGCGGGAGCACCGGCCGGCGCGAATCCCCCAGTTTCGGCGGCGGCTACACGGGCTGGGTGCGCTGACCGGCCTCACGAGGGCCGCGCCCGACAGGACTTCAGGTACCGACAACACCGAGCCCGAGGGCTCGTTCGAGCCACTAGGACGGGACAGCCATGCCTGCTTTCGACACCTCCAGGACCTTCGACACCCCCAAGCCCATCACCGCCACCGTCGGCTTCGAGAGCGGGACCCTCCGCGTCGTCGCGGGGGACGGCACCGCGACGGTCGTCGACGTGCGCCCCGGGAGCGAGCTTCGGGACGCGGACGTCAAGGCGGCGGAGCGCACCCGTGTCGAGTTCGCGAACGGCACGCTGCTGGTCAAGGGTCCCAAGAGCCGTTCCCCGTTCAGCAAGGGCTCGACGATCGAGGTCCGCGTCACGCTGCCGGCCGGTTCCGGGTTGCGGGTCGACACCCAGCTGGTGCACGTCACCACGGAGGGCAGGCTCGGTGACTGCGAGATCAAGACGGCCGTGGGCGACCTCCAGATCGAACAGACGGCCGGCGTCCGGCTGAGCACCGGCTACGGAGAGATCTCCCTGGGGCGCGCGAACGGCCCGGCCGATGTCACCACCGGGTCCGGCGGCGTCCGCCTCGGCGAGGTCGCGGGCGAGGTGACGGTCAAGAACTCCAACGGCGCCACGGACATCGGGGCAGCCGAGGGCGACCTGTCGGCGAAGGTGGCGAACGGATCCGTCACCGTCGGGCGCGCGGAGGCGGACATCACGCTCAGGAGTGCCAACGGCGCCCTGCGCGTGGGCGAGTTGGTGCGCGGCACGGCCGTCCTGGAAACGGCCGCGGGCCCGATCGAGTTCGGCATCCGGCACGGCACGGCGGCCTGGCTCGACGTACGGACGCGCGCGGGCTCGGTGCGGCAGCCGCTGGAGGAGTCCGAGGCGCCGCCCGCGTCCGTGGACACGGTCAAGGTGCGGGCCCGTACGGCCCTGGGTGACATCACCGTCCACCGGGCCTGACCCCCGCCCTTGCCCCACCGGGGCCCGAAGCGGGCCCCGCCATCCTGGCCAGGTCCTCGCCCGTGAGCGCCAGGCACCCCGGTCGCCGCCACCAAGCGCCCCGCTCACCCCCCCACCGCTCGCCCCGCTCGAAGAGGCTCTACGCGCCCTCAGCCCGGGCGGCCCAGCTCTCCCGAAGGCCCCGACGGCCTTTCGTACCCCCACATTCGAACGTATGACCGATTCTGCGACGACAGCCGCGAAAGAAGGCCCCCATGACCACCCCCCTCCAGC
>NZ_JODF01000025.1:0-138247 GCF_000717945.1 Streptomyces sp. NRRL S-920
ATCCCGGCCACTGGGGGCGGCGGCGCTACTCCGGCTCCGGGAGGCACCGGGGCCACCCCCGCGGCGAGGGGCGGCGGAACCGCTCCGGGCGGGAGGGCAGGTGGGGCCGCTCCGGCTGGAAGGGGTAGTGGGCCCGCGGGAGGCACCCCTCCGGCCGGGAGAGGGGGCGGGGCAGCGCCGGCCGGGGGAGGAGGCGGGGCAGCGCCGGCCGGGAGAGAGGGTGGGACCGCGCCGGCCGGGAGTGGTGGCGGGGCCGCGCCGGCCCGAAGCGGTGGCGGGGCCGCTTCGCCCACGACCGGAGCACCGGCCGTCGCGCCGCCCGGCGCTCGCAGGAGGGGCGGTGGTGTGAGCGGGGCGATGAAGATGAGGGGGACGGGGGAGACCCCGGGCGCGGGCGCCCCAGGAGGGGGAACAGGTCGCGCGGGCGGGGGCGCGGGGGCGACCCTCCGTCGGGCCGTGGCTCTGGGTGGCAGGGGAGCAGGGGCGCCCCGCTGCCCGGTCTGGGCCCTGGGCGGAGGCGGAGGCGGCGGAGGAGGCGGGGGTGGAGGCTGGACCCGAGGGGCCAGCAGGGTGAACTGCGCCGACGAGCGTGCCGTAAGGGGCGGGGGAGGGACCAGCGCACCGGTGCGCCCCAGCGTCGCGGTGCGGTCGCCTGCCTCGGCGAGGCCCCGGCTCACATAGGTGCCCGGCGCGGCCTGGACACCCGAACGGCAGGCCGCCGCACGCCCAGGGGGGAGCTGCGGCACGACGGGACGGCCGCCCCCGCAGTCGATGGCCTTCACCAAGGGCAGTGCGTCGCTGACACGGACGTCGTGAACCGTCAGGTCCCCCCGGTTGGTGACGACGTACTGGATGACGCCGAGCTGCTGAGTGACGCTCACCGTCTCGGCGAGGGCCAGGGCGCCGCCGACCCCGCGGTACCCGGCCCGGGCGCGGGCGCGGGACTGCGTGTGCAGGGAGGGGATCGCGCCGACGGCGGTGACGTCTCCCACGTGCACCCCGGTAAGGGCCCGCGTCTCGGCCGCGCACGTGGTCGAGCTGAGCCCGCGCAGCATCGCCACGGTGCCGCGGCCCGCGCAGGTGACGGTCGTCCCCCGGGGGAGGGCCGGGTCGCTCACCCGGACGTGATAGAGGTCGGCCCCGGTGCGATTGATCAGGCGGTAGACCTTGTGTACGGGGTCACCGACCCGGATGCCGGGCTGTAGCGCACCGGTTCCCGGCCGGGAGTTGATGTGCACTTGCAGTGCCAGGCCGCCGGTCCCCGCGCCGTCCGCTGTCGCGCGCCCTCCACCGGGTACGGCCACGGCGCAGACCAGAATCAGCAGTGCGGAGAGGTGAAGAAGC
This sequence comes from Streptomyces sp. NRRL S-920, assembly GCF_000717945.1. Classification (NCBI taxonomy): domain Bacteria; kingdom Bacillati; phylum Actinomycetota; class Actinomycetes; order Kitasatosporales; family Streptomycetaceae; genus Streptomyces; species Streptomyces sp. NRRL S-920. The sequence continues at coordinate 1,345 of NZ_JODF01000025.1, forward strand.
CACACGCGCTCCTTCTTCCTGCGGGTACGCATGCCGCCATGCTCGACGACACCCACCGTCCCAGCGGCCGGAACGCGCCCCCTCTCCCCGTTGCGGTGTGATTATCACTCCCATGGCCCTCGGTGGGGCCGACGCGGCACGTAGCCTGGGACGTCGCGCGAAGCCCGGGACGTCGCGCGAAGCCCAGGAGCGAGAGGAACCGCGGCCGCATGATGCACGGGACCGAGGACATCGAGCAGGAGAGGTGCCGCGTCGCCCGGCGCCCTGCCGCCCAGGACGCGCCCCCGGTGCTGTGCTGGTTCGACGTCGCCCCGACGGGGCCCGCCGACGCGTACGCGGCCCGGCTTCGGAACGTGCTCGACGCCGCGCTCGGACTGGCTCTCTCCGAGGACTTCGACGGGCCGACCTGCCCGTCGGCTCCGTCCCCGAGTGGTTCACCGCCGTGAGCGGTTCCGGGCACGCGGAGGCACCGGAGTTCGCGCGGCGGGGCAGGGAGCGCTACGCCGCGGCGATCCGGGGAGGATCCTGGGAACTCCAGGCCTGGCTCTACGAGTTCGACCCGGACTCCGGGACCCGGGGGTGGGCGTGGTGGGACCTGACGCACTCGGCGGACGACGGCACGACCCGGATCTGGGTGGACACCTGGGGCGAGTCCTTCTTCGCCTGCGACGAACTGCGCTGGCTCGCACTCGTCGCGGGCTCCGACGACGTGAGCGGCCCGTATCTCGCCAAGGTCGAGAGGTGGCATACGGCGGTCGCCGCGGAGCCGCCGCTCTCCAGCAGCGGGGATCAGGTAACCCGGCTCCGCCGGTGACCGGACCAGCTTTCCGACGTGATCGAATTCCCCGGACAACGTCCGTCATCACAGGTCACAAGGCCTTTCCTGGTGGGCGGTGCGTGTGCGGCAGGTCGCCGGTCGATGGGGTGGGCTTCAAAGGTTGAGCACAAGTTGCACACATCCCCTCTCCAGACGGGCGCCGATGGTCTAGATTGACCGTGCTTCACAGGTCTGGACACGAGGCGACACATTTCGAGGGATTCTTATGCCGTCCCGGCGATGAAAGAGCCGGATGGTATTCGAGAGGCGGGGGCCTCTCGAGGGGGAGGAACAGCGCGGCTCGGGAGGCGGGGTCTCCCGGGGAGAAACAGTGCGAGGCGAACACGTCGAACCACTGGTGACCTGGGGGGTCCCGTGCAGCAGGGGGAATTAGTCGACCCGTTTCCGTCGGCACGCGCGCGTCTGACGAACGGGACAATCAGCCAGTCCGCGATCGACTGGGAGCAGCGCTACCGCCGTACCGTCATCACCAGCGATACCGTGACCACCACGGTCGTCGTGGCGGCTATCGGCAACTTCTTCGGGGCCCGGGACGCGGCCAATTGGCATGAGAAATGGGTCATTCTCGCTTTCGGCACCGAACTCCTTGTGCTGGCGGCGCTCGCGGTGAGCCGGGCGTGGGCCCCGGCTGTTCTCGGCCAAGGGGCGGAGGAATTCCGCCGTCTCGGACGCTCACTGTTCACGGCGGCCGTCGTGCTCGCACTCGGCGGAATCGCCCTCACCTCACGCAATATCAAATTATGGATCTTCGTCGCGATTCCCGCGCTCGCGCTCGTCACCATGACCGCGCGATACCTGCTGCGCCTTTGGCTGCACAAACAGCGCAAAGAAGGACGGTGTCTGAGGCCGGTTCTCGCCGCGGGCAGCCCGGCCACCGTGCGCGACCTGATCAGCAGGGCCCGCAGATTCCCCCACCTCGGCTGGCGGGTGGAGGCGGTGTGCACGACGGACGGTCGCGGGCTCGACGGTGACCAACTGGAGGGAGTACCGGTCGTCGGCCGGCTGGCGGACGTCGCGGGCCACGTCCGCCGGGACGGCTACCGCGTCGTCGCGGTCACCCCGGACCCGCACTGGTCACCGGACCGGTTGCAGCGGCTGGCCTGGAACCTCGAAGGCAGCGATGCCGAGATGGTCGTGGCCCCCGTCCTCATGGAGGTGGCGGGACCGCGGCTGCACGTCGACGCGGTCCTCGGGATACCACTGCTGCGGGTCAGCATGCCGACCTTCAGCGGGGGCCGCCGAGTGGTCAAGGGGGTCGTCGACCGGCTGGGCGCCGCGATCCTGCTCATCCTGTTCGCGCCGCTGATGGTGCTCGTAGGACTGCTCGTGCTGCTGGACAGCCGGGGCGGGGCGCTCTACCGCCAGCGCAGAGTCGGCAAGGACGGCCGTGAGTTCACCATCTTCAAGTTCCGCACCATGGTCGCCGGGGCCCACGGCGCACGCGCCGCACTCGCCGACCGCAACGAAGGCGCCGGGCTGCTGTTCAAGCTCCGCCGCGACCCGCGGGTGACCCGGGTGGGAGCGGTGCTGCGCCGGTACTCGATCGACGAACTCCCGCAGCTCTTCAACGTACTCGGCGGGTCGATGTCGCTCGTCGGCCCGCGCCCGCCGTTACCGGAGGAGTCCGCCGCGTACGGCCCGGACATCCGGCGGCGGCTCCTCGTCAAGCCCGGCCTCACCGGCCTGTGGCAGATCAGCGGACGCAGCGACCTGCCGTGGGAGGAAGCGGTCCGGCTCGACCTGCGGTACGTGGAGGACTGGTCGCTCGCCCTGGACACAGTGATCTTGTGGAAGACGCTGCGTGCGGTGCTCCAGGGGCAGGGGGCCTACTGATGCGCGGGGAGCGTCGCCCGGTCGGCGCGCGGAGGCCAGGCCACAAGGGCCTGCCCGGGGGGAGGAACGCACTATGAAGGTCAGCGTCTTAGGGCTCGGCTATGTGGGCTGCGTGTCGGCCGCGTGCCTGGCCAGCATGGGCCACGAGGTCATCGGCGTGGACGTGAACCAGGTCAAGGTCGACCTGGTCAACGACGGCAAGGCCCCGGTGGTCGAGGAGCGGATCGGCGAACTCATCGCCGAGGTCGTGCGGACCGGCGCGCTGCGCGCCACCGTCGACGTCCGCGAGGCGATCACGGACAGCGAGGTGACCCTGGTCTGCGTGGGCACGCCATCGGAGCCCAACGGCAGCCTGTGCACCACGTACCTGGAGCGGGTCACCGAGGAGATCGGCGCCGTACTGGCGGATCGCCGTCAGCGCGGCGACGAGCGGCAGACCGTCGTGTTCCGCAGCACCATGCTGCCGGGCACCTGCCTGAACTTGCTGGTCCCGATCCTGGAGAAGCACGTCGGCGGCACGGCCGGGGTGGACTTCGGGGTCGCGGTCAACCCCGAGTTCCTGCGCGAGGGCACCAGCGTGCGGGACTTCTTCGACCCGCCGAAGACCGTCATCGGCGAGTTCGACCCGGCCAGCGGCGACGCGGTGGCGGCGCTGTACGACGGCCTGCCCGGGGAGGTGTTCAGGGTGCCGGTCCCGACGGCCGAGGCGATCAAGTACGCGGACAACGCCTTCCACGGCCTCAAGATCGGCTTCGCGAACGAGCTGGGCGCGGTGTGCCACGCGCTCGGGGTGGACTCCCACCAGGTGATCGACGTGTTCCTCGCCGACCGCAAGCTCAACATCAGCCCCGCCTACCTACGGCCCGGCTTCGCCTTCGGCGGCTCCTGCCTGCCCAAGGACCTGCGCAGCCTCGTCCACGCCGCGCAGCGGGCCGACGTCTCGGTCCCCATCCTCTCCCACGTGCTGCCCTCCAACTCCGCCCATCTGCAACGGGCCGTGGAGCTGGTCGAGCGCACCGGCAAGCGACGGGCGGGCCTGCTGGGCCTGTCCTTCAAACCCGGCACCGACGACCTTCGCGAGAGCCCGCTCGTGGAGCTGGCGGAGCGGCTCTTCGGCAAGGGGTACGACCTGAGGATCTACGACGCCAACGTGAGCCTCTCCCGGCTCCTCGGCGCGAACCGCGAGTACATCGAGACCCGGCTGCCCCACCTGGCACAGCTGCTCGCCGACTCCGTCGACGAGGTGCTCGACCACGCCGAGGTATGCCTGGTCGGCACCAGGGACCCGGCCGTGCTGTCGGCCCTGCCCCACGGCGGGGACGGCCCGGTGCTCATCGACCTCATCCACCTTCCCGACGCCGACGCGCGCCGAACCGAACCGGGGTACATGGGCCTTGCTTGGTGACACATCGCTCGACGACATATCCGGCGGCGACGGGCCCGGACGGCGCGCGCTGATCCTGGTGGAGAACCTGTCCGTGCCCTTCGACCGGCGCGTGTGGCAGGAGTGCACGACGCTGCGCGACGCGGGCTGGGAGGTGCACGTCATCTGCCCCCGCGGCAGTACGCGGGACACGGAACCGGAGGCGGAGATCGACGGGGTGCGGATCCACCGCTACCCGCTGCGCGCGGCCACCGGAGGCCCGGCCGGCTACCTGCGGGAGTACGGATCGGCGCTGTGGCACACGGCCCGGCTGGCCCGCAAGGTCGGACCGGTCGACGTGGTCCACGCCTGCAACCCGCCCGACCTGCTGTTCCTGCCCGCGCTATGGCTGAAGCGGCGCGGCGCGCGGTTCGTCTTCGACCAGCACGACCTGGTACCGGAGCTGTACCTCTCCCGCTTCGACCGCGGTGAGGACCTGCTCTACCGCGGCGTATGCGCGCTGGAACGGCTGACCTACCGGGCCGCGGACATCGTGCTCGCCACGAACGAGAGCTACCGGGACGTCGCGGTGCGCCGCGGCGGCCGACGACCGGACGACGTCTTCGTGGTGCGCAGCGCGCCCGCCACCGACCGGTTCCAACCGGTGCCGCCCGAACCGGACTTGAAGCGCGGCAAGCCCCATCTGCTGTGCTACCTCGGCGTCATGGGCCCCCAGGACGGCGTCGACTACGCCTTGCGGTCCCTCGCGAAGCTGCGCGACGAACTCGGCCGGACCGACTGGCACGCGGTGTTCGTCGGCGCCGGTGACGCCTTCGACGCGATGGTGCGGCTGGCCCGGCGGCTCGGACTCGATGAGCAGGTGCAGTTCACCGGGCGCGTCCCGGACGCCGACCTGGTGCGCTACCTATCCACGGCGGACGTATGCCTCTCTCCCGACCCGCGCAATCCCCTCAACGACGTGTCGACCATGAACAAGGTCCTCGAGTACATGGCGATGGGCCGCCCGATCGTCTCGTTCGACCTCCGGGAGGCACGCGTCTCCGCCGGTGACGCCGCCCTCTACGCGCCCGCCAACGACGAGTCCGCGTTCGCGGAACTCATCGCGCTGCTCCTCGACGATCCACACCAGCGGGCCCGGATGGGAAAGATCGGCCAGGACCGGATCAGCGGGCAGCTCTCCTGGCGCAACTCACAAGCGTCGCTGCTCGCCGCCTACGCCGCTGCCTGCCGTGACCGCACTCCCGTGGCGGCGCGCGCTTCGGCCCGGCGGGGGAGGAGGCCGCGCTCTTGAGCGACGATCCGATACGCCTGGTCACGATCGGGCGGATGCTCCGTCGGCGTTGGCGGCTGCTCGCCGTCCTCGCCGTCGTGGGCGCGCTCGTCGGCTACGGCGCCTCCGTGCTCTTCCCGCCGCGCTACACGGCGTCGGCGTCGGTCCTGCTGCCGGGGCAGTGGGAGGAGCGCGAGCTGCTGACCCAGGCGGAGATCGCGGCCAGTTCGGCCGTGGTCGACCGCACGGCCGCCTCGCTCGGCTGGCGGGACGTCAGCGGCGAGGAGTTGCGGGACCGGGTGAGCGCCGAGGCCGCCGACGGGAACATCATCAAGATCTCGGGCACGGCCGAGAACCCGGAGCGCGCGCAGCGGCTCGCCGACCGGCTGGCCCAGCAGTTCGTCGCGTTCGCGACGCGCGTCGCGGGCGGCGGCACCGACCCCGAGGCGGCCACGGGGCCCGACGCGCTGCGGCAGCAGGTGAGGGAGACCAACCGCCGCATCACCGACCTGGCAGAGGCGGCCGACCCCGGGCGGACCGTGGAGAGCGTGCAGGCGCGCACCTCGCTCGAAAAGCTGCGCACCGCGCTGGAGGAGGCCATGAAGAAGCTGGACCAGGCCGACCCGGCGGCCGCCAAGGCCGGCATGGTCGTCATGGGACCGGCGGCCCGGCCGACCGGCGAGGCGCCGCCCACCAGGACGCAGCTCATCGGCGGCGGAGCGCTGCTGTTCTTCCTGCTCGCGGTCGTCGGCCACCTCGCCGCCGCACGCGTGAACCGTCGGCCGCGCACCGAACCGGAGATCGCGGCGGCACTGGGCGCCCCGCTCCTCGGCACGGTCGACGTCCCCGGTGAGCGGCACCCCCACCGGCCCGAGGACCGCGGCCCGCTGGCCCGGACGCGCAGGTTCCTCGGCCTCGACACCCGGTGGGACACCCCCACCCCGCAGAGGTACGCCGACGAGGCCGCCACACGCGTCCGCTATCGGCGGGTGTGCGCGCGCCTCCGCGACCAACTGCCCGCCCCCCGACGGCTGCTGGTGGTCGTACCGGACGGCGACGCGATCGCCCGCCGGGCCGCCGGGCAGCTCGTGGCCGAGGCCGGGCGAGACCCGTCCCCGAGCGCTTCCAGAAGCCCAATCGGCAAGGGCTGTCCCAGACTGCGCGTAGTGGACGTCTCGGTGTCCCGGCCGATCGTGCCGGACCGCGACACCGAGTCCGGAGCCCTGGTCGTGCTCAGCGCGGGCAACTGCACCACGGCGGAACTCACCGGCGTCGCCGAGGCGTGCGCGGACGCCGGACACGAGGTCGTCGGCGTCGTCGTCGCCACCACGGTCCGTACCCGGCCGACACGATCCGCCGACCACCCTCCGAAGGACGCCACCCCGGCGCTCGCGGGCCGCGGCCGCGCGACGGGAGGCTCAGCGTGACGACGAGTACGACGTCCGAGCCGCCGGCAGCCGTTCCGCTCCTCGACCTCCAGGCACTGGTGGTGGCCGTACGCAGGCGCCGCCGCCTGTGGTGCCTCACGGCGGTGCTGGGCATGCTGATCGGCGCGGCGGTGGCGGTCCTGCTGCCACCGGCGCCGAGCGCGGTGGCCAAGGTGCTGGTCGTGCACCAGGACGACCAGCCCAACGACACCGGAACGCTCATCCGCACCGATGTCGAGCTGCTGGGAACCACCCGGATCGCCGACAAGGCCCTGCGGTCCCTCGGCTCACCGGAAAAACCGGAAGACTTCATGCGGGACTACCGGGGCACCGGCTTGACCAACAACCTGTTGCAGATCGACGTGACCGGTGACAGCGACACCGAAGCGGTGGCCCGCGCCAAGGCCCTGGCCGACGCGTTCGTCGCGGACCACGTACGGCGGATGCGGGAGACCGCGAAGGCCGAGGCCAAGGCACTGCTCGACCAGCGCGACCGCATGCGGGACGAACTCGCCCAGGTCAACAAGGCGATCGGGGACCGCTCACCCGACACCGACCCGAAGGCCTCGGCGAGCATCGAGACGCTCTTCGCCCGCCGCGCCGAACTCAACTCACGGATCGCCGATTTCGACGAGCGCGCCGCCGAGGCACGCACCGGCACGCCGGGGCTCATCGCCGGTACGCAGATCGTCGACGGCCCGCGTGCGGTGGGGCACTCCCTGCCCAAGGCCGCGGGCACCAACGCCGCGATCGGGCTCGTCCTCGGGCTCGTCCTCGGGCTCGTGCTGGCCGCGGTCGGCACGGTGGTGGCGGACCGCCCCGTGCTGCGCCGGGAGATCGCGGCGCACCTGGGAGCCTCGGTCATCGCGGAGGTGCCCCGCGCGCCCCGCCGCTGGGCCGAGCCGTGGCAGCGCCGACGCACCCGGACGGCACGGGAACGGCTCACCGCGACCCTGGCCCGCACCGTGCGCGGCTCCGCGGAACCGATGTCACTGCTGGAACTGGGCTGCGCCCGCACCACGAGCGCGATCGCCCTCGATGTCGCGAGGGCACTGGCGGCGCAGGGGCCGGTGGTCGTCGTCGACGGACTGCCCGGCCCACAGCTCGCCGACAGCCGCCGGAAGCCGGGAGAGCCGAACGTGGTCAGCGGCGAGCAGGCCGCGGCCGTGCCGCAGCAGACGCGCCGGCTCGGCGTCGGCTCGGTCGCGCCCGGCACGGCGTGGACCGACCTCCGCCACCTCGGCGGCCGGACCGTGCTCGTCGTGCGTGCCGGACACGGCAACGCCGCCTGGCTGCACACCGTGGCGCGCCAACTCGCGGACCAGGGCATCGCGGTGACCGGTGTGGTGCTGGTCGACCCCGATCCGCGTGACCCGACCGACGGCACGCTGTGGGACGGACCGCGCACGGCACCGCGCGGCCCGCATGAGCGGCCGGCCCGGCGGAACGGTGACGGTACCTCCCATGCCGTTGAGGCAGCGGGGGAAGGCCGGCCGCGTACGGAGCGGCCGTCGAGGGCGGCGGCGCGGGCCCCGTACAGCGACCAGGAGGTGCGGTAGGACATGTGTGGCATCGCAGGCACGTACCGGTGGCCGGACGGGAAGGCCGTGACCGACCGGCTCACCGACACCCTCGCCCACCGCGGCCCGGACGGAGCGGGCCGCTACGGCCACCCCACCGGTGACGGCGAGGTGCACCTCGGGCACCGCAGGCTGTCCATCATCGACCTGTCCGAGACCGGCGCCCAGCCGATGGTGTCGGGCGGCCTCGCCCTCACGTACAACGGCGAGTTGTACAACGCGCCCGAGCTGCGCGCCGAGCTGGCGGCCACCGGGGTGCGCTTTCGCGGTACCTCCGACACCGAGGTGCTCCTGGAGGCCTGGCGGCGCTGGGGCACCGACTGCCTGCCCCGGCTGCGCGGCATGTTCGCGTTCGGAATCTTCGACGAGCGCACCGGTGACCTGGTGCTCGCCCGCGACCAGCTCGGCATCAAACCACTGTTCCTGCTGCGGCGAGGCGAGGGCCTGATGTTCGCCTCCGAACTCAAGGCACTCGCCGCCGCGACGGGCGGGTCGCTGGAGGTGGACCAGGCCGCCCTGGTGGCGTCGCTGCTCTACTACTGGGTGCCCGACTCACGCTGCGCGTTGCGCGAAGCGGAGAAGCTGCCGCCGGGGAGCTGGCTGCGGTGCCGGCCCGACGGGCGGATCGAACGCGGCCGGTACTGGAACCTCAAGGACGTCGCGCGCGAGGCCCAGGAGCGGGCCCGCGCGGGCGAGCGGCCGGACGTGGCCGCCGTCGTCGAGGAGTCGACCCGGCGCCACCTGCTCTCCGACGTACCCGTGGCGACCTTCCTGTCCGGCGGCCTCGACTCCAGCTGGCTGACCGCGCTGGCCGCCCGCCACCGGCCCGGGATCTCCGCCTACACGATCGGATTCCGCGCCGAGGACGCCAAGTTCGAGGCGATGCCGGACGACCTGCGCTACGCCCGGCAGGTCGCCGAACGGTTCGGCGTCGACCTGCACGAGATCGAGATCGCCCCGAACGTGCTCGACCTGCTGCCGCGGATGACCTACCACTTGGACGAGCCCATCGGCGACCCCGCCGCGATCAACACGTACCTGATCTGTTCGGCCGCTCGGGAGGCCGGGGTCAAGGTGATGCTCTCGGGAATGGGCGCCGACGAGCTGTTCGCCGGGTACCGCAAGCACCTCGCCAACGTGCTCGCCCTGCGCTACCAGCGCATCCCGCGGCCCCTGCGGCGCGGCCTGTCGGCGGGCGTGGACCGGCTGCCGGTGGCCACCTCCCGCCGGGGCTACCGGTCGGTGCGCTTCGCCAAGCGGTTCCTGTCCTTCGCCGATCTGCCGGAGGAGACCGCGTTCCGCCGCAGCTACACCATGTACGACCAGGACGAACTGCTCGCCCTGGTCAATCCGGACCTGGCCGGGACGGTCCAGGACGTGCTGACCGAGCACGCCGACGTCTACCAGGACAACGACCTCGACGACTTCGTCAACCGCATGTGCCTGGGCGACGCCCGCATGTTCCTGCCGGGCCTGAACCTCGCCTACACGGACCGCTCCAGCATGGCGGCGTCGACCGAGGTGCGGGTGCCGTACGTGGACGTCGACGTGGTCCGGGCCGCGTTCACCGTCCCCGGCGACCGCAAGATCGTCGGACGGCAGGGCAAGGCGGTCCTCAAGGAAGCGGCCACCTCGATCCTGCCCCGGGAGATCGCGTACCGGCCCAAGGGCCTGTTCAGCGCCCCGCTGCGGGCGTGGATGAGCCGGGACCTGGCGCCGCTGGTGCGCGAGGTGGTGCACGACGGCGTGCTCGTCGGTTCCGGGCTGCTGCGCCGCGACGCGCTGGCGCGGATGGTCGCCGAGGACGCCGCCGGGCAGCGGGACTTCTCCAAGCATCTGTGGCACGTGCTGACCCTCGAGTACTGGTATCGCGACGCGACCTCTGGGTCCGGCCAGAGCACTCGGTTAACGGCTTAGGAATCAGAGGAGTTCGGGTGAAGCAGGTTGTACAGAACTACAAGAGCGGCGAGTTGGCGGTGCTCGACGTGCCGGTGCCGGGGTGCAAGCCGGGCGGTGTGCTGGTCCGCAGCGCCTACTCGCTGATATCCACCGGGACCGAGCTGATGAAGGTGTCCGAGGCCGGCATGTCGATGGTGGGCAAGGCCCGCTCCCGGCCGGACCAGGTGGCCAAGGTCATGCAGAGCGTGGCCACCAACGGAGTGCCCGCCACCTACCGCAAGGTGATGGGCAAGCTGGACTCCTACACGCCCCTGGGCTACTCGCTGTGCGGCGTCGTCGAGCAGGTCGGTACCGGGATCGACGACGTGAAGGCCGGCGACCTCGTGGCGTGCGCCGGCAACGAACACGCGCTGCACGCCGAGCTGAACTGGGTGCCGAAGAACCTCTACGCCCAGCTGCCCGATGGCCTCGCACCGCGGCACGCGGCCTTCGGCACCGTCGGGTCGATCGCGTTGCAGGGCGTCCGCCGCGGCGAGCCTCAGCTCGGTGACGTGGCGCTGGTCATCGGCCTCGGCCTGATCGGCCAGCTGGTGGCGCAACTGCTCACCGCCTCGGGAGTCCGCGTCGTCGGGGCCGACCCCGATCCGGCGCGCTGCGAGCTGGCCGAGCGCCTGGGCGCCGCGGCCTGCGGCGACCCCTCGTCCGCCGCCGTGGAGACCGCCGTCGCCGAACTGACCGGCGGCCACGGCGTCGATCAGGTGTACCTGGCCGCGGGCGGCGGCAGCAACCAGCCCGTGGAGCTGGCCGCCCGGCTCTGCCGGGACCGCGGCAGGGTCGTCGACATCGGCAAGTGCCGTCTGGACCTGCCGTGGAACGCGTACTACGAGAAGGAACTGGACGTCCGCTTCTCCCGCTCCTACGGCCCCGGCCGCTACGACCCGGAGTACGAGCTGGAGGGGCGGGACTACCCGATCGGCTACGTACGCTGGACCGAGCGCCGCAACCTCGCGTGCTTCCTCGACCTCCTGGCCCGCGGCCGCGTCGACGTGGAGCCGCTCGTCTCCCACATAGCCGCGTTCGACGACGCCGTCGAGACCTACCAGCGCCTGAAGGACGGCGAACTGAAAGCCGTGGCCGTACTGTTCCGCTACCCCGACCCCGTCGAACACCCGGCGGAAGCGACGGCCCCGGCCGTGGCGGTACCCGCGGTGAACGTGCCCGCCGCGAACGTGCGGCGGAGCCCCGGCCGCGCCACCAGGACACCGGTGCGCCTCGCGTTCGTCGGCGCGGGAAACTACGCCACGTCGATGCTGCTGCCCCACCTGGCACAGCGCGACGGCGTCACGCTGTCGACCGTCGTCACAACGACGGCGCTGTCCGCGGCCAACGCGAAGCGCAAGTTCGGCTTCGCCGAGGCGACCACCGACCTCGACGCCGTCCTCGGCGACCCGGCCATCGACGCCGTGTTCGTGGTCACCCGCCACAGCTCGCACGCCGAACTGACCCGCAAAGCGCTCCTCGCCGACAAGGCCGTGTTCGTGGAGAAGCCCCTGGCCCTCACCGAGGACGAACTGGCCGGGGTGCTCGCGGCGGTGGAGGAGTCCGGCAACGACCGGCTCCAGGTGGGCTTCAACCGCCGTTTCGCGCCGCTCCTGCACGAGGCCCGCGCGCGGTTCGGCGCCCGGACCGGCCCGGCGAGCCTGCGCTACCTCGTCAACGCGGGCCGGTTGCAGCACGGCAGCTGGTACCTCCAACAGGGCACCGAGGGCTCGCGGTTCGCCGGTGAGGGCGGGCACTTCATCGACACGGCGAGCTGGCTGCTCGGGGCCGACCCGGTCTCGGTGTACGCCCTCGCCGCGCCCGGCAACGAAGACCTCCAGGTCGTACTGCGCTACCCCGACGGGTCCACCGCCACCCTCACCTACGTCACCACCGGCCCACCCGGCTTCCCCAAGGAGACGCTGGATCTGATCGCGGACGGCAAGGTGCTGCGGCTCGACGACTTCGCGCGCGCCGCCGTGTACGACGGCCGCCGCAGGCGGTGGGTCGGTTCACGGCTGCCCAAGGCCCGGGACAAGGGCCAGTCCGCCGAGCTGGCCGCGTTCATCAAGGCCGTGCGGACCGGCGGGCCGATGCCGGTACCGCTTGCGTCGCTGGCCGCCACCACGGCGGCCACCCTCGCCGTACGGGCCGCCCTGGTCGGCGGCGTCCCGGTGACGCTGGAGGGCGCGCGATGACCATGACCGCGGGCTGGTACCTGCGGCGGCTGTCCCGGATGGCGCCGCGGGAGGTCGGCGGCCGAATCGGGGACGCGGCGCGCAGACGGCGGTGGCGTGCGGCGCCGCCCGACTGCCCGAGCACGACCGGCGCCCGGTTCACCGCCGTACTGCCCGCCAAGACGCTCGCCGCGGTGCCACCGGACGCCGCGAAACGGCTCATCGCCGAGGCGGACAGGCTGATGGCCGGGCACGCCACGTACTTCGGAGTGGACCGCGACGACCTGGCCGACCCGGACTGGTGGTACGACCCGAGGACCGGGCGCCGCGCCCCGTGGGGCTACGCCTTCGACGTGCCGTACCGGGACGAGGACGTCGTCGGGGACATCAAGCAGATCTGGGAGCTGTCCCGGCACCAGTACCTCACCGTGCTCGCCGCCGCCTACGCGCTCACCAGGGACGAACGGTACGCCGAGCGCGTGGCCGAACACCTGCGGCTGTGGTGGGCGGCCAACGCGCCGCTGCGCGGAGTGCACTGGATCAGCGGCATCGAGCTGGGGATCCGGCTCCTGTCCTGGGTGTGGATCCGCAGGCTGCTCGACGGCTGGCCGGGCGCGGCCGGCCTGTTCGAGGACAACCCGGTGGCGCTGAACCAGATCTGGCACCACCAGCGCTGGCTCGCCGCCTTCCCCAGCCGGGGCTCCTCGGCGAACAACCACGCCGTCGCCGAGACGGCCGGGCAGTTCGCGGCGGCCTGCGCGTTCGGATGGTTCCCCTCCTCGGCGCGCTGGGGGGCCGACGCGCTGCGGTCGCTGGAGCGGCACCTGCGCGCCAACACCTTCGGCTCCGGACTCAACCGCGAGCTGGCCACCGAGTACCACGGCCTCGTCCTCGAACTCGGCCTGGCCGCGGTGGCCGAGGCCGACGCCGCCGGCGTACCGGTCCCCGGTGCCGTACGTCTGGTGCTGCTGCGCATGACCGACGCGCTCGCGGCCGTCGTCGACAACCGGCTGCGGCCGCCGCGCCAGGGGGACGCCGACGACGGGTACGGCCTGGTCGTGGACGGCGCGGGCACCGACCGCTGGGGCTCGCTCCTCGCCACCGGGGACGCCGTGTTCGGCCGGCTCTCCTGGTGGCCGACGGTGACCGGCACCGATGTGCGCACCCCTCTGCTCGCCGCGCTCATCCGGCCGTACGCGCAGCAGAGAACCGTGACCCGCCCGGTGAGCCGGCCGGCGCACTTCGCCGACGCGGGCATGACCGTCCTGCGCGGTCCCGAGGAGATCTGGTGCCGCTGCGACGGCGGCCCGCACGGCTTTCTGTCCATCGCCGCGCACGCCCACGCGGACGCACTGTCCGTGGAGGTCCGGCACGACGGGGTCGACGTGCTCGCCGACCCGGGGACGTTCTGCTACCACGGGCAGCCCCTGTGGCGGCAGTACTTCCGCTCGACGCTCGCCCACAACACCCTGCAACTGGACGGCGGCGACCAGTCCGTCTCCGGCGGCCCGTTCCTGTGGACCCGGCACGCCCGCACCCGCGTCCTCGCCGTGGACACAGCCGACGGGAACGTGGCCCGCTGGTGCGCCGAACACGACGGGTATCAGCGCTCGGTGCACCGCCGCAGGGTGGAGCTGACCGCCTCGGACAAGGAACTGCGGGTGATCGACGAGGTGCGCGGCCCGCTGCGTCCCGCGCGCCTGGCCTTCCACCTCGGGCCCGCGGTCACCGCTGACCTGAGCGGAAACCGGGCCGTCCTGACCTGGGCCCGGGACGGCGAGGAGCGCTCCGCCGTTCTGGAGCTGCCGGGGGAGCTGAGTTGGCGGGCGCATCGCGGCGAGACCGATCCGCCGCTCGGCTGGTACTCCGCCGGCTTCGGGCGCAAGGAGCCGTCCACCACGCTCATCGGTACCGGATTCGCCGACGGAGCGCGGGGGTTCACCACCGTGCTCAGGTTCCGCGGCTAGGGGGACGCGTGGGGATCAAGTGGCGGAACTGGGTGGTGCCGCTGGCGGCGCCGGCCCTGCTGGCGACCGCCTGTACGAGCGGTCCTGACCCGGAGGCGGAGCCACAGAGCGCGCCGTCCACGTCGGGGGCCCGGCCCGTGGCTCGGGTGTGCGCCAACCCCGCGACCGGTCCGGCGAAGGCCCCGGCGGGCGCGGTGACGGTCGACCCCGCGGTGGTCGGTGACCTGGCGGCGAAGACCAGGCGCCACCCTGCGAACACCACGTTCTGGCTGCGGCCGGGCAAGCACCGGCTCAAACCCGGCCGCTACTCCCAGGTCGTCCCCAAGAAGGGGAACCGCTATCTCGGCGCGCCGGGCGCGGTGCTCGACGGCCGGAAATCCAACCGGTACGCGTTCGGTGGCGAGGCCCGCGACGTCACCATCCGCCATCTGACCGTGCAGCGTTTCGTGGCGCCGCCGGACGAGGGCGTGGTCAACCACGACTCGGCCGACGGGTGGGTGATCGAGCACGCGACGATCCAGCACAACTCCGGTGCCGGGCTGATGGCCGGCGCCCGCCAGCGGGTGCGCGCGAGCTGCCTGCGCGCCAACGGCCAGTACGGCATGAACGCGTACCAGGCCGAAGGCCCCCTGCGCGACCTGGTGGTCGAGGGCAACGAGATCGTGGGCAACAACGCCGGCGACTGGGAGCGGCGGCGCAAGGGCTGCGGCTGCACCGGAGGCATCAAGTTCTGGGCCGTCGACGGCGCCGACATCCGCGGCAACTGGGTGCACGACAACCGCGGGGCCGGGCTGTGGGCGGACACCAACAACAACGACTTCCGCATCGAGAACAACGTGCTTGAGGCCAACGACGGTGCCGCGCTGATGTATGAGACCAGCTACAACGCGGTCATCCGCAAGAACACGATCCGGCGGAACAACTGGGTCGAGGGCCGCAAGTACGCCGAGCGCGGCGACAGCTTCCCCTTCGCGACCGTCTACCTGTCCGAGTCCGGCGGCGAACCACGGGTCCAGGCCCGCACGGACAAGATCGAGGTCTACCGGAACGTGCTGGAGGACAACTGGTCCGGAATCACCCTGTGGGAGAACGCCGACCGGTTCTGCAACAGCCCGGCCAACACCTCCACCGGCGACTGCACGCTGCTGGTGCGGCGCGACGACCGCTGCGAACGGCCCGCGATCGCCACCGCGCCCCTCTACTCCGACTGCCGGTGGAAGACCCAGCGGGTCGACATCCACCACAACCGCTTCGCGCTCGACAAGTCCGTCGTCAAGTGCACGGTGAAGTGCGACCGCATGGCGGTGCTCGCCAACTACGGCACCTACCCGGACTGGTCGCCCTACAAGGGCGAGCGGGTGGCCGAGGCGATCACCCACAAGCAGCACAACCGCTGGCACGACAACGTGTACGTCGGGCCATGGACATTCGTCGCCCACGACCCGAGCCGGGTGCTCGACTTCGGGCAGTGGCAGGGCACGCCGTACCGGCAGGACGCGGGCAGCACCTTCCGCGCACGGGACGGTGGTTGAGATGAGTTGGGCCTCCACGGAGCACAAGGAGCACACAGGCCACACGGGCCACACGCCGAAGATCGTCGGCACCGTCTGGGGCCTGCTGGTCCTCAACACGCTCGGCTCCGCCGGGGCGAGGACCATCATCCCGCTGCCCCGATCCCTCATCCAGATGGTCACCATGGGCGCGCTGGCGGCGGCGTTCGCGCTGGCGCTCGCGGTCAATCTCCGGTTACGCGTCCGGCCCAGCGCCTTCGTCCTGCTGCTCACGCTCCTGCTGGTGCCGAGCGTGATCTCCAGCGCGAACCTGGAGTCCGGGTTCGGCGCCCTGTTCCGCTGCGCGCGGCTGGCTCTCTTCGTCGGCACCCTGTGGCTGCTCAGCCGCTGGTGGGACGGCGGCCTGACGTTCGTACGGCACCACATCCGGATGTACTTCGCGGTGCTCGGGTCCGTCGCCGTCGGCGCGCTCGCCGCACCGGGCGCGGCCATGCCCGACCTCTACGGCGGCCGCCTCGTCGGCGCGCTGTGGCCGCTCACCCCGCCGCAGATCGGACAGTACGCCGCGGTCATCATCGGGCTCACCGTGCTGCTCGTCATCGGCCGCAGGACCGACAGGGCCGGCGCGGCGGTCATCATCGTGCCCTCACTCGTCCTGCTGGCGCTGACCCACACACGTACGGCCACGCTCGGCCTGCTCATCGGGCTGACGCTGGCGATCGGCTCGCTCCTGCTCACCAGCGCCGTCGCCCGCCGTTTCTTCACCTGGGCGGTGCTCTGCGCTGTGGTGGCCGCGGTGGGATTCGCCTCCGCGCTGCGGGCGTGGTTCCTGCGCGGGCAGCGCCAGGAGCACCTCACCAGCCTCACCGGACGGGCCAAGGTGTGGGACGCGCTGCTGGCGGCGCCCCGGACGACCACGGAGAAGGTGTTCGGCATGGGTCTCGGCGACAAGTCGTTCGGCGGGCTGCCGATCGACAACAGCTGGCTGGCCGTCTACCACGAGCAGGGCTGGACCGGCGTCACCCTCGTGGCGGCGGTCGTCCTCGTGCTGAGCGGCGTCGCGTTGCTGCGGCCGCCGTCCCTGGCGAGGGCCTGCGCGATCTTCCTGATCAGCTACTGCGCGATCGCGTCGTACACCGAGGCCGGGCTCGGCGACGCCTCCCCGTATCTGCTGCATCTGGCCGTGGCCGCCTCCCTGCTGGCGGCACCCGCCGCGGCCACGCCCCGCGCGACGCCGAGAACCCCCAAGAGACATGTCCCGCGATGGGCCCAGGATCGGAGGTGACGTCACACATGCACGTCCTCGTGGTGCACAACCGCTACTCCTCGGCACAGCCGAGCGGTGAGAACAGGGTCGTCGACCAGGAGGCGGAGCTGCTGCGCGCGGCCGGCCACCGGGTCGACATGTTCGAGCGGCGCAGCGACGACATCGCCACCCGGTCCCTGCTGGCCAAGGCCGCGGTGCCACTGCTCGTGCCGTGGAACCCGGCGGTCCGCACGGAACTCGCCGCCCGGCTGCGCGCCGAGCGACCGGACGTGGTGCACGTCCACAACGTCTTCCCGCTCCTGTCGCCCGCGGTCCTCGCCGCCTGCGCCGACGCCGGTGTACCCGCCGTCGCCACGCTGCACAACTACACCCAGATCTGCCCGCCCGGCACGCTCCAGCGGGACGGCCGGCCGTGCGCCGAGTGCGTCGGGACGACACCGCTGCCCGCCGTCCGGCACGGCTGCTACCGCGGCTCCCGGCTCGCGACGGTGCCGCTCGCGGTCAGCCTGTCGGTCAACCGGCGGCGGTGGTGGTCGGGCGTGGAGCGGTTCCTCTGCATCTCCGCGGCGCAGCGCGACGTCCTGGTGCGGGCGGGCCTGCCGGCCGGACGGCTGGCGGTGAAGCACAACTTCGTACCCGACTCGGGTCCGCCGCGATCGGGCACGGGCGAGCATCTGCTCTACCTCGGCCGGCTCGCGGAGACCAAGGGCGTACGACTGCTCATGGCGGCCTGGGACGAGATCGCGGCCAGCGGCGGTGTGGGCGTGCCGCTCGTGATGGTCGGCGGGGGGCCGCTGGAGGGGGAGGTGCGCGCCTGGGCGGCGGGCAGGGACGACGTGCGCTACCTCGGCCTGTACGACCCGGCGCGGTGCCGGGAGGTCATCGCGCGATCGGTCGCCGTGGTGGCGCCCTCGACCTGGCTGGAGGCGTTCGGCCTGGTGGTCGTGGAGGCGATGGCCGCGGGAGTCCCGGCCGTCGCGGCCGGTCACGGCGCCTTCGTCGAACTCGTCGAGGACGGAGTGGCCGGGCTGCTGCACCGGCCGGGCGAGTCCGCCTCGCTCGCGTCCTGTCTGCGCCGGATCACGGCCGATCCGGTGCGCAACCAGAAGATGGGCCGGGCGGCCCGGCGCCGATACGAGCAGGGCTTCAGCCCGGTCGTCGGCCTTGAGCGCCTGGTGGAGGAGTACCGCACCGCGATCGCGGGTCGGACGGAATCGGAACCAATGGGGGGCAACACATCAATGGGGGGCACTACATGACACGATGCCGACTCTGCGGCTCGGAAGCGATGGCGAGCGTCGTCGACCTCGGGGCGACACCACCCTGCGAGAGCTTTCTCGCCGCGGACCGACTGGACCAACCGGAACCCGCTTACCCGCTGCACCTGCGGGTCTGCACCGACTGCTGGCTCGCGCAGCTCCCGCCGCTGATCACGCCGGAGGAGACGTTCAGCGAGTACGCCTACTTCTCCTCCTTCTCGACCTCCTGGGTGGAGCACGCGCGCACCTTCGTCGCCGACACGGTGCGGCGCCTCGGTCTCGACCCCGCGGAGAAGGAAGCCTTCGTGGTCGAGGTGGCGAGCAACGACGGGTATCTCCTGAAGCATGTGAGGGACCGCGGGATCCGCTGCCTCGGCATCGAGCCGTCGGTGAACGTCGGCGCCGCGGCGCGGGACGCGGGCGTGCCGACGCTCACCGAGTTCCTGAGCCCGGCCACCGGCAAGGCCGTCCGCGCCGAGCACGGCCCGGCGGACCTGGTCGTGGCCAACAACGTGTACGCGCACATCCCCGACGTCGTCGGGTTCACCCAGGGGCTGCGCGCTCTGGTCGCCGACGACGGCTGGGTCTCCATCGAGGTGCAGCACCTGCTGACCCTGATCGAGGAGAACCAGTACGACACGATCTACCACGAGCACTTCCAGTACTACACGGTCGCGTCCGCGGTCCGGGCGCTTGCCAGCGGCGGACTTGCGCTCGTGGACGTCGAGTTGCTGCCCACGCACGGCGGCTCCATCCGGCTGTGGGCCCGGCCGGCCGAGGCGGCGGGCGAGCCCAGTCGCCGCGTGAGCGACGTCCTGGCCCGCGAGAAGGCCGCCGGACTCCAGGAACTCTCCGGGTACACCGAGTTCTCCGCCCGGGTGGCCAAGGTGCGCAGGGACCTTCTGAAGTTCCTCATCGAGGCGGCCGAGCGCGGCCAGACGGTCGTCGGCTACGGCGCCCCGGGCAAGGGCAACACCCTGCTCAACCACTGCGGCATCCGGCCCGATCTGCTCCCGTACACGGTCGACCGCAACCCCTACAAGCACGGCAGGTTCACCCCGGGCACCCGCATCCCGATCCTGCCGCCCGAGCGGATAGCCGCCGACCGACCCGACTACGTCCTCGTCCTCCCGTGGAACCTGCGGGCCGAACTGGTCGAGCAGCTGTCGTTCGTGCACGAGTGGGGCGGCCGGCTCGTCTTCCCCATCCCGGAACTGAGCATCGTCGAGGTGACGTCATGAAGGTCGTACTGTTCTGCGGCGGTTACGGGATGCGGATGCGCAGCGGTGCCGCGGACGACGTGCCCAAGCCGATGGCGATGGTCGGCCCGCGCCCGCTGATCTGGCACGTCATGCGCTACTACGCGCATTTCGGGCACACGGAGTTCATCCTGTGCCTCGGCTACGGGGCGCACCACATCAAGAACTTCTTCCTCACCTACGAGGAGACGACGTCCAACGACTTCGTGCTGCGGGGCGGGCGCACCGAGCTGCTCTCCACCGACATAGCCGACTGGACGATCACGTTCGCGCAGACCGGCATCGAGTCGCCGATCGGGGAGCGGCTGCGCCGGGTGCGGCACCACCTGGACGGCGACGAGATGTTCCTCGCCAACTACGCCGACGTGCTGACCGACGCCCCGCTGCCGCGGATGATCGACCAGTTCGCCGGGCGTGACGCCGGCGCGTCGATGATGGTGGTGCCGCCACAGTCCTCGTTCCACTGCGTGGACCTGGGCGAGAACGGTCTCGTGGGAGGCATCACCGCGGTGAGCGATCTGCCGCTGTGGGAGAACGGCGGCTACTTCGTACTCCGCCAGGAGGTCTTCGACCACATCCCGGAGGGCGGGGACCTGGTCGCCGACGGATGCGCCCAACTGGCCAAGCGCGGCCGTCTCGTGGCGCACCAGCACCGCGGCTTCTGGAAGCCGACCGACACCGTGAAGGAGCGGGCCGCGCTCGACGACGCCTACGCCAGGGGTGACCGTCCCTGGGCCGTGTGGGAGCGGGACGGCGCGGGGGCGAGGGCGTGATCCGGCTCGGCACCGGACGCCTGGACCGGCTCGTCGCGGTGGGCGCGCACTGCGACGACATCGCCATCGGCGCAGGCGGCACGCTGCTGACGATGTGCCTGGCCCGGCCGGGCCTCCGCGTCGACGCGCTGGTGCTCACCGGCGGTGGCTGCGAGCGGGAGCGGGAGGAGCGGGCCGCGCTGGCCGCCTTCTGCCCGGGCGCCGATCTGCGGCTGACCGTGCTCAAGCTGCCGGACGGCCGGCTGCCCGCCCACTGGGAGGAGGCCAAGGCCGCCGTCGAGGAGCTGCGCGAGCGGACCGAACCGGATCTCCTGCTCGCACCGCGCACCGACGACGCGCACCAGGACCACCGCGGCCTGGCACGCCTGCTGCCCACCGCGTTCCGCGACCACCTCGTGCTCGGCTACGAGATCGTCAAATGGGACGGCGACCTCGGCCGCATGGGCGTGTACCAGCCGCTCTCACCGGAGGTCGCCGAACAGAAGGTGCGGTTGTTGCAGGAGCACTACCCCTCGCAGCGGCACCGGCCCTGGTACGACCGGGAGGCATTCCTCGGCCTCGCGCGGATCCGCGGTATCGAATGCCACGCGCGCTACGCCGAGGCGTTCGCCACCACCAAACTCACGCTCGATCTCGGCACCTTCCATCAGGGGGAATGAATGCGCGTACTGCTCACCGGACACCAGGGCTACCTGGGCACCGTGATGGCCCCGGTCCTCACGGCCGCCGGACACGAGGTCGTCGGCCTCGACGCCGGCCTCTTCGCCGACTGCGTCCTCGGCCCGCCACCCGCCGACCCGGCCGGGCACCGGGTGGACCTTCGCGATCTCACGGCCGAACACGTGGCCGGGGTGGACGCCGTGATCCACCTGGCCGCGCTCTCCAACGACCCACTCGGCTCGCTGGCGCCACAACTCACCTACGACATCAACCACCACGCCTCCGTACGCCTCGCCCGCCTCGCCCGCGACGCCGGTGTGCGGCGCTTCCTGTACGCGTCGACCTGCTCGGTCTACGGTGCCGCGGGCGGCGGCGACCTGGTGACGGAGGACGCCCCGCTGCGCCCGGTGACGCCGTACGCGGAGTCCAAGGTGCGGGTGGAGGACGATCTGCACGCGCTGGCCGACGGCGACTTCAGCCCCGTGTACATGCGCAACGCCACCGCCTTCGGCTACTCACCCCGGCTGCGCGCCGACATCGTGCTGAACAACCTGGTGGGCCACGCCCTCCTGTCCGGCGAGGTGCTGGTGATGTCCGACGGCACCCCGTGGCGCCCGCTGGTGCACGCCGCCGACATCGCGCGGGCCTTCACGGCCGCACTGACCGCGCCCCGAGAGGCCGTGCACGACCGGGCGTTCAACATCGGCAGCGAGACCAACAACGTCACGGTCGCCGAGATCGCCGAGCAGGTCGCCGCGGCGGTGTCCGGCTCGAAGGTGGTGATCACCGGGGAGACCGGTGCCGATCCGCGGTCGTACCGGGTGGACTTCTCCCGGTTCCGCGCCGCGATACCCGGCTTCGACTGCGAGTGGACCGTGAAGCAGGGCGCCCTCGAACTCGCCGACGCCTACCGCACGTTCGGCCTCACCCGGGAGGACTTCGAGCAACGCTTCACCCGGCTCGCGGTGCTGCGCGCGGCGCTCGCTCAGGAGGGCGGCGCCGGAGCCGTCGACGACACCCTGCGCTGGCGCCGATGACCACACCCGGCGAGGAGATGCACGCCCTGGTGGAGCGGCTGTACCCGCTGTGCCGGAGCATCACCGGCGACGGCGTACGTGCCACCCTGAAGATCGTCGACGAGTACGTCCCGCTGACCGTGCACGAGGTGCCGACCGGGACGCAGGTGCTCGACTGGACGGTGCCGCAGGAGTGGAACATCCGCGACGCGTACATCGCCGACAGCGCGGGCGACCGGGTCGTCGACTTCGCCGCGTCCAGTCTGCACGTACTCGGCTACAGCGTTCCGGTGGCGGCGACCATGCCGCTGGCCGAGCTGCGGGAACACCTGCACACCCTGCCGGACCACCCGGCGTGGGTGCCGTACCGCACCAGCTACTACCAGCCGCGATGGGGATTCTGCCTGGCGCAGGAGACCCTGGACGCGATGCCGGACGGCGAGTACGAGGTGCGCGTCGACTCCACGCTCGCCGACGGTCATCTCACCTACGCCGAGCATGTCATCCCCGGGCAGGTCGCCGACGAGGTGATCGTCTCCTGCCACGTCTGCCACCCGTCCCTCGCCAACGACAACCTCGCCGGCATCGCGGTGGCCACGTTCCTGGCCCGGTCCCTCGCGGAGCGAACGCCGTACTACACCTACCGGTTCATCTACGCGCCCGGCACCATCGGGGCGATCACGTGGCTGGCCCGTAACGCGGAGCGGATCGAGAAGGTCAAGCACGGCCTGGTACTGGCATGCGCCGGGGACGCGGGTCGGCTGACGTACAAACAGAGCAGACGCGGCGACGCCGAGATCGACCGGGTGATGCGGCACGTCCTCGCCGCCGACGAACGCCCGCACGAGATACGGGAGTTCACTCCCTACGGCTACGACGAGCGCCAGTACTGCTCGCCCGGCTTCGACCTCGGCGTCGGCTCGCTCAGCAGGACCCCCTACGCCGACTACCCCGAATACCACACCTCGGCCGACAACCCCGACTTCGTCTCCCCGCAGGCCATGGCGGACACGCTCACCGTCTGCCGCGAGGCCTTCGCCGTTCTCGACCGCAACCGGCGGTACGTCAACCTCAGCCCCTACGGCGAACCCCAGCTGGGCCGACGGGGGTTGTACGACGCGCTCGGCGGCCGCAGCGACACCAAGCAGGCCCAAATGGCCCTGCTCTGGACGCTCAGCCTCTCCGACGGCCGGCACAGTCTGCTGGACATCGCCGAGCGGTCCGGCCTGCCCTTCGACACCGTCGCCGAAGCGGCCGACGCCCTGCACGGCGCCGGGCTGCTCAAGGCGTGACGCCGATGACCGCCGAGGGGGAGAAGCGGAGCGCCGGGCGGGCCATGGCCGGCCGGCTGTCCTGGGGCCTCGCCGACCAGGCGGCCTCCAGCATGACCAACTTCGCCGTGGGCATCTACGTGGCACGCTCCCTGGGGCTCGCCGCGTTCGGCGTGTTCAGCCTGGCCTGGGTGACCTACGGCGTGGTGCTCAACGTCTCCCGCGGACTCGCCACCGATCCGCTCGTGGTGCGCTTCAGCGGTCCGCCGGACGCGTCCTGGCGCACGGCGGTGGCCAGGTCCTCGGGCGCCGCGCTCGGCATGGGCACCGCGCTCGGCGCGGCGTGCGTGCTGATCGGCCTCGGCCTCGGCGGCCGCGTGGGGCCCGCGTTCGTCTGCCTCGGCGTCGTCCTGCCCGCACTGCTGCTCCAGGACGCCTGGCGGTTCGCGTTCTTCGCCGCGGGCACCGGGCGAAAGGCGTTCACCAACGACCTCGTGTGGGGCGTCGCGCTCGTCCCGGCCATGGTGGTGGCGGCCCACGTGGGCAGCGTGGCCGCGTTCGTGCTCGCCTGGGGCGCGTCCGCGGCGGTGGCCGCGGTGTACGGCTGCCTCCAGTCCGGCATCCGGCCCCAGGTGACCGGTGCGCGCGCATGGCTCCGCGCGCACCGCGACCTCGGCTACCGGTACCTCGTCGAGAACACCTGCGTCAGCGGCGCGAGCCAGCTGCGCGCGTACGGGCTCGGCGCGATCGTCGGCGTCGGCGCGGTGGGCGCGGTCCGGGGCGCCGAACTCCTGCTCGGCCCGTTCCTCGCCGTACTGATGGGCCTGTCCCTGGTCACCGTCGCCGAGGCGGCCCGCGTGCTGCGGCGGGCCCCGCACCGCCTCGCCAGGTTCTGCCTCCTCCTCGGCGGCGGCCAGGCCGCCGCCGCGCTGCTGTGGGGCGCGGCGCTGCTGCTGATGCCGGACCGGTTCGGCGAACTCGTCCTCGGCGGCGTATGGCACTCCGCGTCGGAACTCATCGTCCCGGCCACGCTCGGCGTCGTGGGCGCCGGCCTCGGCACCGGCGCGGCGGCCGGGCTGCGCGCGCTCGCCGCGGCCCGCCGCAGCCTGCGCAGCCAGCTGTTCGCCTCCGCCTGCTACGTCGGCGGTGGGCTCGGCGGGGCCGCCGCCGCGGGCACGGTCGGCTCGGCCTGGGGCGTCGCCGCCGCGACCGTCGGCGGATCGGCCGTGTGGTGGCTGCACCTGCGGTCGGCCCTGCGCGAGCGCCACCACAACCCCATCCCCGAAGTGAGGACCACATGACCGCCCACCCCCGGCTGAGCATCGGCCTGCCCGTGTACAACGGCGAGGAGTACCTCGCCGAGGCGCTCGACGCCCTGCTCGGCCAGACCTACGAGGACTTCGAGCTGGTCGTCTCCGACAACGCCTCGACCGACGCGACGCAGGACATCTGCCGCGAGTACGCCGCCCGGGACCCGCGCATCCGGTACATCAGGCTGCCCCGGAACATCGGCGCCGCGCCGAACCACAACTACGTGTTCACCGAGTGCCGCGGCGAACTGTTCAAGTGGGCCTCGCACGACGACCTGTACGCCCGCGACCTGCTGCTGCGCTGCGTGACAGCGCTGGACGAACGGCCGGACGCCGTCCTCGCGCACAGCGGCCAGGCCGTCATCGACGGCGACGGCCAGGTGAAGGTCCCCTACGCGTACGGGCTGGCCACCGACTCGCCGCACCCACCGGAGCGCTTCCGCAGCCTGCTGTTCGAGCCCGGCGGCGACGACTTCTACGGAGTGATGCGGGCCGACATGCTGCGCCGGGTGAAGCCGCACGACAGCTACCACCACGCCGACCGCACGTTCGTCGCCGAGATCACCCTGCACGGCCCCTTCCACCAGGTGCCGGAACTGCTGTACTTCCGCCGCGACCACCCCACGCGCGCCGAGCGGGCGAACCCCTCCAAACGCTCCCGCTGCGTCAACCTGGACCCGCGCCGGGCGGGCCCGCTGCACCCGACGCCCCGGCTGCTCGCCGAGTACGTCTGGGGCTTCGCCTCGGCGATCCGGCGGGCGCCGCTGTCCACGGCCGACCGGCGCGCCTGCTACCGCCACCTGGCCGCGTGGATGGCCAGCAGGGTCCGGCCGGGCGCCGGCGAGAGGGTCGAGGACCGCGCCCCGGCCGACCCGGCCGAGTCCACGGTCTCCGTCGACGCCCTCGTCGCGGGCCGTGAGGGCAGGCGGACGTGACACCGGTGCGGGTAGGGGTCTTCGGCCTGCTCGGGTCCGGCAACCTCGGCAACGACGGCTCGCTGGAGGCCGTCCTCGGCTACCTCCGCGCCGAGCATCCGCGGGCCGTCGTCGACGCGCTGTGCGGCGGGCCCGGGACCGTCACGGCCCGGTACGGCATTCCCGCGACACGGCTGCACTGGTACCGGGGGGAGTACCGCACCGCGTCACGGGCGGGCGCGGTCGCGGGGAAGGGCCTCGGCAAACTCGTCGACGCCTTCCGCACCGCCGCCTGGGTGCGAAGGCACGACGTGGTGATCGTGCCGGGCATGGGCGTCCTGGAGGCCACGCTGCCGCTGCGGCCGTGGGGTTTCCCGTACGCGCTGTTCCTGCTCTGCGCGTCCGGGCGGCTCCTCGGCACCCGCGTCGCGCTGGTCGGCGTCGGCGCCGCCCCGATCGGCAACCGGGCGACCCGGGCCCTGGTGCGCTGGTCGGCACGGTCAGCCGCCTACCGGTCGTACCGGGACACCCTGTCCCGCGACGCGATGCGGGCGATGGGCGTGGACACCGCGCGCGACGAGGTCTACCCCGACCTCGCGTTCGCCCTGCCGGCGCCGCCCACGGGCACCTCCACGGGCACGGTCTGCGTCGGCGTCATGGACTTCCACGGCGGCGACGACGACCGGGACAGAGCCGAGGAGATCCACCGGCGCTACCTCGAAGGAACGACCCGCTTCGTCCGCGCACTCGCCGAGGGCGGCCGACCGGTCCGGCTGCTCACCGGCGACGCGTGCGACGCGCCGGTGGTCGCCGCGATCCTCGACGCGGTGGACTCGCCGCTGGTCACCGCCGCCGAGGCGGCCTCGCTCGCCGATCTGATGAAGGAGACGGCGGCCGCCGACGCCGTGGTGGCGACCCGGTACCACAACCTGGTCTGCGCGCTGAAGGCCGGCACACCCACGCTCGCACTCGGGTACGCGGCGAAGAGCGACGCGCTCATGGCGCGGATGGGCCTCGGCGCGTACTGCCACCCGGCCGGCGAGATCGACACCGACCGGCTGCTGGAACAGTTCCGGGAGCTGGAGGGGCGATCGGCGGAGCTACGGCAGACCCTCACCGAGCGGAACAAGCACACCGCACAGCAACTAGACGACCAGTTCACCGCCTTGACCAGAACGCTGTTCAAGGCCACCGCCCGGCAGGAGACACCATGAAAGCCACCGAAGTCCCGGCGATCCGGGGCGCTCACCTCTTCGAGCCCACGCCGTACGCCGACGAGCGCGGCTTCTTCTGCCGCACCTTCGACGCCGACGTGGTCCGCTCCGCGGGCCTCGACCCGGACGCCTTCGTCCAGGACAGCCTGTCCCGCTCGGTCCGGGGCGTGCTGCGCGGCCTGCACCTGCGCTCCGGAGCGGGCGAGGCCAAGCTGGTGCGGTGCTCGTACGGGAAGATCTTCGACGTCGTCGTGGACCTGCGGGCGGACTCGCCGACCTACCGCAACGTGGCCTCCTTCGAGCTGTCCGGCGACACGCAGGCGACCCTGTACGTCCCCGCGGGATGCGCGCACGGCTTCCAGGCGCTGACCGAGACCGCCGACACCTCCTACCGGATCGACCGCCCGCACGATCCGGCCGAGGACGTGACGATCGCGTTCGACGACCCGGAACTCGCCATCCCCTGGCCGCTGCCGGTCACCTCGATGTCCCGGCGGGACCGGGAGGCACCGAGCCTCGCCGAGGTCCTGAAGCGGACAGAGAGCTGAGGGCGGCCGTGGACACCGAAGCCTTCCGCCTGCCCCGCTCCCGGGCCGCCAACGAGCGGCTGCACGCCATGGTCCCCGGCGGCGCGCACACGTACGCCAAGGGCGACGACCAGTACCCCGAGAACCTGGCCCCGGTCATCAGCCACGGCCGCGGCGCCCACGTATGGGACATCGACGGCAACCGCTACATCGAGTACGGGTCCGGCCTGCGGTCGGTCAGCCTCGGCCACGCCCACCCGCGCGTCCTCGAAGCGGTGCGCCGCGAACTCGACCGCGGCAGCAATTTCGTCCGGCCGTCCATCGTGGAGGTCGAGGCCGCGGAGCGCTTCCTGGCCACGGTGCCGACCGCCGAGATGGTGAAGTTCGCGAAGAACGGCTCGGACGCCACCACCGCGGCGGTGCGCCTCGCCCGCGCCGCCACCGGGCGCCCACGGGTGGCCGTCTGCGGCGACCACCCGTTCTTCTCCGTCGACGACTGGTTCATCGGTACGACACCGATGTCCGCCGGAATTCCGGCGGCGACCAACGAACTCACGGTGTCCTTCCCGTACGGGGACCTGGCCGCCACGGAGGAGCTGCTGTCCCGGTACCGGGACGAGGTGGCCTGCCTGATCCTCGAACCTGTCGGACCCTCACCGGGGTACCTCGCGGGCCTGCGCGAGCTGGCCGACCGGCACGGCTGCGTCCTCGTCTTCGACGAGATGATCACCGGCTTCCGCTGGTCCGAGGCGGGCGCCCAGGGCTTGTACGGCGTGGTCCCCGACCTCTCCACGTTCGGCAAGGCACTGGGCAACGGCTTCGCCGTCTCCGCGCTGGCCGGGCGCCGCGACCTGATGGAGCGGGGCGGGCTGCGTCACTCCGGTGACCGGGTCTTCCTGCTGTCCACCACGCACGGCGCGGAGACACACTCCCTGGCGGCCGCGATGGCCGTACAGACCACCTACGCCGAGGAGGGCATCACCGCGCGACTGCACACCCTCGGCGAGCGGTTGGCCGCCGGTGTCCGCGAAGCCGCGGCCGCCATGGGCGTCGGCGACCACCTCACCGTCCGGGGCCGGTCCAGCAACCTGGTCTTCGCCACCCTCGACGAGCACCGGCAGCCGTCGCAGCGGTACCGCACCCTGTTCCTGCGCCAACTCCTCGCGGGCGGTGTGCTCGCCCCGTCGTTCGTGGTGAGCAGCGCCCTCGACGACGCCGACATCGACCGCACCGTCGATGTGGTGGGCCAGGCGTGTGCGGTGTACCGGAAGGCACTGGACGCCGCCGACCCGACCCCCTGGCTGGCCGGGCGCCCGGTGAAGCCGGTCTTCCGCCGCCTGGCGTGAGGCGGGGCGACGGCGCGTCAGGGACGCTCCCGCCGACCGGCGTCGACCATCGGGCCGACTCTGCGGTCGCCCAGCCGGTCCGCCACCTGGTCCGCCGCCCGGTCGACCAGCCACGCGGTCGCCGGAACGACCGCCAGCGCAGTGCACCAGCCGCCGAGGACGTCGGTCGGGTAGTGCGCGCCCAGGGCGACCTGCGCCCAGCCCATGGCACTGCCCGCGCCCAGGGACGCGGCGAGCACGAGCGACGCGCCCGCCGTCCGGCCGAGGCGCAACCGACTGACCGTCAGCAACGCCACCACGAGGGCGAACGCGGTGAGAAAGGCGGTGTGACCGCTCGGGTAGGAAAGGTTTCCCTCGCCGTGGATGGTGCGTCCCACCAGGGGCTTGAGCAGCGACGTCGTCCCCACGGTCAGACCGGTGCCGGCGACGACGAGCACCGCCGCGCGAGGACGCCGCAGCAGCAGGCAGCCCGCCACGGCGGCGACGACGAGCATCACCGCCCCGGCGGGCTCCGCCAAGAAGTCCGCGGCCAGGGCGACGCCCCGCCACGGCGGCCGCACACTGTCCGCCGTCGGCCGGCTGATCCACCTGTCCACCCCGTCGGGCTCGCCGTGACCGGCGTACAGGACGCCGAGCACGACGACCACCAGCGAGGCGAGGAGGGCAGTCGGCCCGAGCCACGCGCCGAGCGACGGGGGGAGCACCGCGGGCACCGGCCGGCCGGTCGCACGCTCACCGCGCCCGGTCGGCCCACGGTGGTCCGCTCCGGTCAAGTCAGCCAACCCGAGCCCCCTCCGTCGCGTCCGGTCCACCCTTCCGGTCACCCTAACCGTCAACCCGGCAGCAGCGGTCAGACGCGGTCGGCCGCGATCAGGACGTACTGGAAGGAGCCGTCCTTGTACGACTCGATGAACGCCTCCTCGATGCCGGTGACCAGCGACGACGTGGCCCGCAGCTCCCAGTAGGGCAGGGTCGCGGGAGTCAGGTCGACGACGGCCTGCGGTACGAGGCGGTTGTCGGCCATGGCGCGCAGATACTCCCGGCGGGAGTGGATGTTGCACTCGAAGTGGGCGTTGATCTGGGAGACCCACTTCGAGGGCTGGCCGTAACGCGGGTTCCAGCAGCCGGTGATGGTCACATAGCGGCCGCCGACCTCGAGGATCCGGGAGTGCTCGGCGAAGAGGTCGTGCAGGTCGACGTACATGCTCGATTCGTTGTTCCACGAGCCCGCGGCCTGCCCCGTCCCGAAGGGCATGTCGAGCATGTTGCACACCCGGGCGCGGACGTGGTCGGGAATGCGCAGTTCCTGGGCGCGCCGGTTGCCGAAGTCCGCCTGCTTGGCCGACAGGGTGACGCCCTCGACCTTGCATCCGAAGCGCTGGTGAGCCATGACCATGGAACCGCCCCGGCCGCAGCCGGCGTCCACGAGCGTGTCGTCACGCCCGATGTCACCGAGGTGGTCCAGGAGCACCTCGGCCTGCGCCGACTCCAGGCGGTGGAGTTCGGCGATCAGCTTCTTCTCGTACTCGGAGTCGTCGGCGTCGCCCAGCGCGGCGTGGTCGACCTCACCGATGCCGTAGTGGTGGTGGTAGAGGCCGTCGACGTCGCCGAGGCGCAGGTTCACGGGCCTGGCCTCCCCGTCCCAGTAGCGGGCGATGTCGCCCTGGTAGGGCGTCGCCGGGCCGGGGACGCGCAGGCGGGTGTCGGCGGAGGTGGCGCTGAGCTGGGTGCTGGTCACAGATGAGTCCATTCTCTTACCGCGAGATCTCTTACCAGAAGTCGGGCAGGCTGTATCGGTAGGTGTTGGTGCGGTGCCAGTAGTGGTTGCCGTCGACCCATGCGGCCACGCCCTTCAGGAAGCGCAGCGCGCTCGGGACGGGACACGCGGCGGCCAGGGCGGCGGCTTCGGCCTCGAAGTCCTTCATGAGGTCGTTGTGGACCTCGACGGCCTTCAGGTAGGCGTCCCGCTCGGAGAGGCCCTCACGGTCGGCGAGCACGGTGGGCAGGTTCAAGTGCCGACCGGGCGCGTCGAGTTCCTTGGTGTACGAGTACAGGTCGTTCACGATGGTCGTCGCGTTACCGGCGAGCGCGATGACCTTCTGCATGGCGGCCTGGGCGTGCAGGTCCGCCGGCAGTTCATAGCCGCCGACGGTGTCGGTGATGGTCGGGCAGGGGCGGAAGTTGTTGAACTGGCGCATCGCCAGGTACTCCCACACCTCGGGTACGTACTCCGTCTGGGCCCAGGCGGCTTCGGCGAGGTATCCCAGGTGGAGTCGGGCCATGTCGTGCCGGTAGCGGTCGGCCTGAGCGGGGCCGGCCGTCTGGACGAAGTACTCCATGGCGGAGCGGTAGGCACGCCGTGGGGCGTCCGCGTGCAGCGACTGTGCCCACTGCGGCTGGTACTCCTGCGTCGTGTACAGGGGGTCGAGCGCGGTGTGCGCGAGGAGGAGGCGCCCGCCGAGGCCGACGGGTGAGCCTCCGTGGTCCTCGCAGTAGCAGTCGTCCACCGCGTTCTCGGCGACCATCAGCCGGGTGGCCACCATCAGGTGCTCGATGCTCGGGGCGTCCGGATGGCAGGCCACCATGTAGCGGCCCACGGAGAAGCCGTCGAACTCCTCCTCCCAGTCCTCGGGATACAGGGTGACCTCGTCCAGCGCCCAGGACTTGATTCTGCGGCTGACCTCCTCGACCTTCGCCGGGTCGGGCTCGGGCACCGGGTGGTGGTAGAGACCCGGCACGGGCGTGCCCTCCGCCGGGCTCTTTGCCGGGGCCGCCGGTGGTTGCGAAGGCATCGCCGGTGCTTCGCGCGGGATCAGGCGCAGGCCCGCCGTCCCCAGGCCGCTGGGTCCGCGCAGGACCCGCTCCAGGTCAGCTCCCGTCGCCGGTACGGCGGCTGCCGGAGCGCTGGGGGGAGGAGCGTCCAGCACGGGCGGGGCGGGCGGGGCGGGTAGGGAGAACGCGGGCGGGGAGAGCGCGGGCGGGCCGGGCGAGGAGGACGCACGAGTCGGGCCGCCGGTGGCGGCCTTGAGGTCGTGGGCTCGGGCCGCGGCGTCGGCGAGGACGTGCGCCCCGAAGGGTGCGGCCTCTGGCGGGCCGGACTGCGGAGGTGTCAGCTCGGGCGCGGGCATCCATGGCTCCTTGTCGGGTGGGCTGCGGCTGGCCGGGTCCGCTAGGGCCTGTCCGGCGGATCAGGCCGTACTTCGGGTGGCGGTCACCCTTCTGTGCAGGTGAGCGGGGTCTGGTGCGTCGAGATGCAAGGCGGAGGAGGGCGGCAACGCGATGGGGGTGCCCCCTGCTCGAGCGAAGCCGAGAGCTTGGGGAAGTGCCAGGCCCCGCGGCCCGCGGCATGATCCGCCGGACAGGCCCTAGCTGGGCCAGTGGGCGATCTGCACGTTCTCCAGTACGCCGACCGCGTCCGGCACGAGGATGGCGGCGGAGTAGTAGGCGCTGACGAGGTAGGAGGTGATCGCCTTCTCGTCGAGACCCATGAAACGGACCGACAGGCCCGGTTCGAACTCCTCCGGCAGGCCGGTCTGGTGCAGCCCGATGACTCCCTGGTTCTCCTCCCCGGTACGCATGCAGAGGATCGAGCTGGTCCGCTCCTCGGTGATGGGGATCTTGTTGCAGGGAAGGATCGGGACCCCTCGCCAGGCAGGGACCTGCTGACCCCCGAGGTCGACGTGGTCCGGGTAGAGCCCGCGCGCGTTGAACTCACGTCCGATCGCCGCGATCGTCCTGGGGTGGGCCAGGAAGAACTTCGACCCGCGGCGGCGGCAGAGCAGGTCGTCGAGGTCGTCCGGGGTCGGCGGGCCGGAGTGCGGCTGGATCCGCTGCTTGAAGTCGGCGTTGTGGAGCAGGCCGAACTCCCGGTTGTTGATCAGCTCGTGCTCCTGGCGCTCGCGCAGCGCCTCGATGGTGAGCCTGAGCTGCTCCTCCGTCTGGTTCATCGGCCCGTTGTAGAGGTCGGCGACCCGTGTGTGGACGCGCAGGATCGTCTGCGCGACGGAGAGTTCGTACTCGCGCGGCTTCAGTTCGTAGTCGACGAAGGCGCCGGGCAACTCGTGCTCGCCGGTGTGCCCGGCCGACATCGCGATCTCCGCCTCACCGCGGTGGTTCTGCCGCCGGCGGGAACGCGACGTGAAGTCTTCGAGGTGGTCTCGCAGGCTCGGCGCCGTGGCCAGCACGGCCGCGAGGTCGGCGCGGGACAGGGTCAGCAGGGTGCCGGGCGTCTCGGCGGTCGCGGTCTGCTCCCACGTGGCGTCCTCGTCCAGCAGAGCGTGCTCTCCGAAGTGGTCGCCGTCGGCGAGTACCCCAAGGGCCACCTCGCCGCCGTACCTGCCGACGGTGGTCTGGCCGATGCGGCCGTGGGCGATCAGGTACAGCTCGTCCGCGGGCCTGCCGCGCTCCACCAGCCTCTCACCGCTGCGGAAGTCGCGTTGGACGCACCGGTCGGCGATGGCGGTCAGCACCTCCACGTCGTCGAAGCCGCGCAGCAGCGCCAGTTCACCGAGTTCGCGGGGGATCACCCGGACCTCGGCGCCGTCCTGGACGAACTCCACGGACCCGTCGCCGACGGTGTAGCTCAGGCGCCGGTTCACGCGGTAGGCGCCGCCCTTGGTCTCCACCCAGGGGAGCATCCGCAGCAGCCAGCGGGAGGTGATCTCCTGCATCTGCGGGGCGGACTTGGTCGTGGTGGTGAGGTTGCGGGCAGCGTCCGTGCCCAGGCTGGACTGGCGGGGCAGCTCCAGCTCCGTATCCGGGCTCGAGTCAACAGTCATCGGGCGAGGTCTCCTTGGTCAGGGGTGTGACGCGTGTGGGGGCAGGGCCGGGCGCAAGGGGTGAGGAGAAAGGAAAGGGGTAAATGGGCGAGAGTCCGCCCAGATCCAGAAGAACACTAAGGCCCGCCTCGCCTCCCACACCTAGGAAAGTCGGCGACATTAGCTCGATGCGATGATCCGGCCCGCGCGATGTTTGCCCGGGTACCAGCGGAATCCAGCCGTAGTTGGCGGCGCGTCCCGGCGAGCGGCGCGCCGACTTTCGCGGCGCGGGGCCGGACAGCAGGGTCGGAGAACGGGGTCGGAAAAACGACTGGGCCCGGTCGGGCACCGTCATGGCTGCGGCGATACTCCGGTGAACGCCGTTGCGAGCATGCGGGCTTACGACTTACCGCTTACGGGCTTACGGGCTTATCGGCTTCGGGCTCGCGGACCAGGGGACGGGATCCGGCATGGCCAAGAATCAGCACAGCTCGTCGCCCGGCGCCCGCTGGGAGCGGGCCGTCGTCATCGGTGGCGGCTACGCCGGGCTCGTGACCGCGCGAGTCCTGGCCGATCACTTCGACGAGGTACTCGTCCTGGAGCGGGATCCGCTGCGCTCGGACACGGGCGTGCATCCCCACGTTCCGCAGGGCTATCACGCGCACGCGTTGCTCGCGCGCGGCGGTGACGCGCTGGAGGGTCTCTTTCCCGGGCTGCGGGCGGAACTGGCGGACGTGGGCGCGCCCGTCCTGGACTACGGCGAGCGGATGAGCTTCCTGCTGCCGACCGGCTACGCGCCGACCGACCCGGTGGGCGTATCGATCCAGACCTTCACGCGCGACGAACTCGAACGCCGCCTGCGGCAAAGGGTGTCGGCCCTCGAGGCGGTGCGACTGCTCGCGGCGACCCACTGCGAGACGGTGACGGCGAGTGCCCCCGGCCGTCTGGACCGGGTCCGCTACCGCACCCATGACGCCTCCCGCCCCCATGACGCCGCCGAGTCCGTCGAAGTCACCGCTGATCTGGTCGTCGACGCCTCGGGCCGCTCCACGTCCGTCGACCGGTGGCTCGCCGACGCGGAGTTGCCGGTGTCCGCCAAGAACGTCGTCAAAGCGAAGATCACATACACCTCGGCGTGTTACGAACGTCCGCCGCGGGACCAGCGGGACTTCGACGTCGCGTACCAGATGACCTTCGCGCCCGGCGTTCCGCGCGGCGGGGTGGTGCTGGCCGTGGAGCACCATCGCTGGATGTGCTCACTGTTCGGCTTCGACCAGCACGTGCCGCCCACCGACGACGAGGGTTACCTCGACTTCGCCCACAGCCTCGGCAATTCCCGTCTCGCCGAACAGATCAAGCGCGGCGCCCGCCGGGGAGAGATCCACCGCTACACCAACCCCGGCAACGAATGGCGCCTGCACCACAAGAACCCCCGCTGGCCCGAACGGCTGATCGCGGTCGGTGACTCGCTCTGCGTCTTCAACCCGGTCTACGGACAAGGGCTCACGGTCGCCGCGCTCGAAGCGGAGCTGCTCGGCCGACTGCTGCGCGCCCGCAGGGCCGGCGCGTCCGGCCTCGACGGCCTCAGCCGCGCCTACCACCGCGCCGCGGCCCGTGTCGTCCACGTCCCCTGGACCATGGCCACCAGCTCCGACCTCATGTGGACCCCCACCGGACAACCGCTGACCGCACGCTTCGCCCACTGGTACAACCAGCAGGTCTTCGCGCTCGCCGTGCACGACCCGGGCGTCTGGGCGCGGTTCGTCCGCGTGCTGAACATGACGGCCGCGCCCTCGCTGCTGTTCCGTCCGGCCGTGCTCGCCAAGGTGCTGCGCCGCGTACTCACGCGCCGCGCGAGCTGAGGCGGCGATGCCCCTCGGGCGCTCACCTGTGCGGCGCTCCGGGCCGCGCGTCCTCAGTCCGCCTCCAGTCGGCGCAGGCAGTCATCGGCGCGCCCGCGTCGTTCCGCGAGGGGCAGTTCCCACCACGCCGTGCCACGTTCCCCCAGCCCCGTCTTCGCGAGCTGTACGCGGGCTCGGGCCGCCTTGCGCGCGGCTTCGTCGCCGCGCGCGGCGGCGACCGCCCGGCGGGCCGCCATCAGATGATGGACCAGGCGCTCCTTCACGTCCTCGGCCAGGGCGGGGTCCGTGGCCCGCCACCGCCGCCCCTTGACGATGATGTAGTGACCGTCTTCGGTGTGTTCGACCTTCTCTGTTGTCACGAGGGCATCATGACCCGTCGGCCCGGTCCAGCCGCTCCTCGGCCGCGGCCGTCCGGCCGGTGAGCAGCAGGAGCAGGGCGGAGACCGGTCCGCGGATCTCCTCGCCCGTGCCGCGGGCCCAGTCGGTGTCGGTGGCGACCAGGCGGGCCTTCGGCAGCGGCCAGGGGCGGGGCGGGAACCGCATCGTCCAGACCCGCTCGGCGGCGTCGCGGGCGGCGTGCGCGGGCATCGGGCGGTCGCGTCCGAGGGCGCGGGCGATGTCCTGCCCGTGCACGAGGATGTCCAGGAGGGGCTCGCGTGAGGTGGTGCCGGGCGCGAGGTGACGGGAGCCGATGGTCCCGCGGAGATTGGCCACGATCTCGGCGGTGGGCCGATCGGCCTCCCGGACCGCGGAGTCGTGGATCATCCGGTCGACGTTCCCGCGTGCGCGCACGAACTCACGCAGTACCCAGCGGTAGGTGGAGCGCGCCGCGACGGTCAGATGCGCGGCCACGTCCCGCACCCGCCAGTCACCGCACTGGGTGGGCCTCTCCCAGTCCTCGGGGCTCAGGCTCTCCAGCAGCTCCGCGAGGCTCGCCCGCTCGCGGTCGATGACCTGCCAGCGCTCATCGGTTCCGAGGACAGTGGTCTTGGAGGCAGCGGTCATGGGGATCACCCACTCAAGTGGTAAGGTTCTCTGACTAAAGTAGTCAGGGAAGCTGACCAAAGTCAAGGCTGCGGCCGATCATGGTGGGGAGTGGGTCGAGGATGGTTCCGGAGAGTGAGCTGACCACGGGCGTGCTCCTGTTCATCCCGTACCGGGCCCTGGAGGACCGGATCTTCGCCGCGCTGGCGGACGCCGGTTTCGACGACTTCACGCCGGCGCAGGCACGGGTCATGCAGCGTGTCGGCCCGGACGGCACCCGGCTGACGGAGCTGGCCGCGCAGGCCCAGATCACCAAGCAGACGGCCGGCTTCCTGGTCGACCAGTTGGAGAAGTCCGGCTATGTGCGACGCGTGCCGGACCCCACCGACCGGCGGGCCCGGCTGGTGCGGGGAGCGGAGAAGGCGTGGGCGGCGAAGCGGATCGCCGACACGGTGGTCGCCGAGGTCGAGCGGGAGTGGGAGGAGCACCTCGGCAAGCGGCGCATGAAGCAGCTGCGGGAGGCGCTGACGCTGCTGCGCGAGATCACCGACCCCTGGGCCTGAGTCCCATCACCCGTGTTTTTGGAGCATGTCGCCGACTTCCCCGGCGAGGCCGTCGAGGCCGTGCTGGAAGTAGAAGTGACCTCCCTCCCAGGTCCTTTGGGTGAACTCTCCCGTCGTGAGCGCCGACCAGTGCGGGAGTTCGGCAGGCGGAGACACCTCGTCGCCACGGGCCCCCATCGCCAGAAGCGGGCAGGATACGGCGGCGCTGTTCCCTCTCCTGAGGTGCTCACGCACCAGCCCGAGGTCAGCGCGGAGTTGCGGCAGGAAAAGGTCCAGGAGGGCACGCTCCTGGCGGACTTGCGGATGGATTCCGCCTCGCGCGTCGAGCGTTTTGATGAGTTCCGCGTCCGTGAGGTCCACTGACAGAGGTACGTCGCTCAGTGGTACTCCCCGGTGGGGTGGGTGACCCGCGGAGGCCAGCAGGAGCTGGGGTGAGGCGCCATGCCGCTGGAGTTCCGTGGCCGTGCAGTGCGCGATCAGGGCCCCCATGCTGTGACCGATCAGCAAGGGCGCGGACATCCCGAGGGACAGCAGATCGCGTACTGCCGCATAGGCCAGCTCTCGCAGCGACCGCGCGAAGGGCTCGGCCTGCCGTCGGCCTCTGCCCGGGTACTGGACCACGACCGTCCGCCACGCCGGGGCGAACTCGACGACCCATTCGTTCATCGAGTGACCGCCCCCACCGGCGAACGGGAAGATCAGGGCGACCGGAAGCCCCTCCCGCTCCGGGGCGGCGCCGAACTCCAACAGGCCCTTGGTCAGGTGCACTTGCTTCATGTACGTATAGCTCGCCTTCTGCTTCTTCCGCTTCGCCGTACGGCCCTGCCCTACAGCGCCGTACCGAACGCCGACGTGGTGGCGCCGGCCGTCTCACCGCCGTCGATCACCAGTTCCTGACCGGTGATGAACCGCGCCTCCTCGGAGGCGAGGTAGAAGAACGCTCCCGCGATCTCCGCGGGGTCGGCGTGCCGGCCCGCCGGGATCTGCGCGTTCGTCGCGGCGAACATCTCGTCGGTGTACTCGGCCTGCTGCATGGGTGTCAGTACGGCACCGGGGCTGACGCACACGGCGCGCACCCGGGGGCTCAGCTCCATGGCGAAGGTCTGGGCCAGGGCGCGGATGCCCGCCTTGGTGGCGTTGTAGTCGGCGTAACGCGGGTAGCCCCGGCTGCCGTTGACCGATGCCGTGGCCAGCAGGGTGCCGTGTCCCTGCGCCGCCATGACGCGCGCCGCGCACTGCCAGAGGCCCAGCACACCCAGCAGGTTGACGTCGACGATCCGGCGGGCGTCCGCCTCGCGCAGCTCAAGGACTCCGTGCCGGACGCTGATGCCCGCGTTCGCGATCACCACGTCCAGGCGTCCGGTCTCCTGATGGACCTCCTCGACCGCCGCCCGCACGTGCGCCCAGTCGGACACGTCCACGTGCCGCCATGTGCCGGCCGCCGCCGTGGCGTCCTCCGGTGGTTTGACGTCCAGGTTCACGACTCGGTCCCCGGCCCGGGTGAAGCGTTCGGCGGTGGCCCGGCCGATGCCGCTTGAGGCTCCTGAGATGACGATGGTGCGCACGACGCGTGCTCCCTTTTCTCTGCGGTGGGGCGTTCTCTGAGGGCGGTGAGGGTGGTGAGGGCGGTGACGAGGGGCGGGGAGCGGCGGTCAGAAGAGGACGCGGCGGTTGCCGGACAGGTTCACGGCGGCGCCCTTGCGCAGATCACGACTGACGATCATGCGCTTGAGCCACCGGTCGGTGCCGTCGTAGCGAGCCCGGAAGGGCTTGCGGCCGTGTACGGCCAGGTAGTTGTCGATGACCAGCAGACTGCCCTGGTCGACGACGACCGAGTGCTGCACCCGCTCCAGCTCCTCCATCAGCGCCGCGAGGGCGTGCCGGGCCCGCGGGGCGTCGTCCCGGCAGCGCATGAACGGCAGGTCCACGCGCAGGTAGGGGCGGTCCCGGTCGCCGAAGAGCACCGGCACGGACGGCGGGTTGTCCCGCATGTCCTCGGTGCGGGCCAGCGCGGGGTGGTCCGGATAGCGGGCCTCCAGCTGGCGGATGTGCTCGTCGTCCGGCCGGATCTCGAAGTCCGGGCGCATCAGGGCGTCGAGGTCGCGATCGCTGAGCTTGATGTCCCGCAGCGAGGCCATGATGGTCGGCGCCCGCTCGTGGTTGCGGATGCCGAACAGCAGCAGATAGTCGCAGCGGCCCGGGTGGAAGCCGTCCTCGGTGTGGAACTCGAGCAGGGTCTCGCTGCCGTGCCCGCTCTGCCGCCGCTCGTCGCCGCGGATCGGGAGGATGTCCGTGATCATGCGGCCGAGTTGGAGCGTTGCCCAGGTGAACGGCTCGCCGAGCGCGGTACCGCACATGGCGAGGAACAGTTCGTGCTCCAGGGTGGCCGGGATCCCCCGGCTCTCCTCCCAGTGCCCCGGGGTCGGCCCCACGGCCACGTCGTCCACGGGGAAGCCCTCGATCACGAGCCCCGCGCTCGACTCGGTACGGCGGAAGGTGTGCAGGAAACGCCGCAGGCGCGGGGGCAGCCCGGTGTCCGCGAACAGGTGGTGGTCGTACAGCGCGGGGTCGCAGGGGTCGGCCAGAGTGGTCGCGAGGGTGTGCGCCTCGGCGCGTATGTGGTCGGCCTCCGCGGTGGAGAGCTGGTAGCGGGCGACCGTCTCGTACAGCATGCGAGGTTCCTTTGATGACGATGTCGGATCAGGTGGGAGCGCGGCCGTGACACGCGTGGGGGGCG
Organism: Streptomyces sp. NRRL S-920; assembly: GCF_000717945.1. NCBI lineage: Bacteria > Bacillati > Actinomycetota > Actinomycetes > Kitasatosporales > Streptomycetaceae > Streptomyces > Streptomyces sp. NRRL S-920. The sequence continues at coordinate 40,989 of NZ_JODF01000025.1, forward strand.
GTTTCCGGCGGGCCTCAGCGGGCGGCCGTGCCGCTCGCGGGCTGCGGGGCCCCGGGCTCGTAGCTCTGCTCGGGCAGTTCACGGCGCTTGCGGATCGGGGAGAGGAGGATCGGCACGCAGCCCAGTGCGAGGTAGCAGCCGCCCGTCCACAGCGCCGTGTGCAGCGAGGTGACTTCGCTGACCAGGCCGGCCACGGCGGCCCCGACGGCGTGGGCCCCGTACAGCAGCACACGGAACGTGGCGTTCATCCGGCCGAGGAGCGAGTCGGGCGTGAGGCGCTGGCGCAGGGTGACGCCGAGGACGTTCTGGGTGCCCGTGTTGACCATGACCAGGAGCCAGGCGGTGCCCGCGACCCACAGCCACACACCGTGGTCGATGACCGGCACCAGAAGCCCGGCCGGGGTCAGGCATACCCCGAAGGCGGCGAGTGCGCGCCCGTGGCCGAGGCGCGCGGCGACCGGGCGGGCACAGCGGGAGCCGAGGAAGATGCCGAGTCCGCCGACCGCCCAGAACAGGCCCAAGGCACCCGCGGGCAGTTCGAGTTCCCGGACGAAGACCAGCGGCAGCAGGACGTTGATGGTCTGCGTACCGAGGTTGATGGCGACCCCGGCGAGGACGAGCGCCCGCAGTTCGACGTTGCCGAACACATGCCGCAGCCCCTCGGCGATCTCGACCCGCAGCCGTGTCCGGCGCCGGGCGGCGGACGGCGGCGGGGGAGTGCTGCGGATCCCCATGAGGCGCAGCGCGGACAGCAGATAGCTCACGGCGGCGCACACGATGGCCACGGGCGCGGTGAGCAGCTGGACGAGGCCGCCGCCCGCGCCACGGCCGGCCACGTTGCCGACGGCCTGGAGTCCGATGACGGCGGCGTTGGCCCGCACCAGGGACTCGCGGTCGACGAGCTTCGGCAGGATGCTCTGTGAGCCCACGTCGAAGAACACCGTGGCACAGCCGTTCAGCAGGACGACCACGTACAGCTGGCCAAGGGAGAGGACGTCGAACGCCCACGCCACGGGGACGGAGGCGAACAGCGCTGCCCGCGCGAAGTCCGCGGCGATCAGCACGCTGCGCTGCCGCATGCGGTCCATCCACGCGCCGGCGGGCAGGCCGATGAGGAGGAAGGCCAGCGTGCTCAGCGAGGCCAGCGCACCGACCTGGCCGGCGGAGGCATCCAGGGCGGATACGGCGATCAGGGGGATGGCGACGTAGGAGACGTTGGTGCCCAGCTCACTGAGCACGGTGGCCGAGAACAGGACGCGGAAGTCCGCGATCCGCCGGGGCGAGGACGAGGTCACGACGTTCACCCCCCTTCCGCAGCGCCGGAGCGGGCAGGCGGGAACTGCGGCAGCAGGGCCTTCTCCAGGACCCGGCCGATCTCCGCCATGGGCCCGGCCTGCGCCATCTCCAGGTGCCGGCAGTCGATGGGGTGCTCCTCGATCCGCCCCGTCACAAAGCGCCGCCACTTGTCGGCCGGGCGCGGGCCGGTCCTGGCCGGCTCGCGGGCCGCGCTGAAGAACAGCACGTCGCCCTGGAAGAGGCCGGGCGTCGACTCGGCCATGAGGCGTGCGTTGTTCACGCAGATGTCGACCGCGCAGGACAGTTGCTCCTCGTCGAGGAGCGTCAAGTGGCCCTGGCCCGTCCGGACGCGGGCCAGCGCCCCCTCGCGGCCGGTTCGCCGCACGTCCTCGTCCGAGGTGTGCACACCGGCCGACGTGAGCAGGAGCCTCAGGGCGTCCTCCTCCGTGAAGCCGCCGTCCAGGGCCTCGCCGGGGTGGCTGTCCATGAGGGCGAGCAGCGCGACGTCCTTGCCCGTCTGCTGGAGCTGGACGGCCATCTCGTGCGCGACCACACCGCCGAAGGACCAGCCCAGGAGCTGGTAGGGGCCTTCCGGCTGCACGGCGAGGAGCTGATCGACGTACTCCCGTGCCATCTGCGCCAGCTTGGCCGGGCGGTCGGCGGGACGTTCCAGGCCGGCCGCTTGGAAGCCGTACACGGGCTGACCGGCACCGAGGTGGGGCAGCAGTCCCGCGTAGCCGATGCTGACACCCTCGACCGGGTGCACGCAGAACAGGGGCGGGCGGGTGCCCTGCGCGCGCAGCGGCAGCAGGCCCTCGTGCCCGGACGACGGCTCCCGGTCCGCCTGCTCGATCCGCGTGGCCAGCTGCTCCACCGTGGGCGCCGCGAACAGCGCGCGCACCGGCAGACTGACGCCCAGCGTGGTGCGCAGCCTGGCGATGAGCCGGGTCGCGCTGAGCGAGTTGCCGCCCAGTTCGAAGAAGCCGGAGTCGATCCCGAGCCGGTCGATTCCGAGCACGTCGGCGAAGAGGGCGCACAGGACCTCCTCGCGGGCGTCACGCGGCCCCCGGTGGTTCTCCCGCGCGCCGAAGTCCGGTGCGGGCAGGGCGCGCCGGTCCAGCTTGCCGTGCGCGGTCAGGGGCAGTTCGTCGAGGACGAGTACGGCGGCCGGGACCATCCACTCCGGAAGGGACCGGCCCAGTGCGCTGCGCAGATCCGCCGGGTCCGGATCGGCGCCGGACGCGGGCACGACGTAGCCGACGAGCTGGTCCGCTCCCGCGCGGGCCGAGCGGACCACGACCGCGGCCCGCGCCACCTCCGGGTGGGCGGTCAGGGCCGCCTCCACCTCGCCCAGTTCGATCCTGAAGCCGCGCAGCTTCACCTGGTCGTCCACCCGCCCGAGATACTCGACGCGCCCGTTGCGACGTCGGCGCACCCGGTCGCCGGTGCGGTACATGCGGGTGCCCGGGGGCCCGAACGGGTCGGCCACGAAGCGCTCGGCCGTCAGGCCGGGGCGGTGGAGATAGCCGCGCGCCAGGCCCGCCCCCGCGAGGTACAGCTCACCGGGCACGCCCGCGGGCACGGGGCACAGCGCCGCGTCCAGGACGTAGGCCCGGGTGTTGGCTATCGGCTCGCCCACGACGGGTTCGGCGTCGTCGTCGAGCCGGGCCACGAGCGAGTCGACCGTGCACTCGGTGGGGCCGTACATGTTGTGCACATCGCAGTCGGGGAGCGCGCGCAGCTGCTGCCACAGTGACTTGCCCACGGCCTCACCGCCGAGGAACACCACGCGCGGCAGGGGGTGTCCGGCCGATCCGAGACCGGCCTCACGGAGCTGTTCGAGGTGGGAGGGAGTGGTGTCGACGATGTCGATGCCGGCCTCGGTGAGGTAGCGCACCAGAGCGGCCGGTTCCCCGCGGAGGGTGTCGTCGATCAGGTGCAGCTCCTGGCCCGCGACCATCCACAGCAGCAGGTTCCACGAGGCGTCGAAGGACAAGGAGGCGGTCAGCGCCATCCGGTACGGGCGTTCGGCGGCGGCGAGTTCCGCGGCGTAGCGGCCTTGCGCACGGAAGTGGTCGTGGAACAGGTTGGCCACGCTCGCGTGCTCGACCACCACGCCCTTGGGCCGCCCCGTCGAGCCGGACGTGTAGAGGACGTACGCCGCGTGGCAGGACCGCAGGGGCGCCGTCCGCTCGCTGTCGGCGATCGCACCACCGGGGTGGGCGCCGAGCCGGGTGCGCAGGGCGGGATCGTCCACGGTGACCCGCGGCACGGCACGGGCCCGTTCCGGCAGCCCCGCGGCGACCTCCCGCGTGGTCAGCAGCAGTACGGGCGTCGAGTCACCGAGCAGGTGGGCGATGCGCTCGGCCGGGTAGGCGGTGTCGACGGGCACGTAGGTCCCACCGGCCTTGAGGATCGCGAGGAGGGCCACCACCGTGTCGGCCGAGCGCGGCAGGGCCACCGCGACTCGGCGCTCCGGGCCGACGCCGCGGCCGATCAGATACCTGGCGAGCCGGTTGGCGGCCGCTTCCAGGGTCCCGAAGCTGATCCGGGAAGCGCCGCTGACCAGCGCGGTGGCGTCCGGGGTACGGGCGGCCCGCGCGGTGAAGACGTCGTGCAGCAGAGCCGGGGCCGGGGTGGTCGTGGTGGCGTTCCACTCGTTCAGCACCAGCTCCCGTTCGGCGGGGCCGAGGATGTCGATGCGGCTGAGGGGGACGTCCGGGGACGCGGCCATCGAGCCGAGGAACCGCACCAGCCGCGCCGCGAGTTCCTCGCCCGTCTCCCGGTCGAAGAGTTCGGTGGCGTACTCCAGCTGCCCGGAGAGGCCCGCGGGCCGCCCCGCGTCGTCGCGTTCCTCGACGAGCGTGAACGTGAGATCGAACTTGGCCACGGCCAGGCCCACGGGGACAGCCGTCACGTCGAGTCCGGGCAGCCGCCAGGCCCCCAAGTCGTTCTGTTCGAGCACCAGCATCACCTGGAACAGGGGGTGTCTGGCGGCGGAGCGTTCCGGATTGAGCAGGTCCACCAGGTGCTCGAAGGGCACCTCCTGGTGGGCGTGGGCGTCGAGGGCGCTCTCGCGCACGCGCCCGAGCAGCTCGCGCGGACTCGGGTCGCCCGACAGGTCTGTCCGCAGGACCAGAGTGTTGATGAAGCACCCGACGAGGTCGTCGAGGGCCTCCTCGGAGCGTCCCGCGACGGGCGTTCCGATGGGGATGTCGTCCCCCGCCCCCAGCCGGGACAGGAGCGCCGCGACCGCGGCCTGCAACACCATGTGCAGGCTGACGCGGTGCGCGTCGGCCAGGGCCAGCAGGGCCTGGTGCACCGACGCGTCACAGGCGAACGCGGCGACTTCGCCGTGGAAGGACGCCGTCGCCGGGCGGGGCCGGTCGGTGGGCAGCTCCAGCTGCTCGGGCAGCCCGGCCAGGGCCCGCGCCCAGTACGCGCTCTGGACGCGCAGTCGACTGCCGGGGTCCTCGGCGCTGCCGAGCAGCTCGCGCTCCCACAGCGCGTAGTCCGCGTACTGCACCGGCAGCTCCTCCCACCGCGGGGCGCCACCCGAGAGCCGGGCCGCGTACGCCGACGACAGGTCGCGGGCCAAGGGGGCCATGGACCAGCCGTCCGCGACGATGTGGTGCAACAGGACCAGCAGGACGTGGTCGGTCTCCGAGAGGGCGAAGACCCGCACCCGCAGCGGCAGTTCGGCCTCCAGGTCGAATCCCCGCCGCGCGCAGGCGGCCAGGGCGGCGTCGAGTTCCGCAGGCGTCGTCCGTACCACCTCGAAGGGCGGCTCGGCGTCGGCCGCCGCCACGATGTGCTGGTAGGGCTCGCCCTGGGCGTCGGCGGGGAACAGGGTGCGCAGGCTCTCGTGCCGCGTGAGGACGTCCCGCAGCGCGGAGCGCAGCGCGTGGACATCGAGCGCACCGGACAGGCGCAGCGCGACGGGAACGTTGTAGACGGCTCGGGACTCCTCGAACCGATTCAGGAACCACATCCGGTGCTGTGCGAACGACAGCGGAATCATCACGTCTCCTAGGGGTCTGGGGCCCGGGCGCGGCCGGATCGCCGGTGGGCACCGAGGGCGCCCACCGGCGGGGCGCCCCCCGCCGGCGCGAGCCCCTCGACGGTCGGGGTCTCGAACACGGCCCGTACGGACAGCTCCTGGCCGAGGGCCGCGCGCGCCCTGCTCACCAGCTTGGTGGCGAGCAGGGAGTTGCCGCCCAGCGCGAAGAAGCTGGTGGAGACGCCGACCCGGTCGAGGCCGAGTACGTCCGCGAACAGCCCGCACAGGACCGTTTCCCGCTCGGTGCGCGGCTCCTGGTCGACGACACCCGCCCGGTAGTCGGGGGCGGGCAGCGCCGCGCGGTCGACCTTGCCGTTGCCCGTCAGGGGCAGCTGGTCCAGGACCACCACGGCCGCGGGCACCATGTACTCCGGAAGCTGCCGCGCCGTGTGGCGGCGCAGGGCGCCCGGGTCCACCGTGCCGTCGGCGGCGGGCACCACGTAGGCCACCAGGCGCTTGTCGCCGGGCCTGTCCTCACGCAGGATCACGGCCGCCCGGCCCACCCCGTCCGCCTGGGCCAGCACGTGCTCGATCTCGCCCGGTTCGATGCGGAACCCGCGGAGCTTGACCTGGCCGTCGGCGCGGCCCACGAACTCCAGATCGCCGTCGGCTCCCCAGCGCGCCAGGTCCCCGGTGCGGTACATGCGGGTGCCCGGATCACCGAACGGGTCGGCGACGAACCGCTCCGCCGTCGACGCGGGCCGGTTGAGGTAGCCGCGCGCCAGACCCGCGCCCGCTACGTACAGCTCGCCGGTGACCCCGGCGGGGACCGGGTGGAGCCCCTCGTCGAGGACGTACACCCGCGTGTTGTCCAGCGGCTTGCCGATCGGCAGCGGCCGGGGTACTTCCGTGTCCCGCCGGACCCGGAAGCTGGTGGCGAACGTGGTGGTCTCCGTCGGCCCGTAGGCGTCGACGACCGTCGTCCGCGGGCTCTCCCGAAGCACCTTGGCCACGGATGCCGCCGGGACGACGTCGCCGCCGGTCCACACCTCCTGGAGGGTGGCGAAGGCACTGGGCAGTTCCTCCGCCACGAGGCTGAACAGACCGCTGGTGAGGAATGTGCCGGTGATCTCGTGCTCGGTGAGCAGCGCGCGCAGGCCGTGCGGGGACAGTTCGCCGGGCGGAGCCACCACGATCCGTCCGCCGCTCAGGAGCGGCGCCCACAGCTCGTACGTGGAGGCGTCGAAGGCGTGCGGCGAGTGCATTAGGACCCGCTGGTGCGCGCCGCCCCGCCACGAGCGGTCCAGGGCGAGGGCGATCACCGCGCGCTGCTCGGTGGCGACGCCCTTGGGCTGCCCGGTGGAGCCGGAGGTGTACATGACGTAGGCGAGCCGGTCGGCGTGGTGCACGAGTTCCGGCGCGGTGTCCGGCTCCGGGGACTGGCCGTCGTTCGCGTCCACCACGACGACGTCGAGGTCGCCCCGGGGCACGCGGTCGGCCATGGCGCGATCCGTGAGCAGTACCCGGGCCCCGGTGTCGGCGAGCACCAGGGCGAGCCGCTCGGCGGGATAGCCGTGGTGCAGCGGCAGGTAGCAACCGCCCGCCTTGAGGACGGCCAGAGTGGCCACCACCACGTCGGCGGAACGCTCCATCAGCAGCGGTACGGGCGTCTCGGCGCCCACCCCGAGCCGGACGAGGCGGTGCGCCAGCCGGTTGGCACGCGCGTCGAGCTGGGCGTAGGTCAGCTCCCCGCTCACGGCGGACACCGCGACCGCGTCCGGTGTACGGGCCACCTGTGCCGCGAACAGCTCGGGCAGCGACTCCCGCGGCAGCGGCTGACCGGTGGCGTTCCAGTCGGCCAGGATGCGCTGCCGCTCGGCGCCCTGGAGGAGATCCACGTCCCGCACACGGGTGTCGGCGTCGGTGGCCATCGCGTCGATGACGGCGAGCAGCCGGCGCCCGATGCCCTGGACGGTCGTCGCGTCGAAGACGTCGGTGGCGTACTCCAGGAGGACGTCGAGGCCGCCGGGATTGCGGGTGCCGCTCGTGGTCGTGGTCGTGTACGTCTCGTTGACGTTGACCAGGAGATCGAACTTGGCGATCCGGGGGTTGACCGGCTCGACGGTGCCGGACGCCGTACCGAGCGCCAGGTCCGTCACCACGTTGTCCCGCAGCATCAGCATGACCTGGAACAGCGGCGTGCGGCCGGGGGACCGCGTGGTGACCAGCTCCTCGACCACGCGGTCGAAGGGGACGTCCTGGTGGGCGAAGGCGCCGAGCGCCGTCCGGCGTGCCCGGGCCAGCAGCTCGGTGAAGGTCGGGTCCCCGGAGGCGTCGGTGCGCAGGACCAGGGTGTTGATGAAGAAGCCGATCACGTCGTCGAGGGCCTCGTCGCCGCGGCCGGCCACACCGGTGCCGATGGGCAGGTCGTCACCGGCCCCGAGCCGCTTGAGGAGCGCGGCCAGGGCCGTCTGGAGCACCATGAAGAGGGTGCTGTCGTTGTCCCGCGCCAGCTTGCGCAGGGCCTCGTGCCGCGCGGCGTCGATGCGGAAGGTCACCTGGTCGCCCTCGTGGGAGGGCGTCGCCGGGGCCGGGCGGTCGAACGGCAGGTCGAGGGCGGCCGGAGCGCCGTCGAGAGCACCGCGCCAGTACGCCAGCTCCTGGCTGAGGACGCTCGTGTCGTCGGCGTCGCTGCCCAGCAGCTCCTGCTGCCACAGGACGTAGTCGCTGTACTGCACCGGCAGCGGCTCCCAGCCGGGGTGCCGGCCTTGCGTACGCGCCTCGTACGCCGTCGCCAGATCGCGCAGGAGCACACCCTCGGAGGTGCCGTCACTGGCGATGTGATGCGTCACCACCAGCAGGACGTGGTGGTCCGCGGACACGGTGAACAACCAGGCCCGGACCGGGACTTCGCCGCTCAGGTCGAAGCAGTACCGGGCCGCCTCGGACACCTGCCGGTCCACGCTCCGTGCCGAACTCTCCACCACGTCGAGGACGGGACCGACCTCGTGTGCGGGCAGCACGTGCTGTACGGGGACGTCATCGACCTCCGCATACGTCGTACGGAGCACCTCGTGCCGGGTCAGCAGATCGGTGAACGCCTGCTGGAGCGCCTCGTGGTCGAGGGCGCCGCGCACCACGACGGACTGCTGGATGTTGTACGTCGGGCTCGGGCCCGCCAGCTGGTTCAGGAACCACATGCGCTTCTGCCCACCGGACAGCGGATACCCCGAGGTCTGCTTCCTCGTGAGGGCGGGGCGCGGCGTGGCGGACGTGGCGTCGTCGGTGTCGATGAGGGCGGCGAGGCCGCGGACGGTGGCGTCGGCGATGAACTGCGGCATGCGCACGCGGCGTTCGAAGAGCGTCTGCACCCGGGTGAGCATCTGCACCGCGGCCAGCGAGTGGCCGCCCGCACCGAAGAAGCTGTCCGTGACGCCGAAGTCGCCGTGGCCGAGCAGCTCCTCCCACAGGGCCAGCAGCGCCTCCTCGGTCCGGGTGGCGGGCTCCACCCGCTCGGCGGCGGCCGTACGGTGCGGGGGCAGACCGGCGTAGTCGACCTTGCCGTTGGCGGTGACGGGGATCTCGGTGAGCCGAACGCTGTAGGCCGGTATGGCGTACGCGGGCAGGAACTCGGTGAGGAAGGCCGTCAGGGCGGAGTGATCGAGCGCGGCCGAGTCGTTCCGGGGCAGCCAGTAGGCGACGAGGGCGTTGTTGCCGTCCGCCTCGCGCACGCTGCGGACGATGACCTCCTTGACGTCCTCGTGGGCGCGTACCGCCGCCGCGACCTCGCCCAGCTCGATCCGGTGGCCCCGGATCTTCACCTGGTCGTCCTCGCGGCCGAGGAACTGGAGTTCGCCGTGGCCGAGGTGACGGACCAGGTCGCCGGTGCGGTAGAGCTTGTCGGCACCGCCGGGCACGAACGGGTCGTCGAGGAAGCGGTCGGCCGTGGTCGCGGGGTCACCGAAGTAGCCGTCGGCCGTGCAGACGCCGCCGATGTACAGCTCGCCCGGCACGCCGGTGGGCTGCGGGTTGCCCTGGGCGTCCAGCACGTAGTAACGGCAGTTCTGCATCGGGCGCCCGTAGGGGATGCTCGGCCACCAGGGGTAGACCTGGTCCACGACGTGGTAGTTCGACCAGATGGTCGCCTCGGTGGCGCCGCCCATGGCGAGCACGGTGGGGTTGTCGAAGTACCGCCTCATGGTGTCCGGGAGCGTGACCGGGATCCAGTCGCCGGAGAGCATCACCAGCCGCAGCGCACTGCTCTTGAGCGCGTCGCCGCACAGCTCGAAGAGCGAGGTGAGGCGCTGGAGGGCGGCGGGTGCCGAGTCCCAGACGGTGACCTGCTCGGTGCGCAGGATGTCCACCAGGTGCTGCGGGTCGGACAGCTCGGTCTCGTCGGCGAGACGGATGCAGGCGCCCGCGGTGAGGGAGCCCCACACGTCGTACACCGACAGGTCGAAGCTGAAGGAGGTGACCAGCAGGACGCGGTCGGCCGCCGTGACCTCCTGGGTGCGGTTGACCCAGTCGACCAGGTTGGCCAGCCGCCGGTGGGCCACGACGACGCCCTTGGGCTCACCCGTCGACCCCGATGTGAAGATCACGTAGGCGGGGTCGGTGGCCGCCGCCCGCGAGGTGACGTCGTCGGCGGGCGGCAGCGCGGCCAGCTGCGTGTCGAGGCGCAGCAGTGCCGCGTCCGTACAGTTCTCGGGCAGGACCAGCCGGTCGGCCCAGGAGCCCGAGACGATGACGGCGCGGGGCTCGATGCGGCCGACCACCGAGGTGATCTTGGCGCTCGGCAGGGCGGTGTTCAGCGGCACGTAGGCCGCGCCGGTCAGGGCCACGCCCACCATCGCGGCGACCGCGTCGAGGCGGCGGTCGAGGTACAGCGGGACGAAGTCACCGGGGCCGACCCCGTGGCCGGTCAGCCAGCGGGCGATGCGCCCGGCGCGGTCGGCGAGTTCCGCGTACGTCAGCTGCTCGTGGGCGGAGCGCAGCGCCACGGCGTCGGGCGTCTTGGCGGCCTGGCGCAGGAACCGCGTGACGACCGTGGTGCCGGCGTCGTAGGACCGCTCGGTGGCGTTGAACTCCACGACGGTGCGCCGGTATTCGGTGTCGGACATGACCGGCACCCGGGTGAGGTCGGCGGAGGGCTCGGAGCACAGCCGTGCCAGCAGTGCCTCCAGGCGCTCGAAGAACAGCTCGATGTCCAGCTCGGCGAAGAGTTCCGGCCTGAACCGCAGGACACAGGTCCCCCGGGCGTAGTCGAGCCAGGACAGCGCGAGGTCGTAGGCATGGGTGGCGGTGTCCTCGACGCGCAGCGTGACGCCGGGGGTCGCGGCGGCCTCCGCGATGCCGAAGTCGGCGCGGAGCCGGGCAGCGGCGGGGAGTACGCCGTCCAGAGACGGCAGGGCCAGCGCGTGCTCGGCGATCTGTTCGAGGTGGCTGGTGAGTTCGCCCTGCACCGCGGTGAAGTCCCGGCCGGTGACGTCCGCGAGTACGGTCGGCACGTCGAAGGTGAGGGGGCCGAAGACACCCGCCAGCTCGGGGTAGGCGTCGCGGGCCGACCAGTTCAGGGCGACCGTGGAGGGGCGGCCGGTGAGCCGCTGCACCAGGGTGTGGAGCGCACCGAACACGATGTTCCGGTACGACCAGCCGGTGCGCTCCGCCAGGTGATGCACCTGGGCGTTCACCCCGGCGTCGAGCGTGAAGTGCAGTTCGCTCACGCCTGCTTCGTCGTATCCGACCGTGGGCAGGGCGACATCCTCGGTCCGGTCGGCGAGCGCGCGCCAGAACTGCTGGGCCTCGGCGTCCTCGCCGGCTCCGGCGAGGAACTGGGCCACGTCGGCGTAGCGCGGGTACTCCTCCGCCGCGGGGGCCTCGGCGGTGCCGAGTGCGCCGGCCAGCTCCGCGGTGAACCGGGCCAGTGAGGCCGGGTCGGCGAGGAAGCCGGACAGGGCGAGCTTCAGGGTCCTCGGGCCTTCGCCGTGCTCGCCGCCGAGGACGGGGCGCAGTTCGAACGACTCGTTGATCCGTAGCGCGGGCCCGGTCTCGGTCTTGGTCCCGGTCTCGGTCCCGGTGGTGTCGGAGTCGAACCGGACCGCTGCTGCGCCGCGCACGACCTGGGCGGGTTCCGCCATGCCGGGGAGCTGCCGGAAGTCCGAACACAGCAGGTCGTGGCGGTGGGCTACGTCGGTGATGGCGTGCCGGAGTTCTTCGGAGGTGATCCGGGCGGGCAGTTCGATGTGGGCCGTGATGTCCCGCGGCAGCTCGGCGGCGCCGGTGTGACGGCGCAGGATCTGGCGCTGGATGGGCGAGATGGCGTAGCCGTCCACCTGGGATGAGCTGGACGGGTCGGCGTGCGTGGTCATCGTGCGTGGTTCCTTTTGCTCAGGCAGAGGTTCGCTCAGGCGGAAGTCAGCTCGGGCGGAAGTCAGCTCAGGCGGAAGTCAGCTCGGGCGGAGGTCAGCTCAGGGCGAGGGCGTTGACGCGGTCGTAGAACTCGCAGACACCGACGTTCACGCGCTGGGGGGCGAGGATGGGCCGGCGGCCGTGCACGCAGCGGATGTTGTCGATGAGCAGCACGTCGCCCTCCTGCCACTCGAAGGACACCTCGTTGGCCAGGTAGATGTCCCGCAGAGTGGCCATGTCCCGCGCAGAGATCGGCGTGCCGTCGCCCCAGAAGGTGTTCACCGGCAGCTCATCGGTGGCGTAGTCGCTCAGCAGCTGCTCGCGGATGGTCTGCTCGACCATGGCGATGTTGCTGAAGGTGATGTTGTTGCCCCACACCTTGATGCCGAGCGCGGGATGCTCGAACGACGGGGCGAAGCGGACGGAGAAGCCGGTCAGTACGTCTCCGTCCCACCGCACGTCGAACGCGTCGAGGAGCGCCAGCTGGCGGAGGATCTCGCCGGTGTCGTCCGTCTTGAAGTAGCCCTTCGCGTCCACGCCGATGCCGGGGTGGAAGCGGCGCTGGAGGATCCATCCCTCGGCCTCGAACCGGTCCCTGATCCGCGCGGGCAGCTGCTGGTAGACGCGTGTGGTGTCGACGAAGGGTGTCTCGCCGCCCGAGGCGTTCGTCAGCTCGCACCAGAAGATCAGGTACCGGGGCCACTTGGCGCGGTCGCAGTAGTCGTTGTGGAACCAGACGTCCTCGCCGTCCGTGACGAACTGGTTGTGACTGTTCTGATCCTCGATCATGTACGGCGTGCCGCCGCTGAACGCCTTGACGACGGGGGCGAATTCGGCCTCGGTGGGCACGGAGAACCCGCGGAAGAGCAGGGCGCCGGTCTGTGCGTGCAACGTCTCGACCTCGGCCTTGTTGTGAGCGATCCACTCGGCGAGGTCGCTGGCGCCGGTCGCGGTGATCACATGCAGGCGTCCCTCATGGGTGGACGTGCGGCGCACCAGGTTCTCGGTCGAGACGCGGGTGGTCGTGGCCTTGCCGATCTGGAGCTTCATCGGGTCTCCTCGGTGCGGATGGCCCGGCAGTCGACGGAGTCGGTCATGGCGACGATGACGCGGCGCGGGCCTTCGTAGGTGTCGCGGGCGTGGGCGCAGGAGAGGTTGTCCACGAGGAGCATGTCGCCGGCCTCCCACGGGAAGCGGTACAGCGCCTGGTCGTAGGCGGCCCGGATGGCCGCGAGGTCCTCGTCGGTGATGTCCTCGCCGTTGCCGAGGTAGGTGTTGCGGGGCAGGTTGTCCTTGCCGAACATCGCCATCAGCGAGGCCGCGCCCTCGGCCCCGACGCGGGTGTGGTGGAAGAGGTGGGCCTGGTTGAACCAGGAAAGCTCCCCCGTCTGCGGGTTCTTCACCACGGCGTGGCACAGCTGGCGGGTCCGCAGGTGGTCGTCGCCGACCCACTCCCACTCCATGCCCTGTTGTGCGCAGTAGGCCTCCACCTCGGCCTTGCTGTCGGTGTTGAAGACCTCCTGCCACGGCAGGTCCATGTCCGGGTAGTAGTTGCGGACGTAGAGGATCCCGTGCCGGGCGAACCTCTCCTTGAGCCCGTCCGGCAGCAGCCGCAGGATCTTGCGGGTGTCGGCGATCGGTGTCGCTCCGTCGCGCCGAGCCGGCTCCAGACAGCAGAACCACAGGTAGCGGGGGGCCGTGTGCGTCCAGGACAGTTCGTTGTGGAGCGGGATCACCTGGTCCGGGGGGTATTCGGTCGAGGTGTAGATTCCGCCTTCGAGCCGGGTGCGCGGCGTGGAGCGGTGCGAGTATTCGAGCAGGTCCCCGGAGAAGGCCCGGACGGCCTCGTTGAAGTCGTCGGGTCCCGCGGTGCCGAAGCCCCGGAAGAGCAGAGCGCCGTGCTGGTGCAGATCGGCCGCGAACTCCTCGCGGCGGTCGCGGATGATCTCGGACGCGGTCAGCTGGGGGCCCTGGGGGCGCACGATCTTCAGCAGACCGTCGCTGTCGGGTGCCACTTCGCTGGACAGCATGTCCCGCGTACCGATGGGGGAGGCGGAGCCGATCCTCAGGCGTCCTTTGGTGTGCATCACAAGTCCCTCTTCCAGATCGCCGGTCAGACCGCGCCGTTGTCCTGCGGCACCATCGGGCGCAGGTCGGTCCAGACGGCCTCGATGTGATCCAGGCAGGCCTGCCGCGACGCGGGTCCGTGCACGGCCGACCAGCCGGCGGGTACGGCGCTCGAAGCGGGCCACAGGGAGTGCTGGCGCAGGTCGTTGACGAGTACGAGGTAGGTGCCGTCGGCATCCTCGAAGGGATTTGTCATGAAGTCCTCCCCCTGCCTGCCCTCCTCGCACATACGCGGGTCCGGGCAGGCGCTTTGGTGGTCCGAAAAATGGATAAGCCGCGATTACCGCAGGTAATGCGGGCAGTTGAGAAGCGGAAGGTGAGAGCGGAGAAGGCCCTTCCGGGGGCGGTTCCCTCACCTGTTCAGAGAGGCGCGCGGCGCTGCTCTTCTCTGGCGCCTGGAAGCCAACCATGCAGCTCAGACGGGTGTCAACAGATTGTTGAAGAAGGAGTTACCCGCGTTCGGTCTTCTCGCCGGGTGCCTTATGGCAGCCCAAAGCGGGAGTTATATTCCTTCATGCAAAGGGCAGTTGGCGGTCTGGTGGGATCCGACTAGTACGCCGGGGGTCCGGCCAGCAGGTCGGGGCCGATATCGCCCAGAGAGGCGACTCCGGCCAGGGCCATCGCCTCGGAGAGCCGACCGCGGTAGTCCGTGAACAACTCCCGTACGGCGTCGGAGCCTCCGGTGGCCAGGGCCCACAGGACGGGGCGCCCCACGAGGACGGCCCGTGCGCCCAGGGCCAGGGCCGTCAGGATGTCCGCGCCCGTACGGATTCCTCCGTCCACCAGGACGGGCACGGTGTCACCCACCGCCCGCGCGACGTGCGGCAGGGCCGACGCGGTCGAGACGGCGCGGTCCAGCTGGCGCCCGCCGTGGTTGGAGACGATCACACCGGCCGCGCCCGCGTCGACGCACATCTTGGCGTCGTCGGCGCGGAGCACGCCCTTGACGAGGACGGGCAGCCCGGACAGCCCGGCGAGGCGGCCGATGGCGTCCGGGCCGATGGACGGGTCCTGTTCCCAGTCCCGGGTCCGGGTGTCCACGCCGACGGCACGGGCGAGCGGATCCGCTGCGGGAAGGGGCAGGGGAATGCGTACGCGCGGCTTATGGGCGACGTACGGGGCGTCGACGGTGAGGACCAGGGCGCGGGCACCGGCGGCCACGGCCCGCTCCACCTGGCGGGCGGTCAGCTCGCGGTCGCGCAGCACATAGACCTGGTACCACCAGGGCCCCGCGACCGCCGCCACCTCCTCCACCGGCCGCGTCGCCCGGGAGGACAGCACCAGGAGCGAGCCCGCGCGGGCCAGGCCACTGGCCGTGGCGACCTCCCCGTCGGGGTGGGCCATGGTGTGGAAGGCGGTGGGTGCCGCCAGGACCGGCGCGCTCAGGCGGGTGCCCAGGAGGTCGAGCGAGGTGTCCACGTGGGAGACGTCCCGCAGCACTCTCGGCAGGAAACGGCGGGTGCGCCAGGACCGTTCGGCTTCGCCGAGGGTCAGTTCCTCGTCCGCGCCGGCGGCATAGAAGTCATGGGCGCCGGGAGGCAGCACGGCGCGTGCCGCCTCCTCGGCCTCCCGGATGCGAAGACTGTCCTCGCCTGACACATGCGGCTCCTCTGCAAGGGGAAAGGTGTGCGTGCAAGGGGGAAGGGAGGCGGGGGAGTCGCGCCGACGCGGCAGCGGTCAGCAGCAGCCGTCGTACTGGAGCGGGTCGCGGTCGCGGCGGTCGAGGCGTTCGCGCTCGAAGGCCTGGCGCGGCAGCACGGGCCGGCGGGCGTCGCGCGCCCGCGCCGCGTAACGCTCGTACGCGTGCTCCCCATTGAGTTCGGCGACGTACCAACGCAGCCAGGCCAGGCCGCGGCGCAGCAGGGTGACGCCGCGGCGCAGCACGGTCATGCCGCGGCTCAACGCTTCGGCCGGGCCCGTGGCGGCGACCGAGGCCCACCTCACCGCGAAGCCCCGGTGCCGGCCGGCTCGGGCTCGGGCGTCCGCCCGGTGCCGGTGCCGGTGCCGGTGGCGCTGCCGTTGCCGGTGGTGGGCGCCGGGATCCGCGACTCCACGTACTCCGTCTCGGTCAGCGGCAGGGAGCCGCCGTTGCGGACGGCCTTGACGCACACCCATGCGCAGGAGGCGACCACCACGAGGGTCAGTACGGCGAAGACGACCGACAGGACGCCGGTGACCGTGGAGTTGTGGACGACGGTGGCCATGTCGTCCAGGGACTTGGCCGGTGCGAGGACCTTGCCGTCCTCCAACGCGTCCTGGTACTTGGCGCGTTGGGCGAAGAAGCCCAGGGCCGGGTTGTCGGAGAACACCTTGTGCCAGGAGGCCGTCATGGTCACCGCCAGCGCCCAGGCCAGGGGAGCGCCGGTGACCCAGGCCCACTTCAGGCGGCCGGACTTGACCAGGAGGGCCGTGCACACGGCGAGGGCGACGCAGGCGAGGAGCTGGTTGGCGGTGCCGAACAGGGGGAAGAGCTGGTTGATGCCGCCCAGCGGGTCGGTGACGCCGACCCAGAGGAAGTAGCCCCAGGCCAGGACGACCGCGGCGGAGGCGATCCAGATGCCGGGCCGCCAGTCCTTGTCCCGGAAGCGGGGCACGACGTTGCCGAGCATGTCCTGGAGCATGAACCGGCCCACGCGGGTGGCGGCGTCGACGGCGGTCAGGATGAACAGTGCCTCGAACATGATCGCGAAGTGGTACCAGAACGACATCATGCCCTCGCTGCCGAAGGCCGAGGCGAGGATCTGCGCCATGCCGACCGCGAGGGTCGGGGCGCCGCCCGTGCGCGAGACGAGGGACTCCTCGCCGACCGAGTCGGCCGCCTGGGCCAGTTGGTCGGGCGTGATGTGGAAGCCGAAGCCGGCGACGGCCTGGGAAGCGGACTGGAGGGTGTCGCCCATGACGCCGGCGGGAGCGTTCATCGCGTAGTAGAGGCCCGGGTCGATGACGCACGCGGCCACGAGCGCCATGATCGCGACGAAGGACTCCAGAAGCATGGAGCCGTACCCGATGAGGGTGACGTGGGATTCCTTCTCGACCATCTTCGGCGTGGTTCCCGAGGAGATGAGGGAGTGGAAGCCGGACAGGGCGCCACAGGCGATGGTGATGAAGGCGAAGGGGAACAGGCCGCCCGCGAAGACCGGACCGGTACCCGCGTGGGCGAACTCGCTGACCGGGTCGACCGCGAGGTCCGGCATCGCCACCAGGACACCCACGGCGAGCAGCACGATCGTGCCCACCTTCATGAAGGTGGAGAGGTAGTCGCGGGGGGCCAGGAGCATCCACACGGGCAGGACCGACGCCACGAAGCCGTACGTCACCAGGCAGACGACCAGGGTCTTGGGGGAGAGGACGAAGGCGTCGGCGAACGAGGAGTTCGCGACCCAGTTGCCCCCGACGATCGCGGCGAGCAGCAGGACGACGCCGATCAGGCTGACCTCGGTGACCTTGCCCGGGCGCAGACGGCGCAGGTAGACGCCCATGAACAGGGCGATGGGGATGGTCATGGCGATGGAGAAGGTGCCCCAGGCCGAGTGGGCGAGGGCGTTGACGACGATCATCGCGAGGACGGCCAGGATGATGATCATGATCGCGAAGACGGCCACCATGGCCGCGATGCCGCCGACCTTGCCGATCTCGTCATGGGCCATCTGCCCGAGGGACTTGCCGCCCCGGCGCAGCGAGAAGAACAGGACGACCATGTCCTGGACGGCGCCCGCGAAGATGACGCCGACGATGATCCAGATGGTGCCGGGCAGGTAGCCCATCTGTGCCGCGAGCACCGGGCCCACCAGCGGTCCGGCGCCCGCGATCGCCGCGAAGTGGTGTCCGAACAGGACCCGCTTGTCCGTGGGATGGAAGTCGACGCCGTCGTCGAGGCGCTCGGCGGGGGTCGCCCTGCGGTCGTCAAGGCGCAGCACGCGCCGCGCGATGAAGCGCGCGTAGAAGCGCTGTGCGACCAGGTACGAGCCGACGGCCGCGGCGATGATCCACATCGCCGAGACCTTCTCGCCCCGGGAGAGCGCGAGCACGGACCAGCCGGCCGCGCCGACCGCCGCGATGCCAGTCCATACGGCGATGCGTACCGGTTTAGTTCTCGGTGGCAAGACGAGCGCCTTTCATGTTCCGACAGGCTGCCACGTGGTGGTGGACCTGATTTCTCTCTGTGGCGACCTGCCCGAATTCTGCGGTCGGCCGCCGCACTTTTTGGGTGCCGGTTCGGATAAAGCGATCGGAACCTATATGCCGGTGATGATCACGGTCAATGATTACTTGTCAGTAACCAGGGCGGGGCGGCGAATCGCGACGGTTCGGGGGGTGCGGCAAGCGGGCGTCGAGGCGGATCGGCCCGGGGTGTGCGGGAGTTGAGCTGACGTGCGGACGGGGGCCTGCGGCCCTGACGCGCCGCCAGCTACCCTTCAACAAATTGTTGACAGCCGCCTGGCCTGCATGCTTGGCTGTGTCCAGCTCGAGATGATGTTGGTCACTGACGTTGCTGGCCCTCGCTCCGTATCCGGCGGGTTCCGGCGCGGTCGTCTCCGCCGCCGGTGAAATCGCAGACGCACCGGCGGTGTAAAGCGGGCTTTACCTGAATTCGTCAGAGGTCTGCGGATCCGGCTTCGCCGGATCGCTCATCCCGGTTTCTCGGCATCGCGGCGCATTTCTTTCGCGCGATTTTCCGGGGGGACCTGTTCCGTTTGGAGACTTTCCAGGTGCTTCCTTCAGCAGTTGACGGCGAGGATGCCCCCTCGCCCTCGCAAGTCAATTCACCGACCGATGGGTTCGACCCTGTCAGGGTGTCTGTGTGCGAAAAGCTCAGGAACTACCTGACCGCCGACGACGTGACGACGGCGGACCGGACGGCCGCGCGCGCCGACCTGGACGAGCTGGCCCGCACCCATCTGTACGCCGGTACCGGTGTCCTGGTCCTGACCGGACTGCGGCCCGAACAGGCGCGGGGCGAGCGGGCGGTCGTCCGCGTCACCCGCCTGTTGGGCGAACCGATGCCGCAGAACCGCGAGGGGACCCTCGTACGTGAGGTCCGCGACCGAGGGGCCAGCATCAGCCAGCGCGGCCGGGTCCGTTACTCGGACACGCGCTTCGGCGGCGACCTGCACACCGACGGGGCGGAGGCCCCGCTGCCCGCCCCCGACGTCTTCACACTGTTCTGCGTGCGCCAGGCCGCCGACGGCGGCGCGCTGCGCTGCGTACACGTCCGGGACGTGGAGCGGCTGCTCTCCGACGACGTGCTCGCCACCCTGCGGGAACCCTTCCACTTCGACCGGCGAGGCGACCAGCGGGACGGGGCCGGGCCGACCACGGTCAAGCCGGTCCTGTTCACCCAGCACGGCCGCCCGTCCATCACCTACCTGCGCAGCTATATCGAGCAGGGACACGACCACCCCGGCGTGCCGGACCTCACGGAGGGGCAGCGCAAGGCGCTCGACGCGCTCGACGCCGCCGTCGACGCCTGCGCCGAGGCCGTGGTCGGGAAGCTGAACGAGGGCGAACTCGCCCTGTTCGACAACCTGTCCGTGCTGCACGGGCGCACCGAGTTCCAGGACGCCCCGGACTACACCCGCCTCCTCCTGCGGACCTGGGTGCGACGCGACCTGCCCGCGGCTTCATGAGCGACGACGGCCTGCCCGCACTCCGCCCCGACATCGTCATCGCCCCCAACTGCATGCGGGGGTACGCCACTTCGTCGCAGGTCGCCACCGCCCTCGCCGAAGGGGTCCGCGGCGCCCGGCCGCACGCCGCCATCGCGCTGTACCCCCTCGCGGACGGCGGCGACGGCACCCTCGACGCCCTCGAAGCGGTGCGCGGCGGCCGACGGCGGCCGGCGGCGGCGGACGACGCACGGGGCAGGGCGCGCAGCACCGAGTGGCTCGCGCTCGACCCCTCCACCGCGGTGGTCGAAACAGCGAGCGTGTGCGGACTGGGAGCGCTGCGCCCGCACGAACTCGACCCGCTCGAAGCGACCTCACGCGGAGCGGGGCAGATCGTCGCGGCGGCCGTCGACGCCGGTGCCACCTCTATCGTCATCGGGCTCGGCGGCACCGCCGTCGTGGACGGCGGGGCCGGCGCCCTCGCGGCTCTCGGGGCGCGCTTCGTCGACCGCGACGGCCACCCCGTCGACCCGCGCCCCCGGACCCTGACCTCCGCGGTCGCCGTCGACCTCGCCCCCGCACGCCGACGGCTCGCAGGCGTCCGCCTGCGGTTCCTTGCCGACGTCAGCACGCCACTGTCCGGCAACCTCACGACCTTCGGCGCGCAGAAGGGCGTCACCGCCCACAACCGCCCCCAGGCGGTACGGGCGTTGCACCACCTGGTGCGTCTGCTGGCCGAGGCCGGAGACCCGGACGCGCCACGCCGCTTCGAGGAGCCCTGGTTCGGCGCAGGCGGCGGTACGGGGTTCGGCCTGACGGCCGTCGCCCGCGCGACCGCCGAGAGCGGGGCCACCGGCGTGCTCGAGATCGCCGACCCCGAGGACGCCGTCGGCTCGGCCCCCCTCGTGCTCACCGCGGAGGGAGTCGTCGACGAGGGCACCTGGCAGGGCAAGCTGCCCGGCGCCATCGCCCAGCGGCGCGCCGAGGCCGGACTGCCCACCGCGCTCGTCGCGGTCCGCGTCACCGCACCGCCGCCCGAAGGGCCGATGAGTACACATCAGATCGCCCGCACCGCCTCGCGGGGCGCCGTCACAGGGCCCGACCTCTGGCGAGGACTGGCACGGGCCGCACACCAGGCCTGCGACCAATGGCAGGGCACAGCACTCTTGGAGCAAGCATGATCACGGTGGACCGTAAGGCCCTCACCGACTTCGTGACGCAGGCGCTGGTCGCGGCCGGAGCCCGCGCGGACGACGCGGAGCTGACCGCGGACGTCCTCGTGGCGGCCGACCTCGCCGGAGTGGACAGCCACGGCGTCGCCCGGCTGCGCCGCTACGTGGAAGGCCTGCACCAGGGCACCATCGACAAGGACGCCCGACCGGAGGTCGTCCGGGAGGACGGCGGCGTCAGCGTCGTCGACGCGCACAACGGACTCGGCCAGCCCGCGCTGTGCTTCGCGGTGGACCACGCCGTCGCCCGGGCCAAGGAGCACGGCGTCGCCGCCGTCGCCGTACGCAGGTCCAACCACATCGGCATCGCCGGCTGGTACGCCGAACGGGCCGCCCGCTCGGGCACGTTCGCCCTGGTGACCACCAACGCCACGCCGCAGGTGGCGCCGGCCGGCGCCGCCGAGCCGATGTTCGGCACGGACCCTGTCAGTTACGCACTGCCCACCCCCGATGAGCCGCTCTGCTACGACGCGGCCACCAGCATCGTCCCCCGGGGCAAGCTGGAGCGGCTGCACCGCGAGGGCAAGCCGATGCTGGACGGCTGGGCCGTCGGCCCCGACGGGGCCTCCTCGACCGACATCCCGCGCGTCGTCGCCGGCCTCAAGGCCCGCGAGGGGTACGCCCTGCTGCCCCTCGGCGGTCTCGGCACGGAATTCGGCGGCCACAAGGGCTCGGGCATCGGTCTGCTCGCCGAACTGCTCTGCGGCCCCCTGGCCGGGGCCAGCTGGAGCAAGCACACCTACGGCGAACAGGGCGCCGACCTGGGGCAGTTCGTCCTGTGCGTGAACATCGGCGCGCTCGGTGACGCGCGGGAGATCGGTGAGCGGGTCGCGGCGATGTCCGACGAGATCCGCGCCGCCGAACAGGCCGTCCCCGGCGTCCCCGTCAGGCTGCCCGGCGACCGTCGCCGCACGTCGGCCGGTGAGCGGTCCGCCCACGGCATTCCGCTGCTCGCCCCGGTGGTCGCCGATCTGGCGAGGATCGCCGAACTGGTCGGCCTCGCGCCGCTGCGGGGTCAGGAGCCCGTCGCATGAGCGGCGCGTACTCCGACGTCGTCGACCTGGCGTCCGGCCAGATCGTCGAACCGCTCTCGCCCGCCGTGCGCGCCGCCTTCGACAAGGCGCTCGACTCCGACCGCACCAGCGCCTACGCCCCGGCGTACGGCGACCCCGACCTGCGTACCGCCGTCGCGGACCACTACGCCGTGCGCACGGGCACCCCGGTGGACCCCGAGCACATCACGGTCACGGCGGGAGCGCGCCACGGCCTGCTCGTCGCCCTCTCCACCGTCGCGCACGGCGGCGAGGTGCTGGTGCCGAGGCCGCACTGGAGCCACTATCCGGCCGTGGTGCGGCGCGCAGGGGCACAACCCGTCATGGTCGACGGCGGAGCCCGCGACGGATGGCGCGTCGGCCCCGCGGAGCTGGAGGCGGCCCGCACCGAGCGGACCAGGGCCCTCCTCCTCAACAGCCCGGTAAACCCCACCGGAGCGGTCTACGACGCGCCCCGCGTGCGGGCGCTCAGGCAGTGGGCGAGCGCCCACGGCATCTGCCTGATCACGGACGACATCTACTGGGCGTACGGAGACGCCGTCGACCGCGGCGTACGGGCCTCGGCCCACGAGATCGTCGTCGGCGGCGCCTCCAAGGTGTACGCCCTGGCGGGGCTGCGCGTCGGCTGGGTGTGGGGCCCGCCCGAGCTGTCGGCCGCGCTGCGCGACGCCGTGGAGTACACCACCGGCCCGGTGTGCGGGACCTCGCAGCTCGCCGCCGCGGCGGCCGTGCGCGACACGCACGCGGTGGCCGCGCGGGTGGACGGCCTCGCGGCGCGTCGCGAGGCGGCGGTACGGATCATGACGGGCATCCCGCTGCTCGAACCCGTCGCCCCGGCCGGGGGGATCTACCTCTGCCTGGACGCCACCGAGGCGCTGAGCCGGCAGCCGCACGGAGCGCGGGACGACGTCGCGCTGTGCCGCGTGCTCGCGGAACAGGCGGGCGTACGGCTGCGTGCCGGATCGACGTTCGGCATGCCCGGCCACCTCAGGCTCTGCGTCGCCGAAGAGGCGGACACGCTCGCCGAGGCGGCCCGACGGCTCTCCGACTTCCTCACGACCTTCAACAACTGAAGCAACAGATCCAGCAAGAGATCCAGCAACTGATTCAGCAAGGGGTGGAGTATGACCGTGGTTTCGAACAGTTACGTGGAGACCTCCTCGCGCGCGCTCGTCCTGCGGGAGGCCTTCGAGAGCGGCCGCCTCGTCAAGGTGGCGGGAGCCCACGACGGGCTGTCGGCGCGGCTGGCCATGGAGGCCGGTTTCGACGCCGTATGGGCCTCCGGCCTGGAGATCTCGGCCGCGCAGGGGCTGCCCGACGTGAGCCTGCTCGGCATGGCCGAATACCTGGCCGGGGCCACCGCGATGCAGCAGGCGGTGAGCATCCCGGTCGTGGCCGACTGCGACACCGGCTTCGGCGGCAGCCTCAACGCCGCCTACACGATGCGCCGTTACGAGGGCGCGGGCGTCGCCGGCATCTGCATCGAGGACAAGATCTTCCCCAAGCGCAACAGCTTCCTCGACGCCGGACAGAAGCTGCTGGAGACCGACGAGTTCGGCAGCAAGCTCGAAGCGGCCAAGAAGGCACAGGCCCGTTCCGAGACCCTGCTGATCGCCCGGACCGAGGCGTTCATCTGCGGCATGGGCGTCGACGAGGCGCTGCGCCGCTGCCACCAGTACGTGGACGCGGGCGCCGACGCCGTCCTCGTCCACTCCAAGTCGGCCGAGGCCGGCGAGGTCGTCTCGTTCATGCGGCAGTGGCAGCACCGCGCCCCCGTGGTGATCGTCCCGACCACCTACGCGGACTTCTCCGTACAGGAGGCCCAGGAGGCGGGCATCTCCATGGTGATCTACGCGAACCAGGGCATGCGGGCGTCCGTCAAGGCGGTGCGCGACACCTGGGCCGTCGTGCTCGCCGAGGGGTCGACCGCGAGCGTCGAGCCGCACATCGCCACGGTGAAGGACATCTTCAGCCTCTCCGGCATCGACCACTGGCTCGGTGACGACAAGTGACGCGCCCGATCGAGGCGGAGGAGTTCGTCGAAGCGCTGCGCGCGTACGGCGTGGAGCGTGTCACCGGTGTGCCGTGCGGCCATCTGGCCGGGCCCTGGACACTGTTCGAGGAAGAGGGCCGGCTCGTCCCGGCCGCTTCGGAGGGCGCGGCGACGGCCCTCGCCGCCGGCTGGGAGCTGGCGGGGCGGACGGCCGCGCTGCTGGTCCAGAACTCCGGGTTCGGCAATCTGATCAACCCGCTCACCTCGCTGCTGCTGCCCTACGACATCCCGCTGCTCGTCGTGATGACGATGCGCGGCTGGCCCGACCCGGCACAGGACGAGCCGCAGCACGCGGCGATGGGCACCTCCACCGTGCGCCTGCTCGAAAACCTCGACGTACCCCACACGGTGCTCGAACCGGGCGGACTGGAGGCCGCGTTGGCCGCCGCGTCCGAGGCCCGCGCCCAGAACCGGCCGTTCTTCCTCCTGGTGCCCCGCGGAGCCATCGGCAAGGTGTCCAGAAATGTCGAGCAACAACCTGTTAGCGAGGGCGAGTTGACCCGACCGCGCGTGGTGGCGGCGCTCATGGCGGCGGTCGGCGAAAACGACCTCATGGTGACCACGACCGGCTATCTGTCGCGGCAGGCACATCACGAGAAGGACCGCGACGGCACCTTCTACATGCAGGGTTCCATGGGCCACGCGGGCGCCATCGGGCTCGGCCTCGCGACCGCACACCCCGAGCGGCGCGTCGTCGTCCTGGACGGCGACGGCGCCTTCCTGATGCACCTCGGCACCGGATCCACCATGGCGGCCGCGGGTGGCGCGAACCTCGTACACGTCGTCGTCGACAACGGCTGCTACGAATCCACCGGCTGCCAGGCCACGACCTCGAAAGACATCGACTGGGCCGCCCTGGGCGAGGGCCTCGGATACCGCACGGTGACCGTGTCGCGCTCGGCACGCTCCCTGTCCGAGGACGTCCGGCGGGCACTGGACGCCAAGGGCCCCGTGCTGTGCGTCTTCCGCGTCGTGCCCACCCCCGGGGAAGTCCACCCGAGGGCCACGGCCTCGACCGGGCCCGCGGACATCGTGCGGCGTTTCCGCGCGGCGGCCACCGGCGCACCGGCACGGGAGCGGCGGCCCGCCGTGAGCACCTCGTGACCGTGGCGCACGGCGGACGTGCCACGTCGGTCACCGCGTACCGGGGGGCGGCCGCCGGGCTGCCCGCCCTGTGCGCGGGCCACCGCCCGCTGGTCGTCGCGAGCGACGGAGCCCTTAGGCGGGCGGATGTGCACGCCTGGCTGCCCGCGGAGGCGGAGGTCTTCACCGAGTTCCACCCGAATCCGACGGTCGAGCAGGCGTTGGAGGCGGCGCGTCTGCGCCACGCCTGGGGCGCCGACCTCGTCGTCGGCATCGGAGGCGGCTCCGCGCTGGATGTGGCCAAGGCGGCCTGCCTGCTGCCCCGCGACGCGGACGCGGCCGGCCGGGTCGTCGCGGGAACGCTCGAGCCGGCCGAACGGGTCACGCTCCTGCTGGTCCCCACCACCGCGGGAACCGGCAGCGAGGTGACCCAGTTCGCCACCCTCTACCAGGAGGGCCGCAAGGTCTCCCTGGACACCCCGCACGCCCGTGCCGACCTCGCGGTCGTCGACCCGGCGCTCACCGACTCCTGTCCCGCCGAACTCACCTGGAGCTGCGCGTTCGACACGCTGGCCCACGCGGTGGAGTCCCTGTGGTCGATCCGCTCGACCCGGCGGTCGCGCGAGCACGCCGTGGCCGCGCTGGAGCGTCTCGTGCCCGTGCTGAGCCAGGCGGGCGCGGCACCGGACCCGGCGGAGCGCGACGCGCTGAGCCGGGCCGCGACGGACGCGGGACGCGCGATCGACATCACGCGGACGACCGCGGCGCACGCCCTGTCCTACCCGCTGACCTCCCGGCTCGGCGTGCCCCACGGCCTCGCGTGCGCCCTCAACCTGACCTGGCTCGCGCCCCTCGTCGAGGCGGCCGGGGCGGACGAGATCCTCGACCCGCGCGGTCCCGGAGCGGTCGAGGCCGCGCTGGACGCCCTGCGCGCGGCGTGCGGGGTGACGGCCGGCGGCCTCGGCCCGTTCGTGGCCGACCTGGTGACCAGGCGCATGCCTGCCACCGCCTGGCGCAGGCCCGACGCCGACACGGCACTCGTCGACCGGCTCGTCGCGGAGGGAATGTCGTCGAACCGCATGGCCGGCATGCCCATCACGCTGGAGCGCGCCCGGGTGCGCGCGGGACTGGTGTCGGCCCTGGGCGCCGCACCGGCACGGACGGAGGACGCCTGTTATGCGTAACTACCGCGTCACGGGGCCGGTCGAGGTCCCCGAAGGCACACTCGCGGCGATGACGCGGCCGATGATCAGCCACCGCTCGGCCGAGTTCCGCGGCCTGTTCACCGACGTCGTCAAGCGGCTCGGGCCCCTGTTCGGGACGAGCGGGACCGTCCTGCCGCTGACCTGCTCGGGCACCGGCGGCATGGAGGCGGCGGTCGCGTCCGTCCTGCGGCCCGGCGAGCGCGTACTGGTGGTGGAACTGGGCTACTTCGGCGAGCGGTTCGCCGAGATCGCCGCGCACCACGGCGCGTACGTCGACGTGGTGCGGGCCCCCTGGGGGCAGGTGGTGTCCGCGCGGGACATAGCGTCCAGGCTCGCCGAACACCCGTACTCAGCTGTCCTGTTGACGCACAACGAGACGTCGACCGGCGTGCTCGCCCCGCTGCGCGAGTGGGCCGCCGCCATCCGTGCGGTGAGCGACTGCCTGATCGTCGTCGACGTCGTCAGCAGCCTGGGGGCCGTGGAGATCGCCTTCGACGAGCTGGGCCTCGACGTCGCCGTGGGGGTGACCCAGAAGGCCCTCGCCTGTCCGCCCGGACTCGCTCTCGTGGCCGTCTCCGACCGGGCGTTGGAGCGAGCCGCGCGGCCGGGAGGGCGGAGTTACTACCTGGACCTGGCCCGGGCCGCCGAACACGCCCGCCTCGGCACCACGACGTACACCCCCGCGCTGCCCATCGTCCACGCCCTGGACGCCGCGCTGCGGGCCGTCGAGGACGAAGGGCTCGAACAGGTCTGGCGACGCCACGCGCACACCGCGCGCCGCTGCCGCGAAGCCGTCCGGGCCCAGGGCCTGAGCGTGGTGCCGCCCGAGGAGCACTGCTCCCCGACCGTCACCGCCGTACGGCTGCCGTCTCCCGACGCCGAGCGGGTCAGGGACGAGCTGGCGACCCGGCACGACGTCTGGGTCTCCTCGGGGCGCGGCGGCTGGAAGAGCGAGGTGCTCAGGGTCGGCCACATGGGGCCCGTCCCGGTGGCCGAGGCCGAGGCGTGCGCCGAGGCCATCGGTGCCTGCGCGCGGGAACTCGGCGCGTCGGCCCAAGACCGCGGGGCAGTCGAATCCGGCGTGTCGGCCGAGCCGAGCGCCGGACGTGCGCCCTTCGAGGCGGACGCGGCCGGTGAGCTGAGTGTCCGCTCCCTCGCCTCGGCGCAGGACCTCGGCCCCGACTGGGACGCACTCGTCGCGGACCTCGACGCGCCCATCTTCCACACGCGGGCGTTCCTCCGGGCGTACGAGCACCACCCGATCCAGCGCATCAGACGACCGCGCTACCTCGAAGTGCGCGACGGCGACGGCCAGTTGCGGGCGGCGGCGCCCACGTACCTGCAAGGCGACCCGCTCGGGCTCCTCGGCCTCGCCGAGGGCGAGCAAGCGCTGCTGGCGCCCGTGTGGCACGCCCCGGACGCGCACCTGCTGGCACGCGACGAGCGGGCGCTGGACAGCCTGCACCGGGCGTTCGCGGACCGTGCGGCCGAACTGGGCGCGTCCCAATGGGGGTTCGTCAACCTCAGCGCCGACGCCCCGCTGGTGAAGGCGCTCGAAGGGCGCGGCTTCAGGCGCCAGGACCTCGTCCCGCGCTGGACCCTGAGCAAGCGGGTGGCGCCCGACGCCGAGACGTATCTCGCCTCGATGCGACGGTCCGTACGGCGGGACTACGCACGCCAGTTGCGCCGGTACGACGAGCAGGCGCGCTGCTTCGTGCACCGCTCCGACTACCCGGGGCTGCTCGGCCTCCTGGAGATGATCGCCGCGAGCGCCGCGCGCAACGGCTCGCCGAAGTACTACGACCCCGGGCCGTTCGCCGAGTTCCTCCGGGAGCTGGGGGACGCGGTCCGTCTGGTGGAGATCCGCGGCCACGACGAGGAGACCCTCGCCGTCGCGGTCTGCTTCCTGGAGGAGCGCAGGCTCCAGGCCTGGGCCGGCGGCTACATCCGCGGCCGCGACGAGCTGAGGTTCAGCCCCTATTACGCCCTGTGGTGGGAGATCTGCCGGCTCATGTGGGCCACGGACGTGGCCACCATCGAGTGCGGGCGGCTGAACGAGACGTTCAAGGAAAAGATGCTGCTCACCCCGCAGACCCTGGTGGCCCTGATGGGCCCCACCCCCGTTTCGCACGACCTTCTTGAGAAGAACTGAGGACGACAAGTGGATTCCCGAACCCTCATCGACAGCCAGCTCGGCTACTACCGCGCCCGCGCGGCGGAGTACGACACCACGTTCGTGCCCTATATGGACCCGGGCCTGCCCGCCGCCATGGCACGCCTGCGCTCGGGCAACCTGCGCGGCGAGGTCCTCGAACTCGCCAGCGGAACCGGCTACTGGACGCGTCACCTCGCCGAGGTGGCCGACACGGTCACGTGCCTCGACGGTTCGCCGGAAATGATCGAGGAGGCCCGGCGGCACGGCCTGGCCAACGCGGAGTTCCACCAGCAGGACCTCTTCGACTGGACGCCCGAACGGCAGTGGGACGGAGTCTTCTTCGCCCACTGGCTCGCCCACGTCCCCGACGAGAACTTCGACGCGTTCTGGGGCGCGGTCCGCCAGGCGGTCCGCCCCGACGGTGTCGTCGAGTTCGTCGACGTGACCGGTGAGGCGCGCGACTTGGAGCAACTGGACGCCGAGGCGCCGGACGTGGCCGTCCAGCGCTCTCTGGAGGACGGCCGCACCTTCCGCATCGTCAAGGTCTTCCGCGAGCCGGCCGAGCTGGAGCGGCGGCTGAGCGCCCTTGGCTGGACGTGCGAGGTCGAGGAGATCCACCCCGGTTTCCTCTACGCCACGTGCCGCCCCTGACCCACCGCCCCACGCGCCCGCCCCCACGCGCCCGACCATGAGGAGAAACCGATGAAGGGCTCCCTGAGCATCAACCAGCCCGGCGTCCGCAAGGCCGTCAACAACTACTTCCTGCGGAACAGCGGCGGCAGGAGCCGCTTCCGCATCATGTCCCCGTACGCGCTCTTCCCGGAAGCGCGCAAGCTCGACGCCCAGTTCGACCAGATCAAGGCCGAGGTCACCCGTCTCGTCGAGACGCGCAACGTCCGCGCGTACGGCGACATCGACCCGCTGCGCGCCGCCGAGGTCTCCGAGGAGTGGCGCCTCTACTACGCGTACATGCTCGGCGAGACCAACCCCAACGCCTACCGGGACTGCCCCACGTTCGTCGACTTCGCGGAGCGGACCCCGTCGGTGGTCAACGCGATCATCGCGATCCTGGAGCCCGGCGTGACGCTCAAGGCACACGAGGGCCCGTACGCCGGCATCCTGCGCTACCACCTGCCGCTGACCGTCCCCGAGAACAACCCGCCCCGGCTGCGCGTGGACAAGGAAATGCACACCTGGAAGGAGGGCGAGGCCATCCTCATCGACGACACGTTCGAGCACGAGGTCTACAACGAGAGCGACGGCCAGCGCGTGATGCTGATCGTCGACATCCGCCGTCCCATGGGTCTCGTCCCCGACGCGGTCAACAAGCTCAGCCTGCGGGCGAAGCGCAAGTGGTCCGCACAGTTCATCGAGCAGTCGAACGGCGACATCTGACGGGGTCCGGAGTGACCGGCCGGGGCGGCCGTCCCGCCGGTCACCCCTTCGCCCGCACACGACGGCGAACCCGCCCCGGCAGCACGGCGCATACGGGAAGACAGAGGACCATCCAGTGCTCGTAACGGACACTCTTCGCACGGTGGACGACATCCCCTCACCCGAGTGGGACGCGTTCACCCGCGCTTCGGACATCGACTCCGCACGAGGCTTCCTCCAGTTCCGGGAGTACCTCGAGCCCGGCGAGAGCCTGCTGCTCACCGCCCGCTCGGCGGGCCGGCTCACGGCGGCCCTCAGAGGCGTCGTCGCGGTACCGGGGAGCGGGCTGACCAGTGACCCCTGGAAGTTCCTCGGCAGTGAGGCCGTCCTGCGCCTGGACGACAACGACAGCGAGCAGACCGGCGAGGCCCTGCGCCGCGCCCGCAGCGCGCTCGTCCGCGGCGCCGGGTCCGACACGCGCCTGCCGTTGTGGCAGGAGCTGACCCGGCGCGTCGGCCCGTGCCTCGTGATCCGGGAGTTCGACCGCAGCGAGCTGCTGTACGCCCCCGAGGCGGACGAAGCCCAACAGGCCGACCTCGCCGCGCGGTTGGTGCGCGCCGCCCAGTCCACCGCGGCCGACAAGGGCGCGGGCGCCGTCGTCTTCCCCTACGTCAGCCCCGCCGACACGGTGCTGCGCGCCACCCTCACCGCGGCCGGATTCCGCCGCGGGACCCTGACGGGCGCCTCGCGGATCGAGACCGCGGGCTTTGACAGCTACGAGGAGTATCTGGCGGCGCTGCCCAGCCGACGCCGCCGTCTGTACCGCACGGAGGAGCAGAGCCTCACCGCATCGGAGCACCTGACCCGCGGGGAGGCCGACCTCGCCCAGCACGCGGCGCGCGTCGCCGAGCTGGAGGCCAACACGCTCGTCAAGCACGGCGGCATCGCCGACGCGGAGGCGATACGCCTGGCCAGGATCACGCTGGCCGACCGGCTGCCCGACGCGGTGCGCGTCCCCGTCGTCCGGCGCGACGGCGAGACCGTCGCCTGCGCCCTGCACCTGCTGGGCCGCAAGAGCGTCGTCTTCATGACCTACGGCTGCGACTACGCCGTCGAGGACCGCGGTGCCGCCTACCCGTGGGCGGCCTTCTACCACCCCGTCCGCACCGCCATCGCCCAGCGGCTCGACGGGGTGCGCCTGGGCTTCGAGGGGTTCGAGGCCAAGACCCGCAGGGGAGCGGTGGTGGAACCCCGGGAGACCTGGGCCTGGACACCGGACGCCGACGCCCTGCGGCGGCTCGGCGAACTGCTCGACCTCGTCGACGCCCGCAACGACGCCTACCTGAGCCGGTTCCCGCAGGCGACCGCCGACCGCGGCCGAGGAAAGGCCCGGTCATGACCGGCACGCAGACCGTCGACGACCCCGGCCGCCGGACGGCCCGCGCCCACAGACTCCTCCTGCTCACCCTCGCCCTGGGCGCGTTCAGCATCGGCACCGACAGCCTCATCATCAGCGGGCTGCTCGACCACATCGTGGCCGACCTCCACGTCTCCACCGCCGCCGCGGGCCAGCTGATCAGCGTCTTCGCCCTGTTGTACGCCATCTCGGCACCGGTGCTCGCCGCGCTCACCGCCAGGTTCGACCGCAAGCGGCTCCTGCTCGCCGCGCTGTGGATCTTCGTCGCCGCCAACCTCCTGGGCGCCGTGGCCCCCACGTACCCCGTACTGATGGCATCGAGGGTCGTGGCCGCTCTCGGGGCGGGGCTCTACCTGCCCTGCGCCATGGTGGTCGCGGTGGGCATCAGCTCGCCCGAGCGGCGGGGGAGGGCCATCGCCACGGTCGCCGGAGGCATGTCCGCCGCCACCGCCCTGGGCATTCCGCTCGGCACCCTGGTGGGCGCGGTCGGGCACTGGCGCATGACGCTCGTCCTGGTCGCCGTCCTGTCGGCCGCGGCCGCACTCGCCCTGGTCCCCGGGCTGCCGCGCGTGCCGTCGCCGGCCGGGGTGACGCTCGTACAGCGACTGAGGGCGGCGACGCACCCGCAGGTGCTCTCCGCGCTGGTGACCAACACGCTCGCCTGCGCGGGCGAGTTCGTCCTCTTCATCTACATCGCGCCCCTTGCGATGGGCCTCACCGGCGTCGGCGCGGCCGGTGTGAGCGCGTTCCTGCTGGTGTGGGGCGTCGCCGCCATGGCCGGCAGCACGGCGGGCGGCCGCGCCTCGGACGCGTGGGGCGGGCAGCGCGCGTACACCACCGCGGTGGCGGTGCTCCTCGCCGGGCTGTGCGCCATGGTCCTCCTGAGCCTGGGGCAGCCGCAGGCCCGGTGGGCCGTCCTGAGCGTGTTCGGCGTGCTGCTCGCGGTGATCAGCGTCGCCTCATGGGCCCTGCCCACCGCGCAGAACCACCGCATCGCGAGCCTGGACATCCCCGAGCCCACGGTGGCCCTCTCCCTCAACGGCTCCTCGTCCTATCTGGGTCTGGCGATCGGCGGCGCCGTGGGCGGGCTCGCCCTGGCAGGAGGCTCCCTGACGGCGCTCACCGCGACCGCGGCCGCGTTCGAGGTGCTCGCGCTCCTGGCCCTCGGCCTCTCGGCGCTCGGCAAGCGGGGCGGGGCGAGCGGGCCTGAGGTGCGGTAACTACGCTCGGACGGCCGCGCACGGCCCCTGACCGGGCCCGGCCCCATCAGACCGCTCACAGACCGCTCACGAACCGATCACAGACCGAGCAAAGGACGGACATGCGAGGACACCAGAAGATCACCGTCGTCACGGGGGGCAGCCGGGGCATCGGTGCTGCGATCTGCCGCCGGCTCGCGGCGGAGGGCCACGACATCGTGGTCGGCTACCGCTCAGACGAGGCGGCGGCCCGCGCCGTTACCGCCGAGGTCGAGTCGGCCGGCCGGCGTGCCCTGGCCGTCGCCGTGGACACCGCCGACGAACACGACGTCGCCGCGCTCTTCGAGGCCGCGGCCGCCCTCGGGCCGGTCACCGGCCTGGTGAACAACGCGGGAGTGAGCGGCCCCAACGGGCGCCTCGCCGACGCCGACCCCGCCGGGATGCGGGCCGCCCTGGAGGTCAACGTGCTCGGCTATCTGCTCTGCGCGCGCCAGGCCGTCCGCGCGATGACCGCGTCCGGCGGCGGCTGCGTCGTCAACATCTCCTCGGCCGCGGCGACGCTCGGCAGTCCGGGGCAGTACGTGCACTACGCCGCCGCGAAGGCCGCGGTCGACGCCTTGACGGTGGGCCTGTCCAAGGAGGTCGCCGCCGACGGCATCCGGGTCAACTGCGTGGCCCCCGGCACGGTGTGGACCGACTTCCACGAAGATCCGCAGCGGCCCGCCAAGGTGGCCGACAACATCCCGATGCGGCGTGCGGGCCACCCGGACGAGATCGCCGGCGCCGTCGCGTGGCTGCTGTCCGACGACGCCTCGTACGCCACGGGGGCGGTGCTGCGGGTAGCCGGGGGGATGTAGCCCGGCGGATGTGACGGGCCCGCGCGCCATCGCGGAAAATGGTGTCGGAAAATGTTGGCGTCGCACAGACCATCCGACGAGAAGGGAAGTCATGAGTACCGAGACGCTGGAGTTTCAGGCCGAGGCACGGCAGTTGCTGGAGCTGATGGTCCACTCGATCTACTCGAACAAGGACATCTTCCTTCGCGAACTCATCTCCAACGCCTCTGACGCCCTGGACAAACGGCGCCTGGCCGGCCTGAAGGACGACAGCCTCAAGACGGACGACCCGCACATCGAGATCGAGGCCGACAAGGAGGCCCGCACGCTGACCGTGCGGGACAACGGCATCGGCATGACGCGTGATGAGGTCGTGGGGCTGATCGGCACCATCGCCAGATCCGGCACGGCCGAGACACTGCGCCGGCTCAAGGAGAACAAGGAATCGGCCGAGTTGATCGGCCAGTTCGGCGTCGGCTTCTACTCCGTCTTCATGGTCGCCGACAAGGTCACCCTGCTCACCCGCAAGGCCGGTGAGCAGACGGGCGTGCGCTGGGAGTCGGACGGCGACGGCACGTACACGATCGAGACCGTCGAGGACGCGCCCGTGGGCACGTCGATCCGCGTGCACCTGCGGCCCGCCGACGAGGAGGACGCGCTCTACGACTACACCGACGAATCGAAGATCCGGGAGATCGTCAAGCGGTACTCGGACTTCATCTCCTTCCCCGTCCGCATGGGGGAGAGCACCCTCAACTCGATGAAGGCGCTCTGGGCCCGCCCGCGCTCCGAGGTGAGCGATGAGGAGTACGGGGAGTTCTACCGGCACATCAGCCACGACTGGACGGACCCGCTCGACATCATCCAGATGCGGGCCGAGGGCACCTTCGAGTACGAGGCCCTGCTGTTCCTGCCCTCGCGCGCCCCGCACGACCTCTACCAGCGGGACGCCCGCCACGGCCTCCAGCTGTACGTCAAGCGCGTGTTCATCCTGGACGACAGCCGCGAACTCCTGCCCGACCACCTGCGCTTCGTCAAGGGCGTGGTGGACGCCGCGGACCTGTCGCTGAACATCTCCCGCGAGATCCTCCAGCAGGACCGGCACATCCAGCTCATCCGCCGTCGGCTGGCCAAGAAGGTCCTGGCGTCCATCAAGGACCTGATGAGCAAGGACGCCGAGAAGTACCGCACGTTCTGGCGCGAGTTCGGGCCCGCCGTCAAGGAGGGGCTCCTCGACCGGGCGGAGGACCACAAGGCGATCCTCGACATCGCCTCCTTCGCCTCCACCGCGGGCGACGAGCCCACCACCCTGGCCGACTACCTCGCCCGGATGCCGGAGGGCCAGGACAAGATCTACTTCATGACCGGCGACAGCCGCGCACAGATCGAGAACTCCCCGCACATGGAGGCGTTCCGGGCCAAGGGGTACGAGGTCCTGCTGCTCACCGACCGGGTGGACGAGATCTGGGTCGAGGGGGTCCACGACTACGCGGGTACGGAGTTCCAGTCCATCACCCGTGGCGCGGTGGACCTGCCCTCGGAGGAGGAGCCCTCGCCGGAGCAGGCCGAGTCCTTCGCGGCCGTGCTGACCTGGCTCAACGACACGCTCGACGACGTCAAGGAGGTGCGCCTGACGACCCGGCTCACCAGCTCACCGGCGTGCCTGGTCAGCGACACCGACGGCCTCACGCCGGCCCTGGAGAAGATGTACAAGGCGATGGGCCAGGAACTCCCGTCGGTCAAGCGCATCCTCGAACTGAACCCGAAGCATCCGCTGGTCGGCGCGGTCAGGGCGGCTCATGAGAAGCGGCCCGACGATCCGGAGCTGAGCGGGACGGCCGAGCTGCTGTACGGCACCGCCCTGCTCGCCGAAGGCGGCGAACTGGCCGACCCGGCGCGCTTCGCCGCCCTGCTCGCCGACCGCCTCAGCAAGACGGTCTGAGCGACGCCCGGCACCTTGATGAGGGCGATGGCCGCGCGTACATCCGTACGCGCGGCCTTCGCGCGTTCACCGGCGGACCCGGGCGATGAGGAGGGCCACGTCGTCGTGGCCGCCGGGATGCCGCAGCGCGGCCAGCAGGTGGTCGCAGGTGTACTCGAGGCCGCGGTGGGGGCCGTCGAGGAGGGCGAGGAGGACGTTCAGGCGAGTGTCGATGTCCTCGTCACGGGTCTCGACCAGACCGTCGGTGTACAGCAGGATCTGGTCGCCGGGGTCGAGGTCCACGGCGGTGGTCCGGAAGGGCACTCCGCCGACACCCAGCGGGGCGCCGGTCGGCAGGTCGAGGAGTTCGGGCGGGTGCCCCGGCCGCATGTGGACAGGGGGCAGGTGTCCGGCGGTGGAGATGTGGCACTGCGCGTGATGGGGGTCGTAGAGCGCGTAGGTGCAGGTGGCGATGTAGGGGGCCAGGGAAGCGGTGATCCGGTCCAGGTTGCGCAGGACCTCCGCGGGCGCCAGGTCCAGCCCGGCGAGTGTCTGGGTGGCGGTGCGCAGCCGTCCCATGGTGGTGGCGGCGTTGATACCGCTGCCCATGACGTCGCCGACGACGAGCGCGGTGCGGTCCCCGCTGAGGGGGAGGATGTCGTACCAGTCGCCGCCCACTTCGACGGCCGCGCTGGCGGGCTGGTAGCGGGAGGCGACCTCCAGTCCGAACAGGTGCGGCGGCGGCTGGGGCAGGAGGCTGCGCTGGAGGGTGAGCGCGGTATCGCGCTGCTGCTGGTACCAGCGGGCGTTGTCGATGCACACGGCGGCGCGGGCGGCCAGTTCACCGGCCAGGGTGGCGTCGTCGTCGGTGAAGGCCAGGGGGTTGCGGGCCCGCACGAGATCCAGGGCGCCGAGGACTTCGCCGCGGGCGATCAGGGGGACGGCCAGATAGGAGTGGACCCCTGCCTGGGCCAGCAGAGCGGCGGCCCTGGGGTCGCGGGCGATGTGGGACAGGTCGTCCTCGTCGACGTGCGGCACCATGACCAGCCGGCTGGTGTTCACACACCGGGTCACCAGACGGTCGGCGTCGTAGCGGGCCACCTCGCCCGGAGGGTCGGCCGCCGCGGCGGCGTCGGTGGGGTAGGCGGCGGCGACCGCCAGGGCCTTGAACACCGCCGGTCCGCTCGCGGACACGGGGGTGCGGTGGCCTGCCAGAGCGGAGTCGAGGATGTCCACGGCGGCCAGGTCGGCGAGTTCGGGTACGGCGACATCGGCCAGCTCCCGGGCGGTCTGCTCCAGGTCCAGGGTCGTCCCGATGCGCACGGAGGCGTCGGCGACGACGGCGAGCCGGTGCCGGGCCCGGTCCGCGTCCTTGCCCGCCCGGTAACGGTCGGTGACGTCCACCACCGACGTCGCCACCCCCAGCACCTTCCCGCCGGGGTCCTCCAGCCGGTAGAAGGACACCGACCAGGCATGCTCGCTGTCCGGGTCGACGGGGTCGCGGGCGACGGTCTCCTGATCGAGCAGCGGCGTCCCGGAGACCATGACCTGGCGCATCGCGGACTCGATGCTGTCGGCGTCCAGGAACGGCAGCACCTGGCCCACCCGCCGGCCGAGGTGTTCGTCGGCGGGCAGGCCGTTGATCCGTTCGAGCGCCGGATTGACCATCACGTACCGCAGCTCGGTGTCCATGACGGCGAGACCGATCGGTGACTGGTCCACGAGCCGCACCGACAGCGCCAGGTCCCGTTCCACGCGCCGCAGGACCGCCTGGTCGGTGGCGAGCCCCAGCGCGTACAGATCGCCGAGATCGTCCTCCAGCCGCATGTTGCGGAACTCCAGCAGCCGCGTCCGGCCGTCCTTGTGCCGCACGGGAAAGGTGCCCGCCCAGCTCCCCTCGCCGCCCATCACCTCGGCGAACAACCGGAGCACGAGGTCGACGTGCTCGTCCGCCACCAGAAGCTGGGCGGCGTACCGGCCGAGCGCCTCCCCGGCGCTGTAGCCCGTCAGTGCCTCGGCCTGCGGATTCCAGAACACGATCCGCCCGTCCGCGTCCAGCACGATGGCCGCCACGCCCAGGACGTCCAGGAGCCCGCCCCGCGGTGAGCGACTCAGCTCCGCACCCTCCGCGGGACCGATATCGGCCTGACGCCGGTCCTTGTCCATGGCCAGCCGCTCCTCCCGACCGTCGGCACCGTGACCACCATCGTCTCCCCGGGTCAGTGCTCCCGCAGCCGCTGAGTAATGGGTCAATACTGGGGTTAACGGTTACTTGGGTGCCACTATCGGGCTATCCGCTGCCATTCGGCCCGGGTGAGTTCGTACTCCACCTCACCGTGCTCGGAGCCCTCGATCGCCTCCGGCCAGTCCTCGGTGAAGTTCCGGAGGAAGGACAGGCCGGACTTCTCCATGACGCGACGGGAACGGGCGTTGACGGCCATCGTGTTCGCCGTGACCCGCTCGACCTCCAGGTCCGTGAACCCCTTGTGGATCAGGGCCAGGGAGCCCTCCGTGGCGTAGCCGCGGCCCCATGCCGCCCGGTTCAGGCGGTAACCGAGTTCGACCACGGCGGGGCTGTGCTCCGCCAGCGGCCGGAACTCGAACCAGCCGAGGAAGACGCCGGTGGACTTCTCCCGCGCGGCCCAGTAGCCGGGGCTGTCCCAGCACGGGTACACGCGCAGGAGCCGCGGCAGGGTCCGTGTCTCGATCGCCTCGCGGTCGGTGGGGCGGCCACCGTTGATGAAGCGCATGACCTCGGGGTCGTTGTCCAGGTCGAGCAGGTGGCCGGTGTCGGCGGTGGTGAACGCGCGCAGGACGAGCCGGTCGGTCTCCAGGAAGTCGGTCATGCCGCGATCTTCATCATGACCGGCCGGGTCCGCCACCAATTTCCCGGCACCACCCGCCATGGGGCGCCGCCACGGTGCCCGGTCTACGCGGCCGGTGCCGCCACGCGGAAACCCACGCCGATCGCCGCGAGATCCGGCTCATAGGCGCCGTGCCGGCGGGCACACCGGGCCAGGTCCCGGTCGTGGCGGAACGCGCCGCCCCGGGTGACGTGCCGATCGAAGGCCCAGTCCTCGACGCCCGGCACACCGGCGGGCGCGCCGGGATAGGGCGCGTAGAGGGTGGAGGTCCACTCGTCGGCGTTGCCCGCCATGTCCAGCACCCCGAAAGGGCTGGCACCCTCGGGGAACGAACCGACCGGCGACGTCGTGCCGATGCCGAGGTCCACCAGATTGGCCAGGCCGGTGCGGTACTCATCGCCCCAGGGGAACTCCCGGCCGTCGTCGCCCCGCGCGGCGCGCTCCCACTCGTCCTCCGTGGGCAGCCGTACCTGGAGGCCGCCGAGCTGTTCCCCCAGCCACCGGCAGTAGGCCGATGCCGCGTCCCAGGCGACCCCGACGACCGGGTGGTCCGCCGGTGCCTGCGGGACGGGCCGGCCGGTGGCCGTCGCGAAGCGCGTCCACTGGCCGACCGTGACCGGGGTACGGGCGATCCGGAACGCCGGGACCTGGATCTCCGCGCGCGGGGCTTCCTTCAGGTACCACTCGACGGGCACCCCGGTGTCCGCATAGCGGCGGGCCACTGCCGCCACCTCGTCGGCCGGCGTACCCCGACGCAGCGACCCGGCCGGGATCTCGACCCAGTCCACCTGCTCCACCCACATGGCTCCTCCTCGGTTCGAGCGGACAGCCCACATGATCACTTCAGTGTCCGGGGCGGTCATCGGCCGAGGGGCTTACGTGGACAGAGACTTTGGAACCAGTCCCGTGCAGGGACGACTCAGAGGCGACGGCAGTGAAAGATGCCCCAGCGCAGCTGTCCTCGCTGCGCGGCGTCGACCCACAGGGACAGACTGTTCAAGAGCGTGTCGACGTAGTCGGAGCTGATGACGGTGCGCAATTCCTGTTCGCGCTGGTGGGTCTCCTCCATGAGCCGCACATAGTGGTTGCCCAACTCGTCGCTGAGATCGTCGAATTCGACAGGTGACATGCCGAGCCCGGGGAGCGAACGGCGGTAGAAGTCCGGCGTGGCCAGCCCGTCCACCTTCAGCCGGGACACGACGGGGCGCAGCGCCTGGGCGGAGGCGCTCTCGTCGGTCATCACGTCGGTGAAGGCCAGGGCGCCGCCCGGCTTGAGGGCGCGCACGGCCTCGGCCAGGGTGCGTGCGCGGTCCGGGCTGTGACAGAAGGCCTCCTGGGACCAGACGACGTCGAAGCGGCCGTCCTCGAAGGGGATGTCCTGGAACGATTCCGTGACCACGTCGATGAGGCCGTCCAGCCCCCGCTCGACGTTGACGGTGCGGTGGTGCCGGTTCTGCGTCTCGCTGATGTTCAGTGCGGTGACCGGGCAGCCGAAGGTGGCGGCCAGATAGCGGGCCGGACCGCCGTAACCGGATCCCATGTCCAGCACCCTGGCTTGGGGGGTGAGGAGGTCGGCCACCTTGTCGGCGACGCGCTCCACCGTGCGTCGGGAGGCGTCCGCGACCGCCTCCCCGGCGTGTTCGTAGATCCCCGTGTGGATGTCCTCGCCGCCCCAGACATAGGCGTAGAACGTGTCGACGTCGCTGGTCTCGTAGTAGTCACGAGCCGCGTCCTCGCCACGTGAACCACCTTGGTACGGCATGGATGTGCCTCCGTTGTCCGCTGATGCAGGCCGGTTCCTGAGGATCAGTCTCGTGATCGTGCCGTCCGCCTGCATAGGGACCGAATCAGCCACGGGCCGGGCGCCGCACCGGCGCCTGTACGACGACAGGAACTCCTCAGTCGTCGGAGGTAAGCCCTCGGCTCGGCACGGTGGGCGTACTCGCCGCCTCGGCCTCGGCCTTGGCGTCGTGCACCGCGGCGGCGGCCTGCTTCGTGGCCTCGTCGACAGCCGCGACGGCGTCGAGCGACTCGGTGCCGCCCGTGGCGGCCTCAGCCCCCGCGTGGTCGGGCAGCCCCATCGCCGAGCGGTCGCCGAACGCGCCGGTGACGGTACGCACCGCCTCGGTCAGCTCTCCCGGGATCACCCAGAACGTGTTGTTGTCGCTCTTCGCCAAGTGGGGGAGCGTCTCAAGGTACTTGTACGCCAGGATCTTCGGGTCGGCGTTGTTGCGGTGGACCGCCTGG
The DNA here is from genome assembly GCF_000717945.1 of Streptomyces sp. NRRL S-920. Lineage (NCBI taxonomy): Bacteria > Bacillati > Actinomycetota > Actinomycetes > Kitasatosporales > Streptomycetaceae > Streptomyces > Streptomyces sp. NRRL S-920. Next base: position 81,061 of record NZ_JODF01000025.1, read on the forward strand.
AAGACGCGCTCCACGGCCTTCGCCTCACCGTCCGCCCGCAAGATCATGGCTTGTTGTGCGCCCTGCGCTTCGAGGATGTCCTTCTGCTTCGTGCCCTCCGCGGTGAGGATCTTGGCCTGCCGCTCCCCTTCGGCGTGCAGGATGGCCGCGCGCTTGTCGCGCTCGGCCCGCATCTGCTTCTCCATGGCCTCTTTGATGGTGTGGGGCGGATCGATGGCCTTGATCTCGACGCGGTTGACCCGGATGCCCCACTTGCCGGTGGCATCGTCGAGGACCGCGCGGAGCTGGGCGTTGATCACCTCTCGCGAGGTGAGCGTCCCCTCCAGGTCCATGCTGCCGATGACGTTCCGCAGCGTCGTCACGGTCAGTTGATCGATCGCCTGGAGGTAGTCGGCGACCTCGTAGGCCGCCGCCCGCGGGTCGGTGACCTGGTAATAGAGCACGGTGTCGATGTTCACCACCAGGTTGTCCTCGGTGATCACCGGCTTGGGTTCGGACGAATACACCTGCTCGCGCACATCGAGTTTGGTGTTGATGCGGTCCGCCACCGGCAGGACGAAGTTCAGTCCGGGCTGCAACGTCCGGCGGAACCGGCCGAACCGCTCGACGTTGTAGCGGCGCGCTTGCGGGACGATCCGCACGGTGGAGGCCACGAGGAAGACGACGACTATCGCCGCCATGAGAATCAGGATGAGCACCGGTTCCACGTTTCCTCCTGTGCTGGGAGTTCAGCCGTTCATGCAGTGCTGGGAGTTCAGCCGTTCATGGAAGGAGATCGCGGGGGTAGACGACGGCCGTGGCGCCTTCGATCTCCATCACGTCCACCAGCCCGCCCACCGGGATGACATGGCTTTCGTCGAGGGCGCGGGCGGACCATTCCTCTCCGCACAGTTTGATCAGGCCGCGGGTGGCGGTGACCTCCCGCAGGACCTCGGCCCGCTTGCCGATCAGCGCGTCGCTCCCCTCGAGCGTGAGGGGAGGCTGCGCCATGTGCCGCAGAGCGATCGGGCGGATGATCACCAGGCCCGCCAGCCCGGTCGCCGCGAGAGCCACGAGCTGGCCGAGGATGCCGACGCCCGCCCCGGCGACCACGGCGGCCACCAGCGCGGCACCCGCCAGCAGACCGAAGACGAGTGTCAGGGTGAAGAACTCCACGGCACCGAGCGCCGCGGCGGTGAGCAGCCAGACGAACCACGGCATGGGACGGCCTCCCTCGGAGGGGACTCCCTATCCAAGCTACCTGCCGGGATGTCCGGCCGAACAGGTTTGTCCCGCCCGGCGTCCCGGGGGCCGGCCCACGTACGTCAGCGCCCCGAGAGCGAGGGGCGCCAACAGAACGGACTCAGCGCAGTGACCATTGCCGATGCGGTCTTCGCGTGGCTGGGGGTGGGAGCGCTGCTCGCGGCGGTGCTGCCGCGGGTGGTGGCCGGGCGGCCCCTCTCGTTGCCCGTGGTGTTCATGGTGAGCGGCATCCTCGTGTACGCGCTGCCGCTGCCGTTGCCGAGGGTGGACCCGGTGGAGCAGCGCCTCGTGACGGAGCACGCCACCGAGGTCTGCGTCATCATCGCCCTGATGGGCGCCGGACTGGCGCTCAACCGCCCCGTGGGCCGACGCCTGTGGGCCTCGACCTGGCGTCTTCTCGGCGTCACGATGCCGCTGACCGTGCTGGCGACGGGCCTGCTCGCGTGGTGGCTGCTGGACTGGCCGCCGGCCGCCGCGCTGCTGCTCGCGGCGGTCCTCGCCCCCACGGACCCGGTGCTCGCCTCGGAGATACGGGTGGGGGAGCCCACCGAGGACAAGCACGACGAGGACGAGGTGCGGTTCGCCCTCACCAGCGAAGCGGGTCTCAACGACGGCCTCGCCTTCCCCCTGACGTACGCGGCGATCGCGCTGGCGGCCGCCGCGGGCAGTGGCTGGTCGACGGAGTGGATCGGATCATGGGCGGCACGGGACGTCGTCCTCAAGTGCGGCATCGGCGTGCTGTGCGGGTTGCTGATCGGCAAGCTGCTGGCCTGGCTGTTCTTCCGTACCCGCTCCTCAGTGCTGCGGCTGTCCGAGTACCGGGAGGGGTTCGTCGCGCTGGCCGCCACCTTCCTGGCGTACGGGGCGACCGAACTCGCGGGCGGCTACGGCTTCCTCGCCGTGTTCACCACCGCGTGCGCCGTCAGAGCGGCCGAACGCGCCCACGGCTTCCACAACGTGCTGCACGATTTCGTCGAACAGGTCGAACGGCTGCTGACCGCGACGCTGCTGTTCCTCCTGGGCGCCTTCATCGCGCTGGGCGGCCTGGCGCCGCTCACCTGGCAGGGCGCCGCGACCGCCGTGCTGCTCCTGCTGGTGGTCCGGCCGCTGGCAGGGTGGACCGGGCTGCTGGGAGGCCGCCTGCGGGGCCAGGAGCGCCAGGTGGTGGCGTGCTACGGGATCCGTGGCATCGGTTCGCTGTACTACCTCGCCTACGCGCTGGGCCAGCAGGACTTCCTGGTCCCGGAACGGGAGTTGTGGGCGGTGGTGACCTTCACGGTGCTGGTCTCGGTCGTGCTGCACGGTGTCACGGCCGGCCCAGTGGTGGCCCGCCTGGACCGGCGGCGGGCCACAGAGCCGGGCTCACGGCCCGACGCGGTGCAAAGAACGTGACAGGAACCGACCGGAGCTGACCGAGGCCCGTCGGCGCGGCGTCATTGCCCCGTTCGAGTGCTCTTGTGCGGCTTCTTGGCCGCGCACCGGGCTTTTCGACTTGCATGGCCAAGGGCATCCGCCCGGACCACGCGGGGTGTCGTAGGCGGGGTGATCTCGGTGCGTGGACAGGTCAGCTTCGAGCGCGTGTTCGCCGCGCTGCCCGCGGGCCGGCAGACCGTGTCCGTCCTGGACGCGGACCACCGCCCGGTGGGCTGCCTCGAGTACCAGGTCTGCCACGCGTGCCACATCGGGTACGTGGTCAATATCGCCATCGCCAGTCACTGGCAGGGACAGGGGCTCGGCCGTCACGTCCTGCACACCGCCATGGAACCGTGCAGGGACTACACCTGGTCGACCTCACGGCAGTCGTCCGACGGGCGACGCTTCTTCGGCGCCATGGAGGAGGAGATGGAGGTCGCCTTCCCCGCCCGCGGTGTGCGGTGCTCGCACATGACGCCATGACCAGCGGTGCGCGGGTCCATCGCAGGGCCACCGACCGCCAATTGGCCGAAACTGAGCGTTGAATGCGGCGCAGGGCCCCCTCCGGCCGCGGTGCGGGCAAGCGGTGCGGGGGTGGCGCGTGGCCGACCGGGACGCTTCGGTCGTGGACCGGATGCGCCCACGGCGTGTTGCGCCACCGCCCCGTCGACGGGACCCGGAGCGTCCGCTGGCCAAATCATCACCCCAGATCAGAAGAGATCTCGGCCGAAATGCAGACGGCGTGGCGAGGTGTGCGGCCGGTCCCGTCCGGCCGCGTCCGGCGTGCCTGTCCGCGCACTGGCCGCGTTCTTTTCCGCGCGGTCCGGTTTGCGGATGAGGTGCCGGGGCACACGCGGCGGTGCGACATTCGGTGGCCGGCCTCGATACGAGGTTGGCTGGACGAAGTGGCTGAGTGGTGACGCAAAAGCACCGATGGAGCACTCTCCGTTCAACCTCAGGGGGTTGCTTGAGCGTGACTCGCCGTGAAGACTGTGGCCGAGTTCCATCGAAACGAAGGTGTTCCGAGGGGGTGTGCCATGCCAGTCATGGCTGGGCGCGCGCCACGATCGCATACTCGAACACTCGTTTAGTACGGCCGGGACTGGGGGGTCCGCCGTCCGTCCAGGAGCCGGGAGGGTCCCGCGCGTCCGGTGCGCGGGAGGTATCACCGAGGGGGATGGGTTATGTCGGATTGGCGCGCCGCACGACTGGGCCGACTGCGGGGCCGTGGCCGGCCGTGCGGCCCCGCGGCATCCTGCACCGCATGTACTGAGGGCCGGGAGCCCGCGCCGGTGTCCGACTGACGCCGGTCGACTGTCCCGCCGTCCGAGGGTCCTGCCGTACGAGGGTCCGAGGGTCCCGCCGTACGAGGTTCCCACGGAGCGCGTGCCGTTCCCGTTCGGATCCGGGCGACAGTGACACAGCCATGCCCGGGGCCGCCGCGCCCCGGCAGGTCCGCTCCACCACACCTCTGTGCGCGTGACCCCACCGTGCCCGCACGCGCCAGCCGCTAGCAAGGGAGACAAGGTGATCAGCAAGCAACCGACCGGCGAGCGACCCCTCTTGGAGGAGTTACCCGACCGCTGGCGGGGCTTACACGAGACCGGGCCGGTGCGGTACGACGAGACCCAGCGCGTCTGGCAGGTGCTCGACCACGAGACCGTCTCCACCGTGCTCGCCGACCCGGCGACGTACTCCTCGGAACTCTCCACCCTCGCACCCACCCAGTCCGACTTCGAGACCTTCACCCAGGGCAACTTCGTCGGCATGGACCCGCCCGAACACCGCAAGCTCCGCGCCCTGGTGAGCCAGGCCTTCACCCCACGCGTCGTCCAGGGACTCGAGCCCCGCATCGAGGCCGTCTGCGCCCGGCTCCTCGACGCCGTGGCCGACCGCGACCGATTCGACCTGGTCGACGCGCTGGCCTACCCGCTGCCGATCATCGTGATCGCCGAACTCCTCGGCATCCCCGCGGAGGAGCACCGGCTCTTCCAGGAGTGGGCGAGCGTCCTGTTCGGCGGTGACCAGCTCGGCGAGGCGCCCGACATGGCCGACCTGGAGCGGGCGCTGGAAGCCATCGCCCCCACCGTGCGCGAGATGAACAGCTACATGCTGGAGCACATCCGCGCCCGCCGCGCCGACCCCGGCGACGACCTCACCAGCAGACTCATAGCCGCCGAGGTGGACGGTGTCCGCCTCGGCGACCAGGAGATGGTCGGCTTCGTGGCCCTGCTCCTGGTCGCCGGGCACATCACCACGACCGCGCTGCTGGGCAACGCGATCGTCACCTTCGACGGTCACCCCGACACGGATGCCGCGCTGCGCGCCGACCCCACGCGCATCCCGGCCGCCGTCGAGGAAATCCTGCGCTGGCTGCCGCCCTTCCCCGAACTGGGCCGCAGGGTCACCCGCCCCGTGGTCCTCGGCGGTCACGAGATCCCGGCCGACACGATGCTGATGGCCCACCTCGGCGCCGCCAACCGGGACCCGGCCCGCTTCACCGCCCCCGACGTCCTCGACGTGACCCGAAGCCCCAATCCCCACTTGACCTTCGGGCACGGCATCCACTTCTGTTTCGGCGCGCCGCTGGCCCGGCTCGAAGCGCGGATCGCTCTTCACATGTTGCATGAACGGTTCCGCAAACTGGTGATCCCCTCCTACGCGGACATCGTCTACCAGAACCCGGCCGTCATCATCGGCGTCAGACATCTGCCCGTAGAGGTCGGCAGACCGTAGACCCCGGCGCGCGCAGCGCTCCCCGACCGGCCCGGACCGCTCATTCCCGGGCTCGCTCGGCACACCCGCACATGAGACCCACTCAACGGGAGTCCCCTTCTCATGCCGTACGCCATACCCACCGCTCCGGTCGCCTTACAGGCCCCGTCCCGCATAAGCCGTGAGCTGCAAGACCGCCTCGACGAGCTGGCCCGGACCCACCGGGTGCCCGGCGCCCAACTGGCCCTGGACACCGGCAGCGACATCGTCGCCGTACACACCGGCACCGCCGACGTCACCACCGGCCGCCCCTTCACGGCGGACACCGCGGTGCCGCTGGGGTCGCTCACCAAGCCCTTCACCGCGGCCCTCGTCATGCTCCTGGTCGACGACGGCGACCTCGACCTGGACGAACCGGCCGCCGAGCACCTGGCCGAACTGACCGGAACCCCCGAGGTGACGATCCGTCAACTCCTCAACCACACCGGGGGACTGCCCACGGGGCCCGACTCCGACACCGCCGCCGCGACCACCCCCGCCCGCTATCTGACGGCCGTCTGCACCGCCCGCGACCTGCTGTTCACGCCCGGGACCGACTTCTCGTACTCCAACGCCGGTTACGTCGCCGCCGGACGGCTCGTGGAGACCGTCACCGGCATGCCGTGGCCCGAGGCGGTCCGGGCGCTGCTTCTCGAACCCCTCGGCGTCCTGCCCGCGTTCGTCGGCGACGCCGCGCCCGTACGTCCGGTGGCCGCGGGGCACGCCCTCAACACCGCCACCGGGCAGGCCGTCGCCGCCCGGCAGAACCTGGCACCGCTGGAGGCACCGGCCGGCGCGCTCCTCGCGAGCGCCCTGGACCTGGTCGCGTTCGGCAGCGCGCTGACCGGCCGCTCGGACGTGCTGCCGCCCGCCGTCGCCAAGGAGATGCGCCGGGCCGACATCGCCGCCGACCCGGGGACGCTCGCCGACGGCTGGGGCGCCGGACTCGCCCTGTATCAGCGGGACGGCCGGGTGTGGTGCGGCCACGACGGCAACGCCCAGGGCACCTCCTGCCACCTGCGGGCGGACCCCGAAAGCGGGGTCGTGGTGGCCTTCACGGGCAACGCCGGGAGCGCCACCGCGCTCTGGCGCGACCTCGCCGAGGACCTGGCCCGGCTCACCGGCATCCGGGTGCCCGCTGACGTGCTCACCGCGGACCGGGGCCGCCCCGTCGGCCTGCCCGACTGCGTGGGCACGTACCGCAACGGCACCACGACCTACCGCGTCGCACTCGGACCGGACGGGACACCTGCCCTGTCCGTCGACGGGGACCTGCCCCTTCCCCTGGTCTGCTACGCCGACCTGTCCTGCGATCTGCGCGATCCGGCCACCGGGCGTGTCGAACCCGGTGGCCGGTTCCACCGCGATCCGGCCACCGGCACGATCGACCGGGTGCAGATATCCGGGCGCACCGCGCGCCGCGCCGACGACGGCTGAGTCACGAGCGTCGCCGGTATGGACTCCGACGGGCACGGCTTCCGGCCGGGGGGCGGGCTGCCGGGTGGCACGGTTTCGGCCATGGTCGGTACTGGTCCGGCTCGGCCGAGGGCCGGTACGGGTCCGGCTCTGCCGAGGGCTGGCGGGTGCGTCGGTTCCGGTTTCCTCGGGGGTCGGTTCGCGGGCTCGGTGCCCGTGGCCGCCTGGGGTGGGTGCGTGTCGCCGGGACCGTTGCCACACGGCGAGGCGGGGTCCGGCGGGGCCCCATCGCTGGGCCAACGCCGGGCTTCGGTGTCGGCCCACCGGTGCGCCGCCGGGTGCCGGCCGGCTCCGGGGATTCCGGTCACCGGTCCGCCGGCCGGGCTCGCAGGGGGACCGGTGGTGGCCGGGGGCGAGTCCGGGGGGCCGGTCGCCGGATGCCGGTTGTCTGGGCGGCGGGTCGGGCGGTTCGTGGGCCGGTTGGTTCCGGTCCTCGGGTCGTGGCGATCCGGTGCTCGGGCCGTCCGTGCCGTGCTGTGCCGTTCCGGTGTTTCGGGCTCGGGGTCGGTCGCCGGGCTCGGTGGTTCAGCCAAATCGGTGGCTGGCCGGGGGTTCGGCGACCGGGCCTGGTGGTTCGGGCAACTGGCCGGCGTTCGGCCACCGGGCTCGGTGGTCCCGACCGGCTCCGTGGTCCCACAACCGGGCCCGGTGGTTCGGGTGATCGGCAGGTGGTTCGGCCGCCGGGCCGGGCGGCCGGCCGCTGGACTCGGCGGTTGGGCTGCTGGGCTCGGTGGTCCGGCCGCTGGGCTCGGCGGTTGGGCTGCTGGGCTCGGTGGTCCGGCCGCTGGGCTCGGCGGTTGGCTGCTTGGGCCCGGAGCCCGGTCGTCAGGCCCGGCGGTCGGGCCGCGGGCTCGGTGCTCCGGACGCTTGGCTTGGTGGTTGGGCTGCTCGGCCCGGCGGCCCGGTTGTCAGGTCCGGTGGTTGGGCTGCTGGGCTCGACGGTTGGGTCGCTGGGCTCGACGGTTGGGCCGCTCGGCTGGGTGGTTCGCCTGCTGGGCTCGGCGGTTGGCTGCTTGGGCCCGGCGACCCGGTCGTCAGGTCCGGTGGTTGGGTCGCCGGGCCCGGTGGTCCGGTCGTCCGGCCCGGCGGGCTCTGTCGCCGCCGGTGGTCGCCGGCACCGGATGCCCCGGCGGCTCCGGTGGTGGGCCCCCCGGAGTGGCCCACCGCCGCAACCGGCGAGTCGTTCGTCGCAGCCACGGTTCTCTCACCGGCCCACGCCTGTCGGCCACCGCACCACCCCGCCGTACCCCGTCCGCTCCGCACCAGGTGACCATCCCGCTCTGCCGCACCTCCCGCACCTCCGTACCGCCGCGCACACCCCGTGTGTCACGTCCGGTCCAGCGCACTGCCCACCGGGCGGGGCCGGGACCGTCCACGTGGCCCGCGCCGCATCGCCCCGCTCTCCAGAAGGACTTCACCCATGACGGACCTGCACGACAAGCCCGCACCGGCGTCCTCCCTGCCGCAGGGCGGCCCCGCCGCCGACGCCCAGGAGAACGGGGCGGCTCCGGCGTATCCGACGCTCGGCGACCTGTTCACCGCCTGGGTGACGCGGACCCCGGACGCACCGGCCCTCTCCGACGGCCGACGGACCTGGACCTACCGCGAACTGGCCGACCGTACCGACCGGTTGGCCGCACACCTGAGAGGCCGGGGAGCGGGACCGGACCGGGTGGTGGCCCTGGTGCTGCCCCGCTCCATGGAGCTGATCGCGGCGGAGCTGGCCGTCACCCGGGCGGGCGCCGCCTTCCTGCCCGTGGACCCCGCCTACCCCGCCGAGCGCCGCACGCTGATGCTCGCCGACGCCGCGCCCGCGCTCACCCTGGACGATCCACGCCGGGTGGCTGAACTCCTGGCCACCGAAGACGCCGAACGCGCCGCGGGGCCCACGGCCGGCACAGGCACCGACACAGGCACCGGCGTCGACGCCGACCACGCGGCCTACGTCATCTACACCTCCGGTTCCACCGGCGCCCCCAAGGGCGTGACGGTGACCCACCGCGGCATCGGCGGCTTCACCTCGGCCGCCGCCGAGCGGTACGCGGTGGGCCCCGGTGACCGTGTGCTCCAGTTCTCGTCGCCGAGCTTCGACGCCTCCGTTCTGGAGCTGTGCGTCTCCGTCCTGGCCGGTGCGACACTCGTCGTACCGCCCAACGGGCCCTGGCTCGGCGACGAACTCGCCGAGGTCCTGGACGAGCACCGCATCACCCACGCGCTCATCCCGCCCGCCGCGCTGGCCTCCCTCCCCGACCCCGCACGGGGCACCGCCCGCCATCTGCGCACACTGATCGTGGGCGCCGAGGCCTGCCCGGCCGGGCTCGTGGACCGCTGGGGACCCGGCCGCCGGATGATCAACTCCTACGGCCCGACCGAGGCCACCATCGTCGCCACCTGGACCGGGCCGCTCACCGCGGGCAGCGGTACGCCGACGATCGGCGGCGCCCTGCCGCACACCCGCGTGTACGTCCTCGACGCCGCGATGCGGCCCGTACCGCCCGGCACCGACGGCGAGTTGTTCGTGGGCGGCGACGCGGTGGCCCGCGGCTACCTGCGCCGCCCGGGACTGACGGCGGCACGCTTCGTCGCCGACCCCTTCGGTCCGCCCGGAGCGCGCCTGTACCGCACCGGAGACCGGGTGCGGTGGACTACCGGGGGAGAGCTGGAGTTCCTGGGCCGACTGGACCGGCAGGTGAAGATCCGTGGCTTCCGGATCGAGCCGGGCGAGATCGAGGCGGCGTTGCGCCGGGTCGGAGCGGGCGCCGTCGGCGAGGCCGTGGTCGTGGTACGCGAGGACGTACCGGGCCACCACCGCCTCGTCGCCTACGTCACCGCGGCCACCCGGACCCCATCCACCGGCCCTGCCCACCCCACCCGCTCCAGCGACAGCGACAGGGACACCGACACCGACCCCGGCCCCAAGCCCGCCCCGCACCCCCTCGACCCCGCCGCCCTGCGCGCCGCCGTCGCGGACGTGCTGCCCGGCCACATGGTGCCGTCCGCCATCGTGGTGCTCGACCGGATGCCGCTCACCCCGCAGCACAAGATCGACCGGCGGGCCCTGCCCGCCCCGGAGCGGGAGGCGTCGGCCGGCCATGTGCCGCCGCGTTCGGCTCAGGAGCGCGCCCTCGCCGGGATTTGGGCGGACGTCCTGGGCGTCGACACCCTCGGCGTCACCGACGACTTCTTCGACCTGGGCGGTGAGTCGCTCCTCGCCGCCCGGATCCTCGCCCGCGTCCGGGACGACCTGGGCGTCCGGCTGACCGTGCGGGACGTGTTCACCGCGCGGACGATCGCCGCGCTGGCCCCCCTGCTCGCCGACCCGTCCGCCGCCGCGCCGCCGGACCCGATCCCGCCGGCCCCCCGCGAGGGCGCACTGCCGCTGTCCAGCGCGCAGCGGCGCCTGTGGTACCTCGACGACCTCACCGCGGGCGGCGCCGAGTACAACACCGGCGCGTCCCTCAGGCTGCGCGGCCCCCTCGACCCGGACGCGCTGCACCGCTCCCTGCACCGTCTCGCGGCCCGGCACGACTCCCTGCGCACCACGTTCCCCACGGTCGACGGCCAGGGCGTCCAGCGTGTCGCGGCGGAGCCGGACGTACCCCTGCGGACGGCAGATCTCACCGGCGTACCCGACGCACGCCGCGCCGAGGCCGCCGAAGAACTGCTCACCGAGGAGCTGGGCCGCGCGTTCGACCTGGCGGCAGGACCGCTCACCCGGGCACTGCTCGTCCGTCTCACCGCCGATGACCACCTGCTGCTCCTGGCCCAGCACCACATCGTCACCGACGGCTGGTCGGTCGGCATCCTCACCCGCGAACTCGCCGCCCTCTACCACGCGGAGACCACCGGCGAACCGGACGGACTGGCGCGACCCGCCGTCCAGTACCCGGACTTCGCGGTCTGGGAGCGGCGGCAGCGGACCGGTGACACGGACGCCGCCGACCTGGCCTACTGGAAGCGGCACTTGGCGGACCTCCAGCACCTTGAGCTGCCCACGGACCGGCCGCGCCCCGCCGTACGCACCACCTCCGGAGCCGCCCACCGGCACGTGCTGTCCGCCGAGTTGACGGCCCGGCTGCGGCAACTGGCGACAGGCCGCGGCACCACGGTGTTCACCCTGTTCGCGGGCGCCACCGCGCTGCTCTTCTCCCGCTACTCGGGGCAGCGGGACATCGCGTTAGGCACCGTCACCAACGGGCGGGGACGCCGGGACCTGGAGGACGTGCCGGGCTTCTTCGCCAACACCGTGGTCCTGCGCGGCGAAGTGGACGAGCGGACCACCGTGGACCGGTTCGTGGAGACGATGCGGACGACGGTGCTTGACGCCTTCGCCCACGACGGAGCCCCGTTCGACCGGGTGGTGGAGGAGCTGGCCCCGCCCCGGGACCCGAGCCGCACCCCGCTGGTGCAGGCGCTCGTCGTACAGCAGACCGCCCCTTGCGCACCGCCGCTCGCCGGTGGTCTGCGCGTCACCGGACATCCGCTGCCCCGCCCGGCCGCCCGCTTCGACCTGGTCCTGGAATTCACCCCCGACGCGGACACGGACGGCGGCTGCGAGCTGACCGTCGAGTTCAACACCGACCTGTTCGACGCGGCGACCGTGGCCCGGATGACCGCCCATCTGCATCGGCTCCTCGAGGGCATGGCCGACGGCCCGGGCCGCAGGCTGTCCGAACTGCCCATGCTCTCCGCCGCGGAACAGCGCACGCTGGTGGACAGATGGAACCCGCCCGCTCGTACAGCGCGCGACACCGCCGCCCGCACGCTGCCCGACCTGCTCCACGCCCAGGCTGTCCGGACCCCGGACCGGACCGCCGTCATCTGCGGTCCGGTCAGGCTGGACTACGCCGAGGTCAGCCGGCGCGCCGCCCGCCTCGCCCGGCTGCTCGTCGCGCGCGGCGCCGGGCCCGAGACCCTCGTCGCGCTCTGCCTGCCGCGCTCCGCCGACCTCGTGCCCGTGCTCTGGGCGGTGCTCGCCTCCGGTGCCGGCTACCTCCCGGTCGACCCGGACTACCCCGCCGAGCGGGTCCGCCTCATGCTCGACGACGCCCGGCCCACCCTCGTACTCGCCACCCGGGAGACCGCCTCCGCGCTGCCCCCGTCGTGCGTGCCGCTGCTCCTTGAGGAGTGCGCCGCGCCGGACGCGCCCCACACCGCCGTGCCCGACACCGACGTGCCCGACACCGAACTGACGGACGCCGACCGGCTCCGCCCGCTGCTGCCGGACCATCCCGCGTACGTCATCTACACCTCGGGTTCCACGGGCCGCCCCAAGGGCGTCATGGTCAGCCACCGCAGTGCCGCCGCGCTGGCCGCGTGGGCGGGGGAGCGGTTCGGGCCCGAAGGCCTGTCCCACGTGATCGCCTCCACCTCCCTCAACTTCGACGTCTCGGTGTTCGAACTGTTCTGCCCCCTGGTGGCCGGCGGCACCGTCGAGGTGGTCGCCGACCTGCCGGCCCTCGCCGACGGCACCGGCCCTCGGCACGCCACGCTCCTCAGCGGCGTGCCGTCCGTCGTCTCCCGGCTCGTCGCGGGCGGCTCGGCACCCCTGACCGCCGACACCGTCGTCCTCGCCGGTGAGGCCCTGCCCGCCCAGACCGTGCAGGACCTTGGGTCCGCCATGCCCGGCTGCCGGATCGCCAACATCTACGGCCCCACCGAGGCCACCGTGTACGCCACCGCCTGGTTCGCCGACGACGGGCCGCCGGAGCAGGCCCCGCCCATCGGCGACCCGGTGGCACTCACCCGCACCTACGTCCTGGACGCCGCCCTGCGACCGCAGCCCGTCGGGGTCACCGGCGAGTTGTACCTCGGGGGCGGCGGCCTGGCCCGCGGCTACCTGAACCGGCCAGGACTGACCGCCGCCCGGTTCGTCGCCGACCCGTTCGGCGCGCCCGGAGAGCGCATGTACCGCACCGGCGACCTGGTGCGCAGGCGGCCCGACGGCGCTCTCGAATACGTGGGCCGTATGGACCAGCAGGTCAAGGTGCGCGGTTTCCGCATAGAGCTGGGCGAGGTGGAGGAGGCGCTGCGCGGCTGCGCGGGCGTCGCCGAGGCGGCGGCCGTCGTCGCCACCGACGGCGAGGGCCACCGGCGTCTGGCCGGCTACGTCGTCCCGGCCCCCGGGCAGCACACCGAGCCCGACGCGGTGCGCCGCGAACTCGGCCGTACGCTGCCCGACTACATGGTCCCCGCGACCGTCGTCGTGCTGGACGCCCTGCCGCTCAACCCCAACGGCAAGCTCGACCGGGGGCGGCTCCCCGACCCCGGCCCCGCCGTGCGCGCGGTACGGCACGTCACGCCCCGCACGCCCACCGAGCGCACCCTCGCCGCGATCTGGGCGGAGGTGCTGCGGGAGCGGCGCATCGGCGTCGACGACAACTTCTTCGAACTCGGCGGCGACTCGATCCTCAGCATCCAGGTGGTGGCCCGCGCCCGGCAGGAGGGCCTGCCGCTCACCTCCCGGGACCTCTACCAGCACCAGACCGTGGCCGCCCTCGCACACTGCGCGGACGCGGCGGCCGGCCCGCGCGAAGCCGCGCCCGCGCCCGAGGCGCCCACCGGCACGGCCCCCCTCACGCCCATCCAGGACTGGCTGTTCGATGCCGTCGGAGAGGGCGCCGGCCACTTCTCCCAGGCGCTGTCCCTGCGGATGCCCGCCGACCTGGACCCGGCGGCGCTGGAGGACGCGCTGAACGACCTGGTCGCCCACCACGACGCCCTGCGCTCCCGCTTCACCACCGGTGAGCAGGTCGGATGGCACATCGACGAGCAGACCCCCCGCCTGCTCCTGGCCCGCCACACCGGCCCGGAGACGGACACCCCGCACTTCGGCCCGTTCGACCTCGCCCAAGGACCGCTGCTGCGGGCCGTGTTGCACGACACCGGCGCGGACCTGCACGTGCTGCACCTCAACGTGCACCACCTCGTGGTCGACGGAGTGTCCTGGCGCCTGCTCCTCGAAGACCTGGACCGCGCCTACCGGGCCCGCCGCGCGGGCGGGGACGGCGCGGCGGCGCTGCCCGCGAAGTCCTCACCGCTGCGGCAGTGGGCCCGCAGGCTGAGCGCCCACGCGGCGGACGGCGGCTTCGACGACGAGCGCGCGTACTGGGCCGAGGCGGTCCCCGACACCGGGCCCGCCCTGCCCGCCGGACTGACGGGCGGCCCCGGCACCTACGCCGAGCAGCGCTCGCTCACCGTGCGCCTCGACGCCGAGGCGACCTCCGCCCTGCTGCGCACCCTGCCCGACACCTACCGCACCCAGGCCAACGACGTCCTGCTCGGCGCGCTCGGCCGCGCCCTGTGCGGCTGGAGCGGCCGGGAGCGGGTGGTGGTCGACGTCGAGGGACACGGCCGCGAGGAACTCTTCGCCGGGCTGGACATCAGCCGCACGGTCGGCTGGTTCACGACCCGGCACCCCGTCGCGCTCGCCGTCCCCGAGGACACCGGCTGGGACATAGTACTGAAGCAGGTCAAGGAGCAGCTGCGCGCCGTACCCCGCAACGGCATCGGCCACGACGTGCTGTTCCGGACGGCCGGTGACGGCACGCCGCCGCGCACCGCGGCCGCGCAGATCAGCTTCAACTACCTGGGCCGCATGGACACACCGGAGGACCCCGACAGCCTCTACCAGGGCACCGTACGCCCGTTGGAGCTGGACGCCGACCCGGCGGCCGAGCGCCCGCACGCCGTCGAGGTCGTCGGCCAACTCGTGGGCGAGGCGCTGGAGTTCACCTGGTTCTACGCCGACCTGCCGGGTCGCGAGGACGCGGTCGCGGACCTCGCCGGGCGCTTCGGTGACGCGCTCACCGACCTGGCCCGGCACGCCAACCGGCCGGGCGCCGCGGGGCGCACCCCGTCCGACTTCCCGCTCGTCCCGCTCGACCAGGCCGCCGTGGACCGGATCACCGGCGCGGACCCGGCCGCGGTGGCCGACGTGCTGCCGCTCACGCCCACCCAGGCGGGCATGCTCTTCCACGGCCTGTCCCAGGACGACCGCGGCGTCTACGTCCAGCAGCTGACGTTCGTCCTGGACGGCGTGCCCGACCCGGCGGCCCTCGCCGCGGCCTGGCAGCACGTCACCGACCGCGCCGAGGTGCTGCGCGGCCGGGTCGTCTGGCAGGACGTACCCGAACCGCTGATGGTGGTGGAGCGCCACGTGGCCGTGCCGGTCACCCACCTGGACTGGCGCGACCTGGCGCAGGACGAGTGCCGGGCCCGCCTCGACGACCTGCTCGTCCAGGACCGCGCCGACGGCATCGACCTCGGACGGGCCCCGCTCCAGCGCCTGCTGCTCGCCCGCGTCTCCGACACCGCCGTGCGCGTGGTGTGGTCCTTCCACCACCTGCTGCTCGACGGCTGGAGCATGTTCCAGGTGCTCTCGGACGTCTTCACCCACCACGCGGGACCCGACGCCGCCCTGCCGCACCGCCCGTCCTACCGGGAGTACGTCTCCTGGCTGCGGGGGCGCGACCGGGAAGCGGCCGAACGGCACTGGCACCGCCGCCTGTCCGGCCTGAGCGAGGCCACGCCGCTGCCCTACGACCGCGAGCCGCGCGAGGCCCACCGCGCCGAGTCCACGCACGCGGTCCACGGCACCCTGCCCGCGGCCGACACACGCGCACTGGAAGAGCTGGCCCGCACCTCGGGACTCACCCTGAACACCCTGGTGCAGGGCGCCTGGGCGCTGCTCCTCGCCCGGCAGGCGGGCCGCGACGACGTGGTGTTCGGCACCACCGTGTCCGGCCGGCCGCCCGAGCTGCCCGGCGCCGAGGCCATGACCGGCCTGTTCATCACCACCCTGCCCACCCGGGTCACCGTCCCCGGCCACGGCACCCTGCTCGACTGGCTGCGCGCGCTCCAGCACGACCAGAGCGAGGACCGGCGCTTCGACCACCTGCCGCTCACCCGGATGAGGACGTTCACCGAACTGCCCGAGCGCGTCGGCCTCTTCGACAGCATCGTCGTCTTCGAGAACTACCCGGTGGACGACGACCTCGCCGCCACCCACGGACTGCGCCTGAGCGGCCTGGAGGGCGTCGAGACCACCAACTACCCGCTGAGCCTGACCGCTTACCCGGGTACGGAGCTGGGCCTGCGCCTCGGCTACGACCCCGAGCTGTTCGACGCCGGCACGGCCGGGCGCATGGCGGAGTACCTCACCGTCCTGCTCACCGGCATGACCACCGGCTCCCGGCGCCCGCCCGCCCGGCTGCCGCTGCTCGGCCCCGACCGCCGCGAACAGGTCCTGCACGCCTGGAACGACACCGCCACCGACCTGCCCGACAGCACCGTCGCCGGCCTCTTCGCCGCCCAGGCGCGCCGCACTCCCGACGCCGTGGCCCTGGAAGCCGGGGACGAGCACCTCACCTACCGCGAACTCGACACCCGCGCCGCCGGGTTGGCGGCCCGGCTGGCCGGGGCCGGGGTGTGCCCGGAGCACCCGGTCGGCGTCCTCATGGACCGCTCCGTCGACCTGATCGTCACCCAGCTGGCGCTCGTGCGCACCGGCGGCGTGTACGTGCCCCTCGACGGCAGGGCACCGGCCGAGCGGCTGCGCAGGGCCCTGGCCGAGGCCGGGGCCGGCCTGCTGCTCACCGACGCCGCCTGGGAGGCGACGGCCCACGACGTGCTGCCCGGCGACCGCGTCCTGCGCGCCGACGGCGCCTTCGAGCCGCCCTCCGGGCCGGTGCCCCACCATGCCGTGCACCCCGACAACGTCCAGTACCTGATGTTTACTTCGGGCTCCACCGGCACGCCCAAGGGCGTCGCGGTACGCCAGCGGGACGTCGCCGCGCTCGCCCTCGACCGGGCATTCGCCGGGCACGACCGGGTCCTCGTCCACTCGCCGCACGCCTTCGACGCCGCCACCTACGAGGTGTGGGTGCCGCTGCTGCGCGGCGGTACGGCCGTCCTCGCCCCGCCCGCCGACCTGGACGCCGCCCACGTCCGGCACGCCGTCACGGAACAACGGGTGAGCTGCCTGTGGCTGACCGCGGGCCTGTTCCGCCTGCTCGCCCAGGAGGACCCCGGCTGCCTGCGCGGTGCCCGCGAGGTGTGGACGGGCGGCGAGGCCGTGCCGGGCGCGGTGGTGCGCCGGGTCCTCGACGCCTGCCCCGGCCTGACCGTCGTCGACGGCTACGGCCCCACCGAGACCACCACCTTCGCCACCCGCCGCGTCTTTGGCCCCGGCGACCCGCTGCCCGCCGTGCTGCCCATCGGACGCCCGCTCGACAACACCCGCGTATACGTCCTGGACAGCGCCCTCCAGCCGCAACCGCCGGGCATCCCCGGCGAGCTGTACATCGCGGGCGCCGGCCTGGCCCGGGGCTACGCGGGGCGGCCCGGCGCGACCGCCGCCCGCTACCTCGCCGACCCCTACGGCCCGCCCGGCACCCGCATGTACCGCACCGGCGACATCGTGCGCTGGAGCGCCGACGGCGAACTGCACTTCGTCGGCCGCGCGGACGACCAGATCAAGATCCGCGGCTTCCGCGTCGAACCCGCCGAGATCGAGGCCGGGCTCACCGCCCACCCGGCCGTCGCCGAGGCCGTCGTCTCCCTGTACGACGACGGCGGACGCAAGCGGCTCGCCGCCCACCTCGTGCCGTCGTGCGGGACCGAACTGCCCTCCGCCGCCGAGCTGCGCGCGCACTTGGCCGCCGGGCTGCCCGACTACATGCTGCCCGCCGCGTTCGTCACCGTGCCCGAGCTGCCGTTGACGGCCAACGGCAAGGTCGACCGGCGGCACCTGCCCGCACCCGACTGGTCGGCGGGCGGCGACCGGGCCCACCGCGCCCCGCGCACCGAGACGGAGCGCGTCCTCGCCGGGATCTGGGCCGAGCTGCTCGGCGTGGCCCGGGTCGGCGTGGACGACAACTTCTTCATGCTGGGCGGCGACTCCATCCTCAGCATCCAGGTGGTCTCCCGGGCCCGCGCCGCGGGGCTCGCCCTCAGCCCCCGCGACCTCTTCCGGCACCCCACCGTGGCCGAACTCGCCGCGGCCACCGGCGGCGCCGCGCCCGCCGTCGCGGGCACCGCACCCGTCACCGGAGCGGCGGACCTCCTGCCGATCCAGCGCTGGTTCCTCGACCCGCGGCCCGCGCACCCCGCCTTCTTCAACCAGTCCGTCGTCATCGAGACGGCCGACGCCGTCGACCAGGACGCCCTGCGCGCCGCCCTCACCGCCCTGTGGACGCACCACGACGCCCTGCGCGCCCGGTTCCTCCTCGACGACGACGGCGCCTGGCGGCAGGA
This sequence comes from Streptomyces sp. NRRL S-920, assembly GCF_000717945.1. Lineage (NCBI taxonomy): Bacteria > Bacillati > Actinomycetota > Actinomycetes > Kitasatosporales > Streptomycetaceae > Streptomyces > Streptomyces sp. NRRL S-920. The sequence continues at coordinate 99,202 of NZ_JODF01000025.1, forward strand.
CATCGGCGCCGCCGACGGCCAGATACCCGACCTGCTCCAGGTCCACGACCCGGCGGACGAGGAGAGCGCCACCACGGCGGCGCACACCGGACTGCGCCTCGACACCGGCCCGCTGCTCACCGCCCGCCTGTTCACCGCCGACGGCACCCGGCCCGCCCGGCTGCTGCTCGTCGCCCACCACCTGGTGGTCGACGGCGTCTCCTGGCGCATCCTCCTGGAAGACCTGGAGACCGCCTACCGCCAGGCCGCCTGCGGTGAACCCGTACGGCTGCCCGCCCGCACCACCTCCGTACGGGAATGGGCCGCCCGGCTGCGCGACGACGACCGCTTCGCCGCGCGGCTCGGCCACTGGGAGCACACCGCCCGGACCTGCGCCGACCCGCTGCCCGTGGACCGCGACGGCGGCAACACCACGGCCGACGTCCGCGAGGTCACCGTCCGCCTCGGCCGCGAACACACCGACGGCCTGCTGCGCCGCGTCCCCGGCGTCTACCGCACCCGCGTCGACGACGTGCTGCTCACCGCCCTTGGCCGGGTCCTCGGCGACTGGACGGGACGCGAGAGCGTCGCCGTCGGCTTGGAGGGGCACGGCCGCGAGGACCAACTGTTCGACGACATCGACCTGTCCCGCACGGTCGGCTGGTTCACCTCGCTCTTCCCTCTCGCACTGTCCGTCCCGGCCGGATCCTGGGGCGCCGCGCTGAAATCGGTGAAGGAGCAGCTGCGGGCCGTACCCGACCGCGGACTGGGCTACGGCGTGCTGCGCCACCTCGCCCGCGAGGAACGGCTCACCGGCGCGCCCGAGCCCGGCATCAGCTTCAACTACCTGGGCCGCTTCGACTGGTCCGCCGACGCCGGCACCCTGGTCGCGGCCGTGCCCGGCGGACTGGGCGGCGCCGAGGCACCGGACACCGAACGCCCGCACCTCATCGACGTCGTGGCCCGGGTCGAGGACGACCAGCTGGAGATCACCTGGTACTACAGCGACGGACGGCACCACGAGAAGACCGTCACCGCGCTGGCCGACGCCATGCTCCGGGCGCTTCGCGACATCGTCGCCCACTGCGCCCTGCCCGACGCGGGCGGCCGTACGCCGTCGGACTTCCCGCTGGCCCGCCTCGACCAGAGCGCCGTGGACAGGATCGTCGGCGACGGCCGCGGCGTCGCCGACATCTACCCGCTGACGCCGATGCAGGCCGGCATGCTCTTCCACAGCCTGCTCGACGCCGACAGCCGCACCTACGTCAACCAGGTGCAGCTCGTCCTGTCCGGCGTCACCGACCCGCACGCCCTCGCAGAGGCGTGGCAGCACACCGCCGACGCCAACCCCGTACTCCGTACCCACCTCGTGTGGCAGGAGACCGCGGAACCCCTCCAGGTCGTCCGGCACCGGGCCGCCGTGCCCGTCACCCACCACGACTGGACCGGATGGTCCGCCGAGCGCGGCGCGCGGGAGCTGGACCGGCTGCTCACCGAGGACCGGGAGGCCGGCGTCGACCTGGGCGCCGCACCCCTGATGCGGCTGACGCTGATCCGGCTGACGGCGGACCGGGTCCGGCTGGTGTGGACCTTCCACCACGTCCTGCTCGACGGCTGGAGCGCGGCCCAGGTCTTCGACGAGGTGTGCGAGCGGTACGCCGCCCTGACCGCCGGGCGCCGCCCACAGCTGCCCGGCCGCCGGCCCTTCTCCGACTACCTGCGCTGGCTGTCCGGACGGGACACCGCCCGCGCCGAGCGGTACTGGCGCACCACCCTCGCCGGCTTCCAGGCGCCCACCGAACTGCCCCGCGACCGGCGGCCCGCCGAGGCGCACCGCGCCTCCTCCTCCGGGTCCGTGCGGACGACCCTCGGCGCGGACGTCTCGGCACGGCTGCGGGAGACCGCCCAACAGGCCGGACTGACCCTCAACACGGTCGTCCAGGGCGCGTGGGCGCTGCTGCTGTCCCGTTACGGCGGCGGCGAGGACGTGGTGTTCGGTACGACCGTCTCCGGCCGGCCCGCCGACCTGCCCGGCGTCACCTCGATGGTCGGCCTGTTCATCAACACCCTGCCCACCCGGGCCCGTATCGACGGGCGGCGCGGGCTCCTCGACTGGCTGCGCGAACTCCAGGACGCCCAGGCGGAGGCCCGGCGCCACGACTTCGTCTCGCTGGCACAGGTCCAGTCGTGGAGCGACGTACCCGGCGGCACCGCCCTGTTCGACTCCATCGTGGTCTTCGAGAACTACCCCTTCGACGAGGGCGCCCTGGCCCGGCACGGCCTGGCCATGGAGCAGGAGCGGGACCTGGAACCGACGAACTACCCGCTCAGCGTGGTCGTCGCGCCCGGCGACAGCCTGGCCGTGAACCTGGACTACGACCCCGCCGCCTTCGACACCGGCACGGTCGAGGCGCTCGGCGGGAGCCTGTGCGCCCTGCTGGCCGCCATGGCCGACGCGCCGGACCGCCGCCTGGCCGACCTGCCGCTGCTCGACCCGGCCGAGGGACGCGACCTGGTGGCCCGCTTCGGCGGACGGGTGGCCGACGCACCGCACGACACCCTGCCCGAGGCCTTTGGGCGGCAGGCCGGGCGCACACCCGACGCCCCGGCCGTCCGCCACGCCGACAGCTGCCTCAGCTACCGCGAACTCGACGCCCGCTCCAACCGGCTCGCCCGGCTGCTCATCGCCGCCGGCGCCGGACCCGAACGCTTCGTCGCGCTCTGCCTGCCCCGCACCGCCGACCTGGTCGTAGCGCTCCTCGCGGTGCTGAAGAGCGGCGCCGGATACCTGCCGGTCGACCCGCAGTACCCCGCCGAGCGCGTCGCGTTCCTCTTCGACGACGTACGGCCGGACGCCGTGATCACGGCCACCGAGACCGCGGGCCGGCTGCCCGAGGGCCCGTACGCCCGGATCATGCTCGACGAGGAGCCCGGCACCGACCTGCCGGACACCCCCGTCGGCGACGCCGAACGCCGCGCCACGCTGCTGCCCGCCCACCCGGCCTACGTCATCCACACCTCCGGTTCCACCGGCCGCCCCAAGGGAGTGGTCGTCAGCCACGCGTCCGTGCGCGCCCTGACCGACTGGGCGGCCGCCGAGTTCACCGGCCGCGGCCTCGAACACGTGGTCGCGTCCACCTCGCTCAACTTCGACGTGTCGGTGTTCGAGATCTTCTCGCCGCTCCTGTCCGGCGGCTGCGTGGAGGTCGTCCGCGACCTGCTGGCCCTCGCCGAACGCCCCGGACCCTGGCGGGCCGGACTGCTCAGCGCGGTGCCCTCGGCCCTGGACCGGCTGCTCGCCGAGGACGCCGTCGACGTCACCGCGGACACCGTCGTCCTCGCGGGGGAGGGGCTGCCCGCCCGGACCGTCGGCCGGGTCCGCGCGGCCGTACCCGGCAGCCAGGTGCGCAACATCTACGGGCCCACCGAGGCCACCGTCTACGCCACCGCCTTCACCTGCGACCCGGCCGACCCCGACCGCGATCCGCCGATCGGGCGGCCGCTCGGCGGGGCCCGCGCCTACGTCCTGGACGAGCGGTTGCGCCCGGTACCCGCGGGCGCGCCCGGCGAACTGTTCCTCGCCGGAACCGGCGTCGCCCGCGGCTACCTGCGCCGCCCAGGCCTGACCGCCACCCGGTTCCTGCCCGACCCGTTCGGCCCGCCCGGCAGCCGCATGTACCGCACCGGCGACCTGGTCCGCTGGACGGCCGACGGCGACCTGGTCTATCTCGGCCGGGGGGACGACCAGGTCAAGGTGCGCGGCTTCCGCATCGAACTCGGCGAGGTGGAGGCGGCGCTGGCCCGCCACCCGGCGGTGGCGGCGGCAGCGGCCCGCGTCGTCGAACACGCGGGGCACCGCCGCCTGATCGGTTACGTGGTGCCACGCACGACCCCCGTTCCCGCGCCGGCCGGGGGAGTGGGCGTGGCCGGGGGTTCAACTCCCGTGCCCGCGGCCGCCGGTGAAGCGGGCGTGACCCGGGACGTCACGGCGCTGCCCGCGGCCGCCGACGCCGACCCCGCCGCTCACCCCCAGCACCACCCCGCCGCTCTGCCCGACACGGGTGAACTCCGCGCCTTCCTCGCCCAAAGTCTTCCCGAGCACCTGTTGCCCGCCCTCTTCGTGCCGCTGGAGCGGCTCCCGCTCGGTGCCACCGGCAAGCTCGACCGCCGGGCGCTGCCCGTGCCCGAGTGGGCCGCGCCGACCGCCGGCACGGGTGGCAGGCCGCCGCACACGGAGGCCGAGCAGACTCTCGCGGCCATCTGGTGCGAGGTGCTCGGCGTGCCCGAAGTCGGCGCGGACGACAACTACTTCACGCTCGGCGGCGACTCCGTCCTCGGCATCCAGATCGTCTCCGCCGCCCGCCGAGCCGGACTCGCTCTGACTCCCCGGCACCTGTTCACCCACCAGACGCTCGCCGAACTCGCCGTCGCGGCCGAGCGGATGCCCGACACCGGCACGGCCGCCGAGCAGGGCCCGGTGACCGGCGACGCCCCGCTCACTCCCGTACAGCACTGGCTCCTGGACACCCTCACGGGCGACCCCGCCCACTTCAGCCAGACCATCTCCTTCGAGCTGGCCGCCGATCCCGATGAGAGGCTGCTGCGCGCCGCCCTGTACGCCGTACTCGAACACCACGACGCCCTGCGGATGCGCTTCGAGCCGACGAGCGACGGCCGGTGGCGGCAGTACGGCACCCCGCCCGACGACCGTGACGTCCACCTGGAGGTGCACGACCGGACGGCGCCCGAGGAGGTGGCCGACGCCCTGGGCGCCGGTTTCGACCTGGTCGGTGGCCCGCTGCTGCGGGCCGCGCTGTGCCGGCCGGGCGGCGGCAGGCGGCCCGTGCTGCTGCTCGCCGCCCACCACCTCGTCGTGGACGCCGTGTCCTGGCGTCTGGTCCTGGAGGACCTCGACGCCGCCTACCACGCGCTGCGGGACGGCGCCCGGCCCACGCTCGCCCCGAAGAGCACCTCGTTCCAGGCGTGGGCGCGGCGGCTCGCCGAGCACACCGAGGCGGGCGGCTTCGACGGTGAACTCGCCCACTGGCGCGGCCTTGATGGAGCCCCCGCGCTGCCCGCCGACCGGCCCGGCGGCGCGAACACCGTCGCCGACGAGGAGAGCGTGACCGCGGGACTCGACGCCGAGGAGACCCGCCGGCTGCTCCAGGACGTGCCGGACGTGTACCGCACCCGCGTCAACGACGTCCTGCTGTGCGCGCTGGGTCGGGTCCTGGCCCGCTGGACGGGGCAGGACCGGGTGGCGGTGACCCTGGAGGGCCACGGCCGCGAGGAACTGTTCGAGGACACCGACCTCGCCCGGACCACCGGCTGGTTCACCGCCATGTACCCCGTCGCCCTGGACGTGCCCCGGGACGCGGACACCGGCACCGCGCTGAAGGCCGTCAAGGAGAACCTGCGGGCCGTGCCGCACGGCGGACTCGGCTACGGCGCGCTGCGCTTCCTGCACCCCACGGCCGGCCGCGAACTGCCCGCCCTGCCGCCGGTCTGCTTCAACTACCTGGGCCGGCAGGACCGCACCGGCACGCCGGGCGGCCTGCTGCACACGCCCTACGGCGGACTGTCCGGCGGCATGGACCGCTCGGCGCAGCGGCCCCACCTCCTCGACGTCCTCGGCCAAGTCGGTTCGGATCGACTGGAGTTCACCTGGTCGTACTCCCGCGAGGTGCACGACCGGGAGACCGTCACCCGGCTGGCGGTCGAGCTGACCGACGAACTGCGCGCCATCGTCCGGCACTGCGCCGAGCCCGGGGCGGGCGGCCGCACCCCCGCCGACTTCCCGCTCGCACCGCTGGGCCAGCCGGCCGTCGACCGGCTCGTCGGTACGGGGGCGGCTGTGGCGGACGTGGTGGACATCTACCCGCTCACGCCCACCCAGACCGGCATGGTGATGCACGGACTGGACGAGGCGGAACACGGCCTGTACGTCGAGCAGATCACGTTCGTGGCGGACGGGGCCCGCGACCCGCGGACCCTGGCCGCCGCCTGGCAGCACGTCGTCGACCGCACCCCCGTGCTGCGCACCTCCGTCGCGCTGCGCGGCGTACCCGTACCGCTCCAGGTGGTCCACCGGGACGTGACGCTGCCGGTCACCGAGCACGACTGGAGCGCGCTCCCGGCGGACCGGCAGGCCGCGGAGCTGGAACGGCTGCTCGCCGACGAGCGGGCCCATGGCATCGCCCTGGACCGCGCTCCGCTGCTGCGGCTCGCCCTGGTCAGGCTCGGCCCGGACGCGGTCCGCGTGGTGTGGACCTTCCACCACGTCCTGCTGGACGGCTGGAGCGTCTTCCACGTCCTGTCCGACGTCACGGCCGCGCACGCCGCCCTCACCCGCGGTGAGCGGCCCCACCTGCCCGAACGCAGGCCGTTCGCGGACTACGCCGCCTGGCTCGCCGCCCGCGAGACCCACCAGGCGCGGGAGCACTGGCGCGCGGCCCTGGCCGGTCTGACCGGCCCGACACCGCTGCCGTACGACCGGCGGCCCGCGCCGGACACCACGGCCCGCTCCGGCACCTGGCTGTCCCGGCGCCTCGACGCCGAAGGGACCAGCCGCCTCCAGGAGTTCGCCCGCCGTAACCGCCTCACCCTCAACACCCTCGTGCAGGGCGCCTGGGCACTGCTCCTCGCGCGGTGGAGCGGGGAGCGGGAGGTCTGCTTCGGCACCACCGTCTCCGGACGCCCCGCCGATCTGCCCGGCGCCGACACCATCACCGGCCTGTTCATCACCACCCTGCCCGCCCGCGCCGAGGTGGAAGGCGACGCCGACTGCTCGACCTGGCTGCGTGCCTTCCAGGAGGCCCGCGCCGAGGACCGCCGCCACGACCACCTGCCCCTCACCACACTGCACGCCCTCGGCGAACTCCCGCCGGGAACAGGGCTCTTCGACAGCCTGGTGGTCTTCGAGAACTACCCCGTCGGCGACGCGACCGCGGGCGCGCACGGACTCGCCCTGCGGGACCTGGACGCCCGGGAGGCCACCAACTACCCGCTCACCGTGGTCGTCTCGCCCGGCGACCTGCTGACCGTCGAACTCGGCTACGACCCGCGGTACTTCGATGAGTCCAGCGCCGAATCGCTGGCCGGGCAGCTGCTGCACACCCTGGACGCGCTGGCCGCCGCGGACGGCACGGCCCGCCTGGACGACCTCGACGTCCTGCCGCCCGCGCAGCGCGAGCGGCTGCTGCGCGGCCCGGCACGCCCCGCGACCGGAGCGGTGCCCGCGGCCACGTTGCCCGCCCTCGTCGAGGCCGCCGTCGACCGGTGGCCGACCGCACCCGCACTCGAAGCACTCGACGCGGCCGACGCGCCCCTGAGCTTCGCGGAGACGGACGACCGGGCCAACCGCCTCGCGCACCGGCTCATCGCCCGGGGTACCGGACCCGGCGACCTCGTCGCGCTGTTGCTGCCCCGCTCGGCGGACATGGTCCTCGCCCAACTGGCGGTGACGAAGGCCGGTGCCGCGTTCCTGCCCGTCGACCCGGCCTACCCGAAGGAGCGGATCGCCCTGATGCTGAGCGACGCCGCCCCCGCCCTGACCCTCGACGCCCTGGAGGTCGCCGATCTGCTCGCCGCCGCGCCGGACGGCGTCCCCGGACACCGGCCCACCGACGCCGACCGGACCCGCCCGCTCGACCCGGACGACCCGGCCTACGTCATCTACACCTCCGGTTCCACCGGTACGCCCAAGGGGGTCGTCGTCACCCACCGCGGGCTCGCCGCGTTCAGCGCCGCCGAGGCCGCCCACTACCAAGTCGCCCCGGGGGACCGGGTGCTGGCCTTCGCCACGCCCAGCTTCGACGCCTCCGTGCTGGAGCTGTGCGCCTGCCTGCCGCACGGTGCCCGGCTCGTCGTACCGCGGCGGGGACCGCTCCTCGGCACCGAACTCGCCGACGTCCTGCGGGCCGGGCGCATCACGCACACCCTGCTCCCGCCGGCCGCGCTCGCCACGCTGCCGCCCGACACCCCCGGCACACTGCCGGACCTGAAGACCCTCATCGTCGGCGCCGACGCGTGCGGCCCCGAACTCGTCGCCCGGTGGGCGCCGCACCACCGCATGGTCAACTCCTACGGCCCCACCGAGGCCACCGTCGTCGCCACCTGGTCCGCGCCGCTGACGGCGGACGGCAGCGCACCGCCCATCGGCCGCCCGCTGCCCGCCACCGGCGCCTACGTCCTCGACGCCCGGCTGCGGCCGGTCCCCGACGGCGTCATCGGCGAACTGTGGCTGAGCGGACCGGCGCTGGCGCGCGGTTATCTCGGCCGGCCCGGTCTGACCGCGGCCCGTTTCACCGCCGACCCGTTCGGCCCGCCCGGCACCCGCATGTACCGCACCGGCGATCTGGTGCGCCGCGACAGCGCCGGCGAACTGCACTACCTGGGCCGCACGGACCACCAGCTCAAACTGCGCGGCCACCGCATCGAGGCGGGCGAGGTCGAGGCGACGCTGGTGCGCCACCCGGGCGTACTGGACGCGGTGGTGACCGTACGCGAGGACGAACCGGGCCTGCCGCGCCTGGTCGCCCACCTGCTCACGGCCCCCGGCTCACAGCCGCCGACCCCGGCGGAACTGCGGGAACTGGCCGCCCGCTCGCTGCCCGGGTACATGGTGCCGTCCGCGTTCGTGGTGCTCGACCGCTTCCCGCTCACCGAGAACGGCAAGACCGACCGGGCCGCCCTGCCCGCCCCGGCACCGGCGCAGGAACGGGAACGGCCCGAGTACGTGGCCCCCCGCACCCCCACCGAGGAAGCGGTGGCGGCCATCTGGGAGGAGGCACTCCAGACGACGGCCGTGGGCGCCGAGGACGACTACTTCCTGCTCGGCGGCGACTCCCTGCGCGCCCTGCTCATCGCCTCCCGCGCCAACGACGCGTTCGCCGTCACGCTCACCCCCCGCGACGTCCTGCTCTCCCGCACGGTGGCCGCCCTGGCGGAGCTGGTGGAGGAGCAGGTGCTGAGCGAACTCGAACAGAGCGCGTACGACGAGGACGCCGAGTACAGCGACTACGACACCGAAGACGCCGCGTCCGGCGACTACGAGACCGAAGACGCCACGCCCGGCGGCCACGACACCGAAGACGCCGCGTCCGGCGGCCACGACCACGACAACGAACGGTGAGGATCCGACGACCATGACGTCTTCGACCCCTTCGAACTCCGCTTCGAACTCCGCCTCGGATCCCGCTGACTCCGCACGTCAGCCCTCCCGCCCCTCCAGGCCCTCCCGGCAGGCCCGTGCCGAGGCCCTGCCCGAGGACATGCGGGAGGCGCTGCGTCGGCGGCTCGCCGGCCGGACCGGCGGCGCCGCCCCGGCCGCCCGGCAGGGCATCCCGCGCGCTGACCGGGACCGCCCCCTGCCGCTGTCCTTCGCACAGCAGCGGCTGTGGTTCCTGGACCGGCTGCGGCCCGGCGACGCCCGCTACAACAGCGCGGTCGCCCTGCGCCTCACCGGCACGCCGGACCAGGAGGCGCTGCGCGCGGCCCTGACCGCCGTCGTGGCCCGGCACGAGGCGCTGCGCACCACCTTCGAGGAGACCGAAGGACGCCCGGTGCAGCGCGTCCACCCGGCGGGCCCGGTGCCGCTGCCGGTCAGGGACGCGGGCGACCTGCACAAGGACCTCCTGGCCGAGTACTCCCGCCCCTTCGACCTGAGCAGTGGGCCGCTGCTGCGCGCCCTGCTGCTGCGCGAGTCCCCGACCTCCCACGTCCTGCTGCTGACGGCCCATCACATCATCACGGACGGCTGGTCGACGGGCATCGTCCTGGACGAGCTGTGCACCGCCTACGACGCCCTCGCGCAGGGCGCCGCGCCCGCCCTGCCACCGGTGGCCACGCAGTACCCCGACTTCGCGGCGTGGCAGCGCGCCCGGCTCTCGGGCGCCCGCCTCGACGGCGAACTCGCCCACTGGAGACAGCGTCTGGCCGGGGCGGTGGCGCCCGAGCTGCCCCTGGACCGGCCGCGGCGCGGCGAGGAGGCGGGCGAGGGCGCCGTCCACTCCTTCACCGTCCCGGCCCCTCTGACCGCGCGCCTGCGCGACCTCGCCAGGGAGCAGCACACCACCCTGCACACCGCCCTGGTCGCCACCGCCCAGGCGCTGCTGGCCCGCTGGTCGGGCCAGGACGACATCACCGTCGGCTCCCTCACACCCGGCCGCTCCCGCACCGACCTGGAACGCAGTGTCGGGTTCTTCGTGAACACCGTCGTGCTGCGCACCCCGGTGGAGGCCTCCGGGTCCTTCCGCGAACTCCTCGCCCTGGCGGCCGAGACGGTGGGCGACGCCTTCGCCCACGGCGACACCCCGTTCGAGCGGGTCGTGGAGGCGGTGGGCGCGCCCCGCGAGGCGGGCCGCAACCCGCTGTTCGACGTGATGGTCCTGCTGCACCCCGACCCGCCCGCCGCCACCGCCCCGCGCGGGCTCACCGTCACCCCGGTCACCGTGCCCCGGCAGGCGGCCACCTTCGACCTGAGTATCGAGTTCGTGCCGGACGGGGCGGGTCTGACCGGCCTCCTCGAGTACCGCACCGACCTGTTCGACGCGGCCACCGCCGCGCGGATGGCCGGACAGCTGATACGTCTGCTCGAAGGAGCCTGCGCCGCGCCGGACCGCGCCCTTGGCAGCCTGCCGCTGCTCTCCGAGGAGGAGACCCGGCGGGTCGTCCGCGACTGGAACCCGGCCCCGCTCCCCGTCACGGACACCATCCACCCCGAATTGTTCGAGCGCCGCGCGGCCGAGGCCCCCGACGCCCTCGCGCTCGTCGCGGGCGGCGAACGGCTGGACTACGCCACGCTCAACGCCCGCGCCAACCGGCTCGCCCACCACCTCATCGCCCGTGGCGCGGGTCCCGAACGGCTGGTCGCACTGCGGCTGCCGCGCACCGCCGACATGATCGTCGCGATCCTCGCCGTCTGGAAGTCCGGCGCCGGCTACCTCCCTGTGGACCCGGCCCTACCGGAGGAGCGGGTCCGGTTCCTCCTTGACGACGCCCGCCCGGCCCTGGTCCTCGACGAACCGGTCCTGCGCGCCGTGCCCGTGGACGCCCCGGACACCGACCCCACCGACGCCGACCGGCGCGCCCCACTGGCGGCGGACCACACCGCGTACGTCATCTACACCTCCGGCTCCACCGGCCGGCCCAAGGGCGTCACCGTCACCCACCGCGCGGCGGCGCACCTGCTCGCCGCCCACCGGGCCGGGTTCGTCGCCGAGGCGGGCGGCGGCCCGCTGCGGGTCGCGCTCACCGCGTCGTTCTCCTTCGACACCTCCCTCGAAGGCGTGCTGCTGATGGCCGACGGCCACCCGCTGCACCTGGTCGACGAGACCACCCGGATGGATTCGGCCGCGCTGGTCGAGTACGTCGTCGAGCACCGCGTCGACTTCCTCGACGTCACCCCGTCCTACCTGCGGCAACTGCTGCCCGCCGGACTGCTCACCGACCCCCGGCACCACCCCCGCGTCCTCATGCTCGGCGGCGAGGCGGTCGGCCCCGCGCTCTGGCGCGAGCTGGCCGCCCACCCGGACGTGACCGCCCACAACTTCTACGGCCCCACCGAGTGCACGGTCGACGCCCTGTCCTGCCGTATCGACGGCGGGGACCGCCCGCTGGTGGGCCGCCCCCTGCCCGGCGTACGGGCCTATGTGCTGGACGACCGGCTCCAGCCGGTGCCGCCCGGCGTCGGCGGCGAGCTGTACCTGGCGGGCGGCCAGCTCGCCCGGGGCTACGCCGGACGGCCGGGGCTGACCGCGGCCCGCTTCCTGCCCGACCCGTTCGGCGGACCGGGGGAGCGGATGTACCGCACCGGTGACCTGGCCCGCTGGACCGCCGACGGCCGTCTCGACTACCTCGGGCGCGCCGACGACCAGGTCAAGGTGCGCGGCCACCGCATCGAGCCCGGCGAGATCGAGGCCGCCCTGCTCGCGCTGCCCGCCGTCGCCGCCGCCGCGGTCGTCGCCCTGCCCGACGCGCACGGCCACACCCGCCTCGCCGCCTACGTCGTCCCCGCGCCGGGCGCGTCCCGGCCCGCCCCCGCCGACCTGCGCGCGGCCCTGCGCGAGGTGCTGCCGGACGCGCTGGTCCCGTCCTCCTTCACCTCGCTGGACGCGCTGCCGCTGACCACCAGCGGCAAGCTGGACCGCCGAGCCCTGCCCATGCCGGAGAACACCGCGCAGGAGCGGGAGTTCGTCGCCCCGCGCACCCCCGACGAGGAGACCCTGGCCCATATCTGGGCCGAGGTGCTCGCAGTGACCCGGGTGGGTGTCACGGACAACTTCTTCGAGCTGGGCGGCGACTCGATCCTGAGCATCCAGGCCGTCTCCCGGGCCCGCGCCGCGGGCCTGCACATCGGTTCGCAGGACGTCTTCCGCCACCAGACCGTCGCCGACCTGGCAGCCGCCGCCTCCCGCCGCACCGCCGCCGTGCCCGCGCCCCGCCGCCCGCACCAGGACGGGCCCGCCCCGCTCACCCCCGTACAGGAGTGGTTCTTCGCCACGCACGGGCCGCTGCGCCACTTCGCCATGTCGATGCTGCTCGACCTGCCCCACGACCTCGACGAAGGGGCCCTGGACCGGGCGCTGCACGCCGTGGTGGCCCGCCACCCGGCCCTGTGCACCCGCTTCACCTCCACCGACGGCGCCTGGCGACAGCACCCCGGCACCGGCCCCGCGACCGGACTGCTCACTCGCCACGACCCCGAAACCCCTCCCGCCGAGGCCGCGGAAGCGGCCCGCGCGGCCCTGGACCCGGCGACCGGCACCCTGCTGCGCGCGGCCCTGCTGCCCGGCGGTGAACGCCCGCAACTCTTCGTCGCCGCCCATCACTTGGCGGTGGACAGCGTCTCCTGGCGGGTCCTGCTCGCCGACCTGGAGCACGCCTACCGCCAAGCCGCTGCCGGTGCGGAACCGGCGCCCGAACCCGAGCACACCCCCTTCACCGACTGGGCGCGGACCCTCACCGAACGCGTCCGGGCAGGCGACCTCGACGACGACCTGACCCACTGGAAGCGCGAGACGGCGACGCCGCGCACCCCGCTCCCCGTCGACCTGCCCGGCACCCCGCTCGCCGGGTCCGTGCGCACCGTCCGCACACGCGTGGACCGGGAGACCACCGAGGCACTCCTGCGGCGGGTACCGGGCGCGTACCGCACCCAGGTCAACGACGTCCTGCTGAGCGCGCTGGGCCGGGTGCTCGCCGACTGGACCGGCACCGACCGGGTGACCGTCGCCCTGGAGGGCCACGGCCGCGAGGAGGAACTGGACGAGGGCGCCGACCTGTCCCGCACGGTCGGCTGGTTCACCACCCAGTACCCGGTCACCCTGACCCCGGCCGGACCGGACGACTGGGGGACCACCCTCAAGTCCGTCAAGGAACAGCTGCGCGCCGTGCCCCGCCGCGGCCTGGGCTACCAGGCGCTCGGCCACCTCGGCTCACCGCGGCCCGAGGCCCGAGCGCTCGGACAACTGCCGCTGCCCGACGTGTGCTTCACCTACCACGGGCAGTGGGAAGCACCTGCCGGAGGCGACTTCGCGCCCGTCGCCGACGTCCCCGGCCGGGACATGGACCCCGACGCGCCCCTGGACCACCTCCTCGACGTGTCCGCCCTGGTGACCGACGGCGAACTGGAGATCACCTGGCACTACAGCGACCAGGTGCACCGCGAGGACACCGTCCGCGACCTGGCCGCGGGCATGGCGCGGGCGCTCGCCGCCATCGCCGAGCACTGCGCCCGCCCCGGCGCGGGCGGCCGTACACCCTCCGACTTCCCGCTGGCCCGCCTGGACCAGGCCGGTGTGGACCGGCTCGTCGGCGACGGGCGGGACGTCGAGGACCTGCTGCCGCTCACCCCGCTCCAGGAGGGCATGCTCTTCCACCGTCTTGTCGGCGGGGACGACGACGTGTACGTGGACCAGGCCGCGCTGCTCCTGGAGGGCGTGAGCGACCCGGACGCCCTCGCCCTGGCCTGGCAGCGGGTGACCGACCGCACGCCCGCCCTGCGCACCTCGGTGGTGTGGGAGGGCGTCCCGGTGCCGCTCCAAGTCGTGCACCGCCGGGTCGAAGTCCCCCTCACCCAGCTGGACTGGCGCGAGCTGGACCCGGCGGAGCGGGCCGAGCGCCTCGACCGGCTGCGCGCCGACGACCTCGCCCGCGGCCTCGACCTGGGCACGGCGCCCCTGATGCGGCTCACCCTCGTCCGGCTCCCCGACGCCCGGCTGCACCTGCTGTGGACCTCCCACCACCTGATCCTGGACGGCTGGAGCCTCGCCCAGGTGCTCACCGAGGTGTCGGAGGAGTACGCGGCGCTCACCACCGGCGCCGAACCCCGGCCACCGGCCCGACGGCCGTTCGGCGACTACGTGCGCTGGCTGGCCGGCCAGGACACCGAGGCCGCCCACGCGCACTGGCGCACCGCCCTCGACGGGTTCGCCACCCCGACCCCGCTGCCGGCCGACCGCGTCCGGCGCCCCGGGCACGAGACCCGCTCCGCCGAGGTGCACACGTGCGCGCTGTCCGACGAGGTCTCCGCCCACCTGGCGCACTCCGCCCGGTCGGCCGGGCTCACCCTCGGCACCGTGGTGCAGGGCGCCTGGGCGCTGCTCCTGTCGCGCTACAGCGCCGAACGGGACGTGCTGTTCGGGACCACGGTCTCCGGGCGGCCCGACGACCTGCCCGGCGCCGAGTCGATGGTGGGCATGTTCATCAACACCCTGCCCACCCGCGTCCGCGTGGACGGCAACCGCACCGCCGCCGCCTGGCTCAGGGACCTCCAGGAGGAACAGGCGCAGGCACGGCGCTTCGCGGCGGTGTCCCTCGCCGAGCTGACCTCGCTGAGCGACGTACCGGCCGGCAGCCCCCTCTTCGACAGCATGGTGGCCTTCGAGAACTACCCCTTCGACGAGGCGCGTTCGGCCACGACCGGGATACGCCTCGCCGACGTCTCCTCCCGGGACGCCACCAACTTCCCGCTGGTGCTGCGGGCCTACCAGGGCGAACGGTTCGGCTTCGACCTCGCCTACGACCCCGAACTGTTCGACGCGACGACCGTACGCGCCCTCGGCGAGCGGCTCTGCCTGCTGCTCACGGAACTGGCCGACGACCCCGAGCGGCCCGTGCGCTCCCTGGCCTGGACCACCGCCGAGGAACGTCGGCGGATGCTCACCGACTGGAACGGCACCGAGGAGGGCCGGCCAGCCGACACACTGGACGCCCTGTTCGCCGCCCAAGCCGCCCGCACCCCCGACGCCGAGGCCGTCACGTGCGGCGACGAACGCCTCGACTACGCCACCCTGGACGCACGGGCGAGCCGTCTCGCCCACCGGCTCGCCGAACTCGGCGCCGGGCCCGAGACGTTCGTCGCCCTCGCGCTGCCCCGCTCCGCCGACCTCGTCGTCGCGGTCCTCGCCGTCCTCAAGACCGGCGCCGCCTATCTGCCCATCGACCCCCGGCTGCCCGGGGAGCGCGTCCGGCGGATGCTCGCCGACGCCGGTCCCGTCGCCCTGGTCACCACGCGGCAGACCGCGGAGGGCGTCCCCGACGTGCCCCACCTGCTGCTCGACGACCCGCTGGTGCGCGCCGACCTCGCCCGCCGCCCGGCCGCGGGACCGACGGGACGCGCGCTGCCCGAGAGCCCCGCCTACGCCATCTACACCTCCGGCTCCACCGGTACGCCCAAGGGCGTGATCGTTCCGCACGCCAACGTGGTCAGGCTCTTCACCCGCACCCGGCACTGGTTCGGCTTCAAAGCCGATGACGTGTGGACGCTCTTCCACTCCTACGCCTTCGACTTCTCGGTGTGGGAGCTGTGGGGCCCGCTGCTGCACGGCGGCCGTCTCGTGGTCGTCCCCGAGGACACCGCCCGCTCCCCGGAGGACTTCCTGCGACTGCTCGCCGACGAGCAGGTCACCGTGCTCAACCAGACGCCGTCCGCGTTCTACCCGTTGATCCGCGCGGATGCCGAACTCCCGCATATTGGCGACCGGTTGGCGCTGCGTACGGTCGTCTTCGGCGGCGAGGCCCTGGACGTGGGCAGGCTCGCCGACTGGTACGCCCGCCACGCGGACACCGCGCCCCGTCTGGTGAACATGTACGGCATCACCGAGACCACCGTGCACGTGACGTACGCCGGTCTCGACCGGCGGGCCGCCCGGTCCGGCACCCTCAGCCCCATCGGCACCGGCATCCCCGACCTGCGGCTCTACGTCCTCGACGACACGCTCCAGCCGGTACCGCCGAACGCGGTGGGTGAACTGTTCGTGGCCGGTGAGGGGGTGGCGCGCGGCTACCTGAACCGGCCCGGACTGACCGCGACCCGGTTCCTCGCCGACCCCTTCGGCCGGCCGGGTACCCGCATGTACCGCACCGGGGACCGGGCGCGCTGGAGGGCCGACGGCACCCTGGAGTACCTGGGCCGCGCCGACCAGCAGGTCAAGATACGCGGCTACCGCATCGAACCCGGCGAGATCGAGGCCGCCCTGCACACCCACCCCGGCGTCGGCGCGGCCGCCGTCGGCGTATACGAGGACACCGCCGGAACCCGCCGCCTCGTCGCCCACGTCGTCGCCACCGCCACCGGCACGGGCGGCACCGGCGTCGGGGAGTGCGCCACGCCCCCGCCCGCCGCCGAACTCCGCGCGCACCTCGAAGGCCTGCTGCCCGCGCACATGGTGCCCGCCGCCTATGTGCCGATGGCCGCGCTGCCGCTCACCGCCAACGGCAAGCTCGACCGGCGCGCCCTGCCCGCCCCCGGCCCCGACGGCTTCGCCGCCGACGGTACGCGGACCGCGCCGCGCACCCCCGCCGAGCGGCTCGTCGCCGCCGCCTGGACGGACGTACTGGACACCGCCGAGGTCGGTGCCGACGACGACTTCTTCGCCCTCGGCGGCGACTCCATCCTCGCCGTCCGCGTCACCTCCCGGCTGCGCGCCGCCTTCGGTACGGAGGTCTCGCCCCGGCTGCTGTTCACCCACCCCACGCTCCGCGACCTCGCCGCCGCCCTGGGCCAGCCGGGTGGAGCGGACACCGCCGACGTCATCCCGGCCACCGCCCCCGACGCCCCGGCGCCCCTGTCGTACGCCCAGCAACGCCTGTGGTTCCTCGACCGGTTCGAGCCGGGCGGTACGGAGTTCACCACCCTGTCCGTGTTGCGGCTGCGCGGCCCGCTGGACAGCGCGGCTCTGCGGACCGCCCTGGACGGCTTGGTCGCCCGGCACGAGGCGTTGCGTACCACGTTCGCCGAACACGACGGCCAGGCGCGGCAGATCGTCCACCCGCCCCGGCCCGTGGACCTGCCGGTGCTCGACCTCCCGGCCGACGCCGCCCTGGACACCCTCGTGGACCGGGTCGCCGCCGCTCCCTTCGACCTGGCCGCCGGCCCCCTGCTGCGGGCCCACCTGGCGCGCTTCGCCGCCGACGAGCACGTCCTCGTCCTGGCCGTGCACCACATCGTCACCGACGGCTGGTCCATCGGCGTACTGGCCCGGGACCTCGGCGAGCTGTACGCGGCCGCCCTGGAAGACCGCCGCCCCGAGCTGCCCGCGCTGCCCGTCCGCTACAGCGACTACGCGGCCTGGCAACGTTCGCGCGCCGACCGCGCCGAGAACGAACTCGCGTACTGGCGCCGGGCTTTGGACGGCGTAACCCCGCTGGACCTGCCCACCGACCGGCCGCGCCCGGCCGTCCGCACCCGCGACGGCGCCCTGCTGACCTTCACCCTGCCCGCCGCACTCACCGAGCGGCTGCGCGAGAGGGCCCGGGAGGCCGACGCCACCCTCTACATGACGTTGGTGACCGCCTGCCAGACCTTGCTCGCCCGGTGGGCGGGACAGGAGGACGTCACCGTCGGCACCGTCACCGCGGGACGCGAGCGGTCCGAACTGCACGACCTGGTCGGCATGTTCGTCAACACCCTGGTGTTGCGCGCCAAGGTCCGCCCCGGTGTGCCCTTCCGGGAACTGCTCGCCGAGGTGCGCGACACCGTCCTGGAGGCGTTCGCCCACCAAGAGGTGCCCTTCGAGCGCGTGGTGGACGCCCTCCAGCCCGAGCGGGACACCAGCCGCACCCCGCTGTTCCAGGTCATGGTCGCCCTGCACAACCTCGGCGCCGAGCCGCCCCGGCTGCCCGGCCTGACAGCGGAGCCGGTCACCCCGCCGGTGCGCGTCGCCACCTACGACCTCGCCTTCGACTTCGTGGAGGGCGAGGACGGACTCACCGGCCACCTGGAGTACAACACCGGCCTGTTCGACACCGACACCGCCGAACGCCTGGCCGCCCGGCTGCGCGTCCTGCTGGAGGCCGTCGCCGAGAACCCCGGGCGGGACGCCGACCGGCTGCCGCTGATGAGCGACGACGAGCGGCAGCGCGTACTGCGCCAGGGGGAGGGCATACGCCTGCCCGAACCGGACACCACCTTCCCCGCCCTGTTCGAGGCCCAGGCCGCCCGCACCCCCGAGCGCACCGCCCTGGTCGCCCGCGACACCACGCTGGACCTCGCCGCGCTCAACCAGCGCGCCAACCGGCTCGCCCACCACCTCATCGCCCAGGGCGCGGGCCCCGAGGACGTGGTCGCCGTCCGGCTGCCGCGCACCTCCGAGTCGATGGTGGCGCTGCTCGCCGTCCTCAAGGCGGGCGCCACCCTGCTCTGCCTGGACCCCGC
Source organism: Streptomyces sp. NRRL S-920 (assembly GCF_000717945.1). Taxonomy (NCBI): domain Bacteria; kingdom Bacillati; phylum Actinomycetota; class Actinomycetes; order Kitasatosporales; family Streptomycetaceae; genus Streptomyces; species Streptomyces sp. NRRL S-920. Next base: position 117,839 of record NZ_JODF01000025.1, read on the forward strand.
GCTCCCCGCCGAACGGCAGGACTTCCTCCTCGCCGACGCCCGCCCGCACACCCTGCTGACCGGCCTCGACGCGGTCCCGTGGGACCGGCTGCCCGCCCACGACCCGACCGACGCCGACCGCGTCCGGCCGCTGCTGCCCGCCAACACCGCCTACCTCATCTACACCTCCGGCTCCACCGGCCGCCCCAAGGGCGTCGCCGTCGAACACCGGCACCTGGTCAACCTCTGCCACGACCACCGCACGGGCCTGCTCGCCCCGCACACCGCCGACGGGCAGCGGCTGCGGGCCGCGCTCAGCGCCTCCTTCTCCTTCGACACCTCCTGGGAGGGACCGCTGCTCCTCGCCCTCGGCCACGAGGTCCACCTGATCGACGAGGACGTACGCCTCGACCCGCAGGCGTTCTGTGCCCACATCGCCGACCACCGCCTCGACCTGGTCAACGTCACGCCGTCCTACCTGCGTGAACTCACCGCCGCGGGACTGCTCGCCGCGGGCCGCCACCACCCGCGCCTGCTGCTCGTCGGCGGCGAGGCCGTCACCCCGGCCGTCTGGCGCGACCTCGTGCGCGCCGAACAGGACCTGGGCGTCGCCGTGTACAACATGTACGGGCCGACCGAGACCACCGTCGACGCCGTCTACGGCCGCTGCGCCGACCAGCCGCACCGCCCGGTCATCGGCCGCCCCGGCGGCAACCTGCGCGCCTACGTCCTCGACGCCGCCCTGCGCCCGGTGCCGCCCGGCACGCCCGGCGAGCTGTACCTGGCCGGGGCGCAGGTGGCCCGCGGCTATCTGAACCGGCCCGGCCTCACCGCCACCCGCTTCCTCGCCGACCCGTTCGGCCCGCTCGGCGAGCGGATGTACCGCACCGGCGACCGGGCCCGCTGGGACCGGGAAGGGCTCCTCGAGTTCCTGGGCCGGGCGGACGAGCAGGTCAAGATCCGCGGGTTCCGCATCGAACCAGGCGAGGTGGAGGCCGCCCTCCTGGACCAACCGGACATCACCGATGCCGCCGTCGCCGCCCGCGACAACGCGGGCCGCCTCATGCTCGTCGGCTATGTCGTGCCCGCCACCGACCGCGTCCCGTCCGCGGACGCCCTGCGCCTCGCGCTGCGCCGTACCCTGCCCGACCACATGGTGCCCGCCGCGTTCGTCCCGCTGACCCGCATCCCCCGCACCACCAGCGGAAAGACGGACCGGCGCGCCCTGCCCGCCCCGCCCGCACAGCCCGACAGCGGCACGCCCTACGTCGCCCCCCGGGCCGGCACGGAGGAACGCCTGGCCGCGATCTGGGCGGAGGTGCTCGGTGTCGAACGCGTCGGCGCCCGCGACAACTTCTTCGCGCTCGGCGGCGACTCCATCCTGAGCATCCAGATCGTCTCCCGCGCCCGGCAGGCCGGACTCGCCCTCGCCACCAAGGACGTCTTCCGCCACCAGACCGTCGCCGAACTCGCCCTGTGCGTACAGGAGTCGGCGCCGAAGCAGGACACCGCCGAGGAGCCGGCCGAGGCGCCGCTCACCCCGATCCAGCGCTGGTATCTGGACGGCCGCACACCCGGGCAGCGCCTCCGGTTCACCATGACCCAGCGCCTCGAACTCGCCCCGGGCACCACCGGCCCGACGCTCCAGGCCGCCACCGACGCCCTCGTACGCCACCACGCCGCCCTGCGCACACGGTTCCGCCACACCGCCGACGGCTGGCGCCAGGACGTCCTGCCCGAGGCGCCGGATGGCGTCTTCACCCGGCACGACACGGCCGGCCTCGACGACACGGCACTGGAGGCCGAGGTCCAGCGGCTGACGGACGAGGCGCAGGCCGCCCTCGACCCCACCGCCGGGTACGTCTTCCGCGTACTGTTCTTCGACCGCGGCCCGGGGTGGCCCGGACAACTCGTCATCACCGCACACCACTTGGTCATCGACGGCGTCTCCTGGCGCATCCTGCTCGCGGACCTGGAGACCGCCCAGCGGGCGGCGGCGCTCGGCCGGCCCGTGGAACTGCCCCCCACCGGCACGTCCTACGGCCACTGGGCCGCCCGGCTCGACCGGCACACCCGATCCGGCGCACTCGACGCCGACCTGCCGTACTGGACACGCACCGGCACGGCACCGGCCGCCCTGCCCGCGGGCCGACCCGGCCCCAACACCCACGGAACCGCCACCACCCTCTCCGTCACCCTCGACGAGCGGACCACCGAAGCCCTGCTGCGCGCGGTTCCGCAGACCTACCGCACCCAGGTCAACGACGTCCTGCTCAGCGCCCTCGGCCGCACCCTGGCCCGCTGGTGCGGACGCGACACCGTCCTGCTCGGCGTCGAGGGCCACGGCAGGGAGGAACTGTTCGCGGACGTCGACCTGTCGCGGACCGTCGGCTGGTTCACCGCCGAGTTCCCGCTCGCCCTGCGCGTCGCCCCGGACGCCGACTGGCACGACACGCTCCGCTCGGTGAAGGAGCAGCTGCGCGCGGTGCCGCTGCACGGCCTGAGCCACGGCGCCCTGCGCCACCTCGTGCCCGGCAGCCCGCTCGCCGGGGCCCCCGCCCCGCAGGTCGGCTTCAACTACCACGGCCAATGGGACACGGACGGCGGCTCCGACGGCCTGCTGCGCGCCGCCCTGCCTCCGGCCGGCCGGGACACCGACCCGGACGAACCCCGGCCCTACCTCCTGGACATCACCGGCGTCGTCCAGGAAGGCAGGCTCGAACTCGGCTGGACCTACCCCGCCGCCGTCTACGACCAGAGCACCGTCCACCGGCTCGCCGATGACATGCTCGCGGCCCTGCGGGAGATCGTGGCCCACTGCGCCGACCCCGAGGCGGGCGGCCGCACCCCCTCCGACTTCCCGCTCGCCGGCCTCGACCAGGAGCACATCGACCGGCTCCTCGGAACAGGCCGCCACGTCGAGGACGTCCTGCCGCTCACCCCGCTCCAGTCCGGCATGCTCTTCCACGGCCTCGTGGACACCGAGCACGCCTACTTCGACCGCACGGCCGTACGGCTGTCCGGCGTCGCCGACCCGGGGGCCTTCGCCGCCGCCTGGCAGCACGTCACCGACCGCACCCCGGCGCTGCGCACCAGCGTCCACTGGCACGGCCTGCCGCACCCCGTCCAGCTCGTCCACCGCCACGCGGAACTGCCCGTCAGCCACCTCGACTGGCGTGCGCTCACACCCGCCGAGCGCGCCGCAGCGACCGAACGGCTCCTCGCCGAGGACCGCGCGGCCGGCATGGACCTCGCCACGGCCCCGCTCACCCGGCTCACCCTGGCCGCCCTGCCCGGCGACGAGGTGCTCCTCGTGTGGTCCACCCACCACATCGTCCTCGACGGCTGGAGCACCGGGCAGCTGCTCACCGAGGTCTGCGAGCGCTACGCCGCGCTCACCGGCGGCCCCGACCAGGCGCCTCCCGTACGGCGGCCCTTCGCGGACTTCCTGCACTGGCTGCGGGAGCAGGACGAGACGGCGGCGGAGCGGCACTGGGCCGAAACCCTCGCCGACTTCAGCGCCCGGACCCCGCTGCCGTACGACCGCACACCCGCCGAGGCCCACCGCGCCCGTTCCGCCGCGGCCGTCCACCACGAGCTGGACGCCGGGGCCTCGCGGCGCCTGCGGGAGACCGCCGCCCGCGCCGGGCTCACCGTGAACACGGTGGTGGAGGGCGCCTGGGCGCTGCTCCTCGCCCGCTCCGGCGGCCGGGACGACGTGGTCTTCGGCACCACCGTGTCCGGCCGCCCGGCCGAACTGCCCGGCGTCGAAGGCATGATCGGCATGTTCATCAACACGGTGCCGACCCGGGTCCGCATACCCGCGGGGCCGGTGCTGCCGTGGCTGCGCGACCTCCAGGAAAGGCAGAGCGACGCCCGCCGCTTCGACTTCCTCGCCCTGTCCCGTATCCAGGCCGTGAGCGAGGTCCCGTCCGGCGAGGCCCTGTTCGACAGCATGGTGGTGTTCGAGAACTACCCCGTGGACGAGTCGGCGACGGCCCGCACCGGGGTCCGGGTCGAGGAGGTGCGCGCCGACGACGCCACCACCTTCCCCTGGTGCCTCCGCGCCCACCTTGGCGAACGGCTCGGCTTCGACCTGGCCTACGACCCCGACCTGTTCGACCCCGCCACCGTCCAGCGCGCCGCGGCGCGCCTCGCCGGACTGCTCACCGCCCTCGCCGACGGCTTCGACACCGACCTGACCGACCTGGACGTGCTCGCTCCAGCCGACCGCGAGCTGCTGGCCGCCTGGAACACCACCGCCCGCCGGGCCGCGCCGCGCAGCCCCGTCGACCTGTTCACCGAGCAGGTTCGCCGCACCCCGGACGCCCCCGCGATCCAGGAGGGCGAACGCGGATGGACGTACCGTCAACTCCACGACTGGGCAAGCGCGCTGGCCCACCTGCTCCGGGTCGGTGGTCTGGCCCCCGAGGACCGGGTGGCGCTGCTCCTCGACCGCTCCGCCGAACTGGTCGTCGCCCAGCTCGCGGTACTCATGGCCGGCGGCGCCTACGTCCCCGTCGACACCCGCGCCCCCGAGGAGCGCCGCCACACCCTGCTCGCCCAGGCGGGCGCGACCCGCCGACTCACCGCCACGGAGGTGACAGCGGCCCGCACCGGGACCACGCAGGCGTACGCACACCTCGCCGCCGATCCCGACCAACTGGCGTACGTGATGTTCACCTCCGGGTCCACCGGCCTGCCCAAGGCGGTTGCCGTGCGGCACCGGGACGTGGCGGCGCTCGCCACCGACAGCCGGTTCGCCGACGGAGTGTGCGACCGCGTGCTGCTGCACTCGCCGGTGGCGTTCGACGCCGCCACCTTCGAGGTGTGGGCACCGCTCCTCAACGGCGGCTGCGTCGTCGTGGCCCCGGGCGGCGTCGACGCGGCCTCGCTGCGCCGGCTCGCCGCCGACGGCGCACTCACCGCGCTGTGGCTGACCGCCGGACTGTTCCGGCTCCTCGCCCAGGACGCGCCCGACTGCTTCCGCGGCCTCGCGCAGGTGTGGACCGGCGGTGACGTCGTACCGGCGCAGGCCGTGCGCCGGGTCCTCGACGCCTGCCCCGGCCTGACCGTCGTGGACGGCTACGGCCCCACCGAGACCACCACCTTCGCGACCAGCTTCGCCCTCTCCGACCCGGCGGCGGTCCCCGGCACCATCCCCATCGGACGCCCGCTGGACGATATGCGGGCCCTGGTCCTCGACGCCCGGCTGCGGCCCGTTCCGCCGGGCTGCCCGGGCGAGTTGTACCTGGCCGGCGAGGGCGTTGCCCGGGGCTACCTGGGCCGCCCCGGCGACACGGCCGGCCGCTTCCTCGCCGACCCGCTCGGCCCGCCCGGCGCCCGCATGTACCGCACGGGCGACCTGGCCCGGCGGCGCCCGGACGGCACCGTCGAGTTCCTCGGCCGCGCCGACGACCAGGTGAAGATCCGCGGCTTCCGGGTGGAGCCGGGCGAGGTCGAGGCCGCCCTCGCCGCCCACCCGGGCGTCGCCGACGTGGCCGTCCTGGCCCGCGAGGACCGCCCCGGCGCCAAGCGGCTCGTCGCCTACGTCGTCGGACCGGCCGGCCGGGACGCCGAGGAACTGCTGGCCTTCGCCGCCCGCACCCTGCCCGACTACCTCGTACCCACCACCGTCGTCCCGCTCGCCGCGCTGCCGCTCAGCCGCAACGGCAAGGTCGACCGGGCCGCCCTGCCCGCGCCGGACGCCCTGCCGGGCCCCGAGCGGGTCGAGCCCCGCACCGAGGCCGAGCGCCGCACGGCGGACGTTTTCGGCGAGGTCCTCGCCAGCGAACCACCCGGCGTGGAGGACGACTTCTTCCAGCTCGGCGGCGACTCGATCCTCAGCATCCGGCTCGCCTCCCGCCTCGCCGAGACCTTCGACACCGACCTCACACCGCGCGCGGTCTTCACCCACCCGACACCGGCCGCCCTGGCCCGCCTGCTCGGCGAGCGGCGGGGATCCGGCCGCGCACCGCTCGTCCCGGTCGCCCGAGACGCGGTCGCTCCGATGTCACACGCCCAGCAACGCCTCTGGTTCCTGCACGAGTTCGAGCCCGGCGGCGCCGAGTACGTCACCGCGCTCGCCCTGCGGCTGCGCGGCACCCTGGACACCGACGCGCTGCGCGCCGCCCTCGGCGCCGTGGTAGCCCGGCACGAGTCGCTGCGCACCACCTTCGACAGCGTCGACGGACACGGCATCCAGCGCGTCCACCCGCCCCGCGACGTGCCACTGCCCCTCCACGACCTGTGCCGACTCGGCGCGGCGGAGCAGGAACCGGCCGTGCGCCGCCTGCTCGCCGAGGAACGCGTCCGCCCCTTCGACCTGCGCGAGGGCCCGCTGCTGCGCATCGGCCTGATCCGGCTCGCCGAGCACGACCACGTACTCACCCTCGCTCTGCACCACATCGTCACCGACGGCTGGTCCACCTCCGTCCTGCTCGGCGACCTCGCCCACTTCTACCGCTCCGAACTCGGCGTGCGTACAGGTGAATTGGCGCCGCTGCCGGTGCAGTACGCCGACTACTCCCACTGGCAGCGCACCACCGGCGACACCGAGGCCGAGGAGGACCTCGCCTACTGGAAGGAGCAACTGGCCGACACCGCGCCGCTGGAGCTGCCCACCGACCGGCCACGGCCCGCGGTGCGCACCAGCGCCGGCGCGACCACCCGGCTCGTGGTGCCCGCCGCGACCGCCCGGCGCCTCACCCGGCTCGCCCGGGACCACGGCACCACCTTGTTCACCACGCTCGTGGCCGCCGCCCAGAGCTACCTCGCCCGGCTCTCCGGCACCGAGGACATAGCCGTCGGCACCGTCAACGCGGGCCGCGACCGGCCCGAGACCCAGGCCCTCGTCGGCTTCTTCGTCAACACCCTGGTGCTGCGCTCCCGGGCCGGGGCCGACATGCCGTTCACCGGGTTCCTCGGCGACGTACGGCAGACCGTGCAGGACGCCTTCGCCCATCAGGACGTGCCGTTCGAACGGGTCGTGGACGAGGTGCAGCCCGTCCGCGACACCAGCCGCAGCCCGCTCTTCCAGGTCATGGTCGTCCTCCAGAACACCCCGGCCGTCGCCCTCTACCTGCCCGGCCTCGACGCCACCGACGTCGAACCGGAGTCGGAGCAGGCCGCGTTCGACCTCACCCTGGAGTTCGCCGAGACCGACTCCGGTGAGCTGCACGCCCTGCTCACCTACAACACCGACCTGTTCGACGCGGCCACGGCCGAACGGATGGCGGGACAGCTCGGCACCCTGCTGCACGCCGTCGCCGAGGACCCCTCCCGCCCACTCGGCGCGCTGCCGCTGGCCTCCGACGACGAGCGGGAGAACCTGCTGGAGCAGGGCCGGGGCATCTTCGGCCCGGTGCCCGAATCCACCTTGCCCGCCCTGTTCGAACAGCAGGCGGCACGCACCCCGGACGCCGTGGCGCTCATCGACGGCGACCGGGAGTTGACCTACGCCGACGTGGACCGGGCCGCAAACCGTCTGGCCCACCGGCTCGTCGGGGGCGGCGTCGGACCCGAGCGCGTCGTCGCCCTCGCGCTGCCGCGCTCCGCGGCCGCCGTGGTGGCACAGCTCGCCGTCGCCAAGGCCGGCGGGGCCTTCCTGCCCGTGGACCCCGACTACCCGCCGCAGCGAAGGGAGTTCATGATCCGGGACGCGGGCGCCCACCTGGTCCTCGACGACCCGGCCGAGGTGTGGTCCACCGAGGGGCCGGACACGGCACTCACGGACGCCGACCGCACCACGGCGCTCACTCCCGCCCATCCCGCCTACGTCATCTACACCTCCGGCTCCACCGGCACGCCCAAGGGCGTCATGGTCACCCACCGGGGCCTCGCCTCCTTCGCCGCGGCGGCCGCCGAACAGTACGCGGCGGGCCCTGGCGACCGGGTCCTCCAATTCGCCTCCCCGAGCTTCGACGCCTCCGTCCTCGAACTGTGCGTCTCCCTGCTCAGCGGCGCCGCGCTGGTGACGGGAGAGGAAGGGCCACTGGTCGGCGAGCGGCTCGCCGAGGTGCTCGCCGAGCGGCGGGTCAGCCACACGCTGATTCCACCGGCGGCGCTGGCCACGCTCCCGTCGGAGACCGCCGCAGCCCTGCCCGGCCTGCGCACCCTGATCGTCGGCGCCGAGGCCTGCCCGGCCGACCTGGCCGACACCTGGGCCCCCGGCCGCCGCATGGTCAACTCCTACGGCCCCACCGAGGCCACCGTGGTCGCCACCTGGACCGGCCCGCTCACCCCGGGCACAGGCACCCCGACCATCGGCCGCCCGTCCGGCGCCACCCGCGTGTACGTGCTCGACGCCGCCCTGCGCCCCGTACCGCCCGGCGTGACCGGCGAGCTGTACATCGCCGGGCCCGGCCTGGCCCGCGGCTACCTGGGCAGGCCGCGACTCACCGCGCGACGGTTCCTGCCCGACCCGTTCGGCGCGCCGGGGGAGCGGATGTACCGCACCGGGGACCTGGTCCGCTGGACCGCCGACGGCCAACTGCGGTTCGCCGGCCGCACCGACGACCAGGTCAAGCTGCGCGGCTTCAGGATCGAGCCCGGGGAGATCGAGAGCGCGCTGCGCCGCAGCCCGCTGGTGCGGGACGCGGCCGTGGTCGTCCGCGCGGGGGAGGGGCCCGGCGCACCGGCCAGGCTCGTCGCGTACGTCGTACCGGCACAGCCGTCCGGCACCGGCACCCCGGGCACGGAGGCGTCCGGAACCGCGCTGCCCGTCGGGGAGCTGCGGCTGCACCTGGCCGGGTCGCTGCCCCCGCACATGGTGCCGTCGGTCTTCGTACCCCTCGACCGGCTGCCGCTGACCCCGAACGGCAAGACCGACCGGCGCGCACTGCCCGCGCCCGGCCCCGCCCAGGCCGCGGACGGCCCGCGGACCGCGCCGCGCACCGACACCGAACGCCGTATCGCCCGTATCTGGGCCGACGTGCTCGGCATCGAGGAGGCCGGCGCCGACGACAACTTCTTCGCGCTCGGCGGCGACTCCATCCTGAGCATGCAGGTCGTCTCCCGGATGCGCCGCGACGGACTGCACGTGGCGACCCGGGACCTGTTCACCCACCAGACCGTCGCCGAACTCGCCCTCGTCGTGCGCACCGCGCCCCGGCCCTCCGCCGACGGCCCGGTCACCGGCGAGGTACCGCTCACCCCGATCCAGGAGTGGTTCCTGACCACGCCCCGCGCGGCCCACCACCACTTCAACCAGTCGGCGCTCCTCGAACTCGACGGCCGCCCCGACCCGCGGACGCTGAGCACCGCCCTCGACGCCCTGCTGGAGCACCACGACGCCCTGCGCATGTGCTTCACCCAGGACGAGCACGGCTGGCGGCAGTTCAACCCGCCGCCCGCCGCGGGCCACGACATCCTCGTACGCCACGACCTGACGGGTCTGTCCGCCGAGGAGGCCGACGCCGCGATGGCGAAGGCCGCCGACGAACTCCACGCGAGCTTCGACCTGGCCCGCGGCCCGCACCTGCGGGCGGCCCTGTTCACCGGGGACCCGGACCGGCCCGCGTACCTCCTCCTCGTCGCCCACCACCTGGTGGTGGACGCCGTCTCCTGGCGCGTCCTGCGCGACGACCTGGAGACGGCCTACCGGCAGGCCCTCCAGGGCGACCCGGTCGCCCTGGGCGAGCGCGGCACCAGCTTCCGCACATGGTCCCGGCGCCTGGCCGCGCACGTCGCCGAGGGCGGCCTGGATCACGAACTGCCGCACTGGGAGCGGACGGTGGGCGCCGAACCCGCCCCGGCGGACCCGGCCACGGCAACCGGCGAGGGACCGGCCGCCACGGTGAGCGTGGAACTCGACGAGGACGACACCACGGCCCTGCTGCGCTCCGCGCCCACCGCCTACCGCACCCGGGTCAACGACGTCCTGCTCACCGCGCTCGCCCTGGCACTGGCCCGCTGGACCGGCCACGACCGCGTCCGTCTGGACCTGGAGGGCCACGGCCGGGAGGACCTGCTGGACGGCGTCGACCTCTCGCGCACCGTCGGCTGGTTCACCACCGTCTACCCCGTCGCCCTCCAGGTGCCCGACCCCGGCGACCTCGGCCAGGACCGCGACTGGCGCTCCCTGGTGAAGTCGGTCCGCCGCCAGCTGCGCGCCGTGCCCGCCAACGGCATCGGCTACGGCGCCCTGCGCACCTTCGGACCGCCCGAGGTCCGCGAACGCCTCGGCGCCCAGGCACACAGCCAGGTGGTGTTCAACTACCTCGGCCAGTGGGACGCACGCCCCGAGACGGCGGACGGCGGCCTGGTCCGCGCCGAACACGGCTCGTTCGGACAGGACCACGACCCGCGCGACCCCGGCTCGCACCCGGTGGAGGTGGTGGGCGCGGTGCAGCACGGCCGGCTCGCCTTCACCTGGCACCACCGGCCGGGCCTGCACGCCACGGCGGCCGTGCGCCGGGCGGCCGAGGACTTCGCCGAGGCCCTGCGCCACCTCGCCCGGCACGCCCGGGGAGGCCGATGACGCCACTGCGCCCCCGCGAGGCACCGTCCCGGCGGACCGCCCGGCACGGCCCTCACGCACCCCGCGCCCCGACCGCCCGTACCCCGTCAACCGAGCCACGACCCCCCTGAACCGAACCGTGAAAGAAGGCGACATGGACGAGAACACCCGCTACCAGGTGCTGCGCAACGACGAGGAGCAGTACTCCCTCTGGCCCGCCGACATCGAGGTGCCCGCGGGCTGGCAGCCCGTCGGGAAGGAGGGTACCGAGGCCGAGTGCTCCGCCTACGTCGACGAGGTCTGGACCGACATGCGGCCCAAGAGCCTGCGCGAGCGCATGGAGAACACCCCGGCCTGACCGACCCCGCCCGCACCCGCACGCCGGGCCGGCCGCACCCGCGCCGGCCCGGCACCCCCACGCGTCGCCGTACCGGCGCCCCACCGCCCTCGGCCCACCAACCGCACGGCATCACTCCCGAGGAGCCCGCCATGACCCCCGAACTGCACACCGAACGCCTGCACTTCCTCCCGTACCGACCCGAGCACGAGGACCACTTCGTCGCGCTGCTGCGGGACGCGGAGGTGTGCCGCTGGATGGGCCAGGACCTCGTGCCCGAACCGCAACTGCGTGAGGTGTTCCGCGCCATCCTCACCGATGTCTACCCCACGTGCCGGTTCGACGTGTGGGGCCTGTGGCTGGGCGGCGACTACGTCGGGCACGCCGAGGTGAAGCCCACCGGCAACGTCGACGGCCATGAACTCATCACCGCGCTCGCCCCCGCGTACTGGGGGCTCGGACTGGGCGGGGAGGCCGTACGAGGCCTGCTCCGGCACGCCGCCGACAACCTCGGGCTCAGCCAGGCGTACGGCATGGTCGGCGCGGAGAACACCGCCAGTCTCGCCCTGTGCCGCCGACTGGGATTCCGCCACGTCCGGGATGTCGTCGCCGACGACGGCTCCGTCACGAAAATGATGGTCATCCCGACGGACCCGGGCCCTGGCGGTGCGGCAGGCGCGGACATGGCCGGCGCGGAAGGCGGGGCCGGGACCGCGTCGGCGGGGGATCCGCTGTGAGCCGGCCGTCCGTCGGCGAGGGCAGCGCCGAGACGGACGGCGACCGGTCACCGGGGCTGTGGCGCAACCGCGACTTCAACCTGCTGTGGAGCGGGCAGTGCCTGTCCGACCTCGGCGGCGCCATGCTGGAACTGGCGCTGCCGCTGCTCGTGCTCCAGCAGACCGGGTCCCCCGCGCAGGCCGGGCTCGTCGGCACCGCCGGACTCGTCACCACCTTGGTGTGCCGGCTGCCGGCCGGTGTCCTCGCCGACCGCCTCGACCGCCGCCGCCTGATGATCATCTGCGATGTGCTGCGGCTCGCCGGGTACGCGCTGCTCGGCTGGGCGGTGGCGGCGGGCGCCGCGAGCCTGCCGGTGATCGTCGCGGTGGTGATCGCCGGTGCCGCCGCCACGGCCGTCTTCAGCACCGCCGAGCACGCCTCGGTGCGCAACCTGGTCCGCCCCGACCAGCTCACCGCGGCCGTCGCCCGCAACGAGGCGCGGGCGTACGCCGTCTCGCTGACCGGTCCGCCGCTGGGCGGCGTGCTGTTCGGGCTCGGCCGCGCCCTGCCCTTCCTCGGCAACGCGCTGAGCCACCTGCTCTCCCTCGTGGCCGTCGCCTGTATCCGGCGGCCTCTCCAGGAGGTCCGGCGGGAAGCGGCCAAGACCGCCGCCGCCTCCGCGGCTCAAGGCCTGCGCTTCCTCCTGGGACATCCCTTCCTGCGCGCCCTGCTGGTGATCGCCGCGCCGCTGAACATGGCCTTCACCGGCATGATCTTCGCGATGACGCTCGCCCTGCTCGACGCGGGCGTCACCCCGGCCCTGGTGGGTCTGGCCGGCACGATCTTCGCGCTGGGCGGCTTCCTCGGCGCCCTCGTGGCCCCCGCGCTCCAGCGGCGGTTGCGGCTGCCCCTCTTGATGCGGTTGCTGTGCTGGACGACGGCCGTGCTGATGGCGGTGAGCGCGCTGCTGGCGGGCAGTGTGACGGCCGCCATACCGCTGGCCGCCGCGGTCTTCCTCGGGCCCACGGCGAACGCGGCGCTCTTCGCCCACCAGGCCGCCGTCACACCGGACCGCCTGCAAGGCCGCGTGGTGAGTTGCGTGCTGCTCGCGGCAGGCTCAGCCGCCGCGCTCGCTCCCGCCCTGGCCGGCGCCCTCCTGGCCCGTTTCAGCCCGACCACGGCCATGCTGGTCTTCCCCGCCCTGGTGACCGTCGCCGCGGTGACGGCCACGCGCAGCAAGGGCATCCGGAGCATGTCCGGCTAGGGGCTTCGCGCACGATCCCGCCCGCACAAAGCGGTCAACTTCCGCTAGAAGAAGTAGTAAAGCAAGCAATAACCCTCCAAGTCATGCCACGGGGTTTACGGGCATCGCGGCCTGTTGTACTGCTGTCCCAGGGGCTGATACGGGGGGGCGGGGCGGCAGTTGGGTACGAGCGTCCAAGCGCGGGACATCAGCGGGCAGTTGGTCGTCGGCGACCACAACGACGTCAACGTCGTGAACCACATCGTCGTGTTCGACCACGGATCATCCGTGGCGCCGAGCGCCGAGGGACCACCACGCGTCCGGCGCCGCCCACGGCCGGCGGACTGGGTCCGGCCCCCGCGGGCCCCCGTGCTGCTCGGGCGCGACGAGGAACTCGCCCGCGTCAACAACCGGCTCGCCGAGGGGTACGCCGTCCGGCTGCACGGCCCGCCGGGCAGCGGCAGGACGGCGCTGCTGAGCCGCGTCGCCGCGGACCGCGAACCGGACGCACCGGTGATCTTCATCCAGGCCGGCGGCTCGGACACCGAGGACATCCTCCAGCAGATCTTCCAGGCCTGTTACGACACCGAGGACTACAAACCGGGCTCGGCACGGCTGAAGCGACTCATGGCCCCCATCGAGGCACTGGTGGTCATCGACGACTTCACGGACCCTGCCTCCGACGGGCTCGCCGTGCTGCGGGACACACTGCCCGGCTGCGACGTACTGGTCGCCTCCACCGAGCAGGGCCCGACGGAAACGGGATCCGCCACCCGCGCCTGTCAGCTCGGCGGACTGTCGGCGAGCGCGTCGCTCGCCCTGCTCGAACGGGAACTGGGCCGGCCCCTCAGCGACGCGGAGTCACGCGAGGCGGCCCGCTTCGCCGCCGAGGTGCACGGACATCCGCGCGCCCTGGTCGCGTCAGCGGCCCTGCTGGAAGCCGGTGGCAGCACCGCTGAGGCCTTCACCGCGGACGAGACCGCGGTGGCCTCGGGGCTCGCCGGACGGCTCGGCCAGGGAGCAGCCGACCTGCTCGGTGCCCTGTGCGCCTTCCAGCCTCTTTCCATCCCCACGGCCCTTCTCGGAGCAGTCGGTGCGGGCACCCCGGTGGCGGGGGCGTGCGCGGAACTCCAACAGTTGCGCCTGGTCACCCATGAGAGCGGCGGCTACCGAGCCCGGGGACGACTCGCCGTCCTGACCGCCGAAAGGGCCGGCACCCTGAGGAGCGCGGCCGACGCCACCCCGGACCTCGCCACCTGGATCGGTCAACGCCCCGCCCGGCGCGAGGTCGCAGCCGGGTCGGGACTGATCCGGCGCGCTCTCCGGGAGGCCGCGCGACAGGGCGACGACACGGCGGTACGGGACTTGGCGCGGGCTGCCGCTCCTGTACTGGCCCGCAGCCTGTGCTGGGGTGCGTGGAAAGAGGTGCTGGCGCTGGGCGGAGCGGCCGCTGTCAGGCTCGACGCCACCGAGGACGTCACGTACTTCGCACGGGAGGAAGATGTACGGCGTAAGGCGCTCGGCCTGGTGAGTGCGGCCGCGTCGGTGGCTTCGGCGGCTGTCGGAGTGGCAGTCGGCCAGGGCACCGGCGGCACGGACCGATCGTCGGCAGAAGGCGCACAGCAGGACGGGACAGGCTCGTTCGCCGGCTCCGGTGGAGGGCTGAGCGGTCCGTTGGCGACCGGGATCGGGGTGCTGGTTCTGGGAGCCGGGGGCCTGCTGGCGGGACTGCTCATGTCGGGCGGCGGCAGCACGCCCGCCGCGCGGCCCGCAACCACGCCGCCTTCCGCTCCCGGCGCCACCGCCGCATCCGAGCGCCCCGGTACGTTCGAACCCTCGCGCCCGGGGGCAGGCAGGCCCTCCGGGAAGCCGCCGCCGCGGCGGGAGGACGAGCGGCGCGACGATCCCCGACCGCCCGGCAACGACCGGCCGGACGAGCCGTCCCGCCCCGCCCCCTCGAAACCCGAGAGCCGACGGCCACCCAGTTGCCTTCTGGTGGGCGTCAGCTCAACGAATTTCCAACCCTTGCCCGTGGGGAGTGAGGACAGTCGCACACTCTTGTACGACGGCTACGACTGCGACACCGACGAAAGCGTCACCTTCTCCGTCACACCGGAAACCGAGCCGGCCTCCTTCACCTTGGAGCACCGAGGGTGTTCACCCACCGGCGACCGACAGTTCCGCTGCACCATGATCGTCACGTTCCGCCCGCAGGCCCCAGGCTCGTACACGGCGAAATTGGATGTGACCCACGACGGCGACTCGATCGGCATGGACATTCACGCCTACACGCAGGAGTCACCGTCGGAAACAACACTCAATCCCACCGCATGACTCCCTGACCTACTAGACGGCCTGACCGCCTAACCGCAGTACCGCCTGACGGGGTTCCGCCCGACACCGAGGAGACATCATGTCCGACAAGCCAACAGAGGCCCGCTCCCTTCGAGCCCGCGACATCTCCGGTCAAGCAGTGGTCGGGGACGGCAACCACGTCGTCGCCGCCGGAAACGACGCCGCCAGGACGACGGCCACCGTGACCGAGGCCCAACTGGCCGCACTGCATGACGCGTTCACCTCCGTGCGAGCGGAGATTCCCCCGGAGGACCCGGCCACCGACCGCGCGGCCGAGCTTCTGGACGAGCTGGAGGAGGCCGTGACCACCCCCCAGACGGACCTGACGACGATGGCATATGTCCGGCGCTGGTTCGCCACCAACCTCCCCGCGCTGGCGGGCAGCGTGGCCGCACTGCTGGTCCATCCGGTCGTGGCCCAGCTGGCCGAGGCGGCGGGCGGCGGACTGGCGGCCGGGTACCACGACCTGGTGAACGGCTGAGGGCAAGTCAGGCCGTAGCCGGCGAACTTCCCGAAGCCATTCCGCTGGAAGCGCCGACCGTCAATGCATCAACGAGGCTATATAAGCGTGCGCTATTTTTCGAGGGTGACCACTTCGCACACCAACAGTCCACGGGACCACCTGGACGTGAGCGCCCTGATCTCGGCGATCGAGAACTTCAACCGCTTCTACATTCGCCTGCCCGCCCTACAGACACTGTCCTTCACGACTCTGTCCGTGCTGGACACCCTGACCTCCCGGGGGCCCACCCGGCTCACGAAGCTCGCCGAGACCGAGCAGATCAGCCAGCCAGGAGTCACCCAGCTCATCACGCGCCTGGAGCACGACGGCCTCGTGGAACGCCGCCCCGACCCGACGGACGGGCGTGCCGTCCTGGTCCACATCACCGACGCCGGGCGGCAGGTCGGCGCGTCCCGTCTGGAGGACCGGATCCGCCGCCTGGTCCCCCTCGTCGCCCAACTGGCGCCCGAGGACCAGCGGGCGATCACCGAGGCGCTCCCCGCGCTCTCCCGCCTCGCGGACCTCGGCCACCAGACCCGGTCGTGACGGCCGGCAGGCCCTGGGGCTGTCAACAGGCCCTAGAGTGAGGTGCCGACCTTGAGCGCCAGGTCGATGAGGCGGTTCGAGTAGCCCCACTCGTTGTCGTACCAGCCGACGACCTTGACCTGCGGCCCGATCACACGGGTGAGACCGGCGTCGTAGATGCAGGAGGCCGGGTCGGTGACGATGTCGGAGCTGACGATGGGGGCCTCGGTGTAGGAGAGCAGCCCCTTGTACGCGCCGGCGGCGGCCTTCGCGTAGGCCTCGTTGATCTCCTCGACGGTGGTGCGGCGGCTCGTGGTGACCGTCAGGTCGGTGACCGAGCCGGTCGGTACGGGAACTCGCAGCGCGAACGCGTCGAGGCGGCCCCGGAGTTCGGGCAGGACCAGGCCGATTGCCTTGGCGGCGCCGCTGGACGTCGGCACTACGTTGACGGCCGCCGAGCGGGCGCGGCGCAGGTCCTTGTGCGGGGCGTCCTGGAGGTTCTGGTCCTGGGTGTAGGCGTGGACCGTGGTCATCATTCCGTACTCGATGCCGACGGTGTCGTGCAGCACCTTGGCGAGGACGCCCAGGCAGTTGGTGGTGCAGGAGGCGTTGGAGATGACCGCGTGACGCTCGGGGTCGTACGCGTCGTCGTTCACCCCGAGGACAAGGGTGACGTCCTCGCCGTCGGCGGGCGCGGCGATGATCACCTTCTTGGCACCGCCGTCGATGTGCGCGCGGGCCTTCTCCGCCTTGGTGAAGATTCCGGTGGACTCGATGACGACGTCCACACCCAGGTCCCCCCAGGGCAGTTGGGCCGGATCGCGCTCGGCGAGGACCTTGACCGTCTTGTCGCCGACCCGGATCGCGTCGGGCTCGGCGGTGATCTCCTCCGGGAAGCGGCCGAGGACCGAGTCGTAGGCCAACAGATGGGCCATGGTCGGCACGTCACCCAGGTCGTTGACCGCGACGACCTCCACATCCGCACCCCGGGCGGCAACCGCCCGGAAGACGTTCCTCCCGATGCGGCCGAAGCCGTTGATACCAACACGAACAGTCATGCGTTCCTCTCACGACGGTTTTTGGGCTCGACGGTGAAGAGAGGGCGGCCGAACATGCCGCGGCACGCGGTGGCGGCGACCGCCCAGAACAGCATAAGCAACTTCTGTAAGTTATCAATACATCGCTGTCGAGAGCCGCGGCTGGAGGACTTATGAAGAACTTGGGCTTCAGCCCCGCGAGTTCGCCTTCCAGTCCTGGACGAGGAGTCCGAGGATTACCTCGTCCAGGAACTCGCCCAGCACCCACGCCGAGGAGCGCAGTACGCCCTCGCGGACGAAGCCGTTGTTTTCGGCGGCGCGCAGCATGGCGTGGTTGTCCGCCAGAGTCTCGATCTGTAGCCGCTGGAGGCCGCGGACCACGAAACCGTAGTGACAGAGCGTCGCGACCACGTCCGTGCCGTAACCCTTGCCGCGTACCGCCGGCAGCAGCCCGAGTCCGATGTGGGCAGACCGGTGGTGGTTGTCGATGCCCCACAGCGCCGCGGTGCCGACCAGGGAGCCTCCCTCCAGCTCCACGACGGAGAACGGGACGCTGCCCTGCGCCGTGTCGTCCACCACCAGCCGCGGGTCCTTCGAACCGGGCGATATCGGACGCCACGGCCCGGCCTCGGCCCGCGCCGAGCCCACCACATCGTCGTACAGCTCGGTCCGAAGGGTGGGGATGTCGTCCTCGTGGCGGGCCCTCAGCCCGATCTTGCTGCCCTTTAGCATGGGGGCTTCCTATCCGACATGATTCGCCTACGGCAAACGAATATGCGGGCCGGTGGCGGGGATCCGCGCGTGCCCGGCACCGGCGAAAGGCAGGCGCGCGGCGATCCGGCAGGATGGCCGCATGCCTCACACCCCGATACGCCCCGCACAGCCCTTCGATGAGAAGTGGATCGCCCAGGCCCTCAACGGTTTCATCGAAGGTTCCGGATACTGGGGGCCCGGCACGCTCACCGGGGTAGCCGAGGTCGGCGACTACCTGACCGGGGGCGGCAAGGAGGTGCCCGCGCGCTACCGGGGCTGGAACTGGTACCGGTTCATCGGCCGGTGCGGCGCCGTGGCCCTGCGGGCCAGCTCCTTCCACGTGCAGGACCATCTGCGCGCAGTCCAGCTGGCGATGCTGGAGGCGTGGGCGGAAACTCCCTTTGCCGACCCGGAGGCTCGCAGCCGGATGCGTACGGGTGTCCTCGAACTCGCCGACAAGGACACGTACGCCGCTCGGACCCACGACGGCGCGGTGGTCGCTCTGCACGGGCTCGGCACCGGCCAGGACGGGCAGCGCTTCGTCGAGTTGCGCACCGGCACCGCTCAGCCGCCGGTACCAGGTCGGATCACGGCCACCGAGCCGGTGCCCGCGGCCGGTTGGGACACACCTGACCGACTGCGGCGCCTCGTGCACCTCGTACGGCAGAAGGGCCCCGCGCCCTGGGATCGCGCGGCGTCCGCGGTGCTCGCCCAGCGGACCGGGCTGAGCCGGGCCGCTGCCGCGCTGCTGCTCGCCGGAATACCCGATGTGAAGTACGGGTACCGGGGCCTCGATGCCGAGGCGCGCAAAGTGATGGGACTCAAGCAGTCCGAAGCCGAGGCAGGGGAGCGGGAGTTGACGTCCCTGCGGGTGGCCGAGCGCCTCGATCTGCTGGCCGACGTGCTGCCCGCGGACCCCGAGCAGCTGTGGCTGGAGGGCGGGCAGCTGGCGCTCGCCGAGCGGATCGCCGAGGCCTGGCGCAGGCAACAGGGTGTACGTCCCGCCGTGCCCGAGTCGACGCTCGCCGTCGCCGCCGAGCACAGTGATGTTCGAATGGCCCCGGCAGCCGTATGCGCCGTGTTCGCCGATCCCGCGCGCGAGCCTCGGCTGACCCGCGACGCTGACACCAGGCTGCGGGTGAACAGCATCAGCGGCGGCGGCTGGGAGGGCGACGAGGGTTTCCGTTTCAGGGAGCTGCTCGCCGTGGTCTGCGACGCCGTCGACTGGGTGTACGCCGAGCTTCCCGAAGGAGACCCCGTACGCCGGGGCGTACCCGAGACCGTACGGCTGCTGCGGGAGCGCCTGGCCCACCCGGATCTGCTGCTCTCCGCCCGGGGCCGCAGCCTGCGCGGCCACACCGTGGCGAGCCTGCTGCCGGACTTCCCCGGCGCCCTGCCCTACCTGGACGCCGCCGAGCCGCTCGCCCATCCCACGCTGGACGACGGCCTGGTCGTCGTGTCCGAGGCAGGGTTCGACCGGCGCGGCGAGCGCGAGGCACCCGGCGTGTACTTCCGGCCCGCCCGCTACGGGGCCGACGAGCGCTCGCGGCGTCTGGAGGCCGTGGTCGACGCGGAGGACTCGCATCTGGCGCTGGTCCGCCGGCTGCGCGGTCCCGAGTTCGAGCGGATCGTACAGCGCATAACCGAGGGGTCGCTGCCGCCGGGCGGCTACGAGTCCGATCCCCGGCTGTCCGCGCCAGAGGTGGTCGAAGAGGCGGTCGCCACCACCGGCCTGGATACGGACGCCGCCACCTTGTATCTGCAACTGCTCGCCCTGCCCGTGCCCACCGACCGCCGTATCCGCCGCTTCAACCGATGGACGCCCGCGCACCACAAGGCTGTTGCGGCCGCGCTCGTCGAGGCGGGTCTGGCGGTCACCGACCGCAGGCCCCGGGCCGGGCGGGGGGTGTTCCTGCCCGGCGACTGGGCGGGCGGGGACAAGTTCTACCCTCCGATGGAGACCTGGAAGGCTGAGTTGCTCGGGGTCCGGGTCATCGGGCGCAAGGTCTACTCCCGGCCCGTCGCCGGCCCCCTGCCCGAACTTTTCGCACGGGCTTGGCGGACGCGTTCCCGCTGAGCGCGGTGGCATGTTCCGTAGGTTGCGGAGATTGCGCCAGAGCGCTGGCGCAGCAGGGGCCGTTTCGCTTTCCGTGTCCTGCTGCGGGCGCCACGGGTCGGGAAGCGACCTTCTCCGCGAGTGTGGAGCCGGATTCCCTGAACCCTGGCAACATCGTCACTATTACTGACCCGGCGCTAGCGCAGATGAGGGGGCGGGCGGTTGTGCCCAAGGGGTGGAAGGCTTGCTGTTAGGCGGCCGCTTCCGGTTGTCGCACGTCCTGGGCACGGGTGGCTTCGGCCGGGTCTGGGCGGCCAAGGACATCGGACGTCCAGGAACACCTCGTCACCGCACCATCCTGCTCACCGACTTCGGCATCGCGACCAGCCGGGGCGACTCCACGCTCACCGCGACCGGCATGGTCATCGGCTCCCTCCCCTACCTCT